>WFXF01000001.1 GCA_015490755.1 Gammaproteobacteria bacterium
GAAATGGTCATGCCGGGTGATAATGTACAGATGGTAGTGAGTCTGATTGCTCCGATTGCGATGGAAGAAGGGTTGCGATTTGCAATACGTGAAGGTGGACGTACCGTAGGTGCGGGTGTTGTTGCGAAAATTATTGAATAGTGTTTTTGATAGTTTAATTGTGGGAGAAGTGGAGCTTGTCTTCTTTTCCCGCGTTTTAGGCCAGTAGCTCAATTGGCAGAGCAGCGGTCTCCAAAACCGCAGGTTGGGGGTTCGATTCCCTCCTGGCCTGCCATTTTTATTTCTATGGAAATTAAGTAGACGATTAGATGGCAGATAAGATAAAAATATTCATCGCTGTATTGATTTTGTTCGGTGGTGTGAGTCTCTTTTATTATTTTGGTGACCAATCACTGTTGCTGCGAGTGGTTGGGTTGCTTGTAGTGATTGGTTTGGCTTTTGCTGTATTTTTTCAGACGAATCTGGGGCGAATGGCTTGGGCTTTTGTTGGCGATGCCAAAATGGAAGCTGCCAAAGTTGTGTGGCCAAGTATGAAAGAGACCCGTCAAACAACATTGATTGTCATGGTTATGGTGATCTTGGTTGGATTGATGTTGTGGGCGTTTGACTCATTTTTACTGTGGGCAGTTAAGCAGTTAACCGGTCAGGTGGGGTAGGCTATGTCTTTGCGTTGGTATGTAATTCACGCTTATTCTGGTTATGAAAAGCATGTTGTTCGATCGCTTAAGGAGCGTTTAAGTCGGAGTGATCTCGAATCAAGTTTTGGTGAGATTCTTGTTCCTACCGAAGAGGTCGTTGAGATGCGTTCTGGCCAGAAACGTAAGAGCGAGCGAAAATTTTTTCCTGGTTATGTGCTTGTACAGATGGAAATGAATGATGATACGTGGCATTTAGTTCGAGAAATTCCTCGTGTGATGGGGTTTGTTGGTGGAACAGGGGATCGGCCTGCTCCTATTACTGAGAAAGAAGCAAATAATATATTGCAGCGTGTTCAGGATAGTGTTGAGCAACCAAAACCTAAAGTACTGTTTGAAACGGGCGAGGTCGTGCGTGTGCTTGAGGGGCCTTTTGCAGATTTTAATGGTGTTGTTGAAGAAGTTAATTACGAAAAAAATAAACTTCGGGTTGCGGTTTCAATATTTGGTCGTTCTACGCCGGTCGAGTTAGAGTTTGGTCAGGTAGAAAAGGGTTGATTTTATAGGTTGGTTTTAGCCCGGAGGTTTTATATGGCTACCGGGCTTTTTGTTATGGGGAGCCTGGATTAGGCGTTTGAACCCGTTTAGGAGTGATTGATGGCTAAAAAAGTACAAGCTTACATTAAGCTTCAGGTTAAGGCTGGGCAGGCGAATCCTAGCCCTCCCGTAGGCCCTGCGCTGGGGCAGCATGGTGTGAATATTATGGAGTTTTGCAAGGCGTTTAACGCTAAAACCCAAAGCCTTGAGGCTGGTTTGCCTATTCCTGTTGTCATTACAGTTTATTCAGATAGAAGTTTTACCTTTGTAACTAAAACGCCTCCCGCTTCTATACTATTGAAAAAGGCTGCTGGTATTAAGAGTGGTAGTAAAACGCCCCATACAGATAAAGTAGGTAAAGTAACTCGTGCGCAATTGGAAGAGATTGCCAACACAAAAATGCCAGACCTGAATGCACAGGATTTAGATTCTGCGGTTAGAATTATTGCTGGCAGTGCGCGTAGCATGGGAATTGAGACGGAAGGGGTTAGGTAGTGGCTAAATTAACTAAACGTACCAAATCTTACGTCGAACGTGTTGATGCTGGAAAAGCATACTCTATTGACGATGCTTTTGGGTTATTGAAAGAGCTGTCATCTGTGAAGTTTGTTGAGTCTGTTGATGTCAGCGTGAATTTGGGGATTGATCCGCGTAAATCAGATCAAGTTGTTCGTAGCTCTACTGTCTTGCCTCATGGTACAGGTAAAGTAGTTCGAGTTGCTGTATTTACTCAAGGCGCGAATGTTGACGCTGCGAAAGAGGCGGGTGCAGATATCGTTGGTATGGACGATTTAGCTGCAACTGTTAAAAGTGGTCAAATGGACTTTGATGTCGTTATTGCTTCACCTGATGCTATGCGTGTTGTTGGTCAGTTAGGTCAAATATTGGGTCCGCGCGGTCTTATGCCTAACCCTAAGGTGGGTACTGTGACACCTAATGTTGCAGCGGCTGTGAAAAATGCCAAGTCAGGTCAGGTGCGTTATCGTGCGGATAAGGCAGGAATTATCCACTGTTCTCTAGGCAAGGTTAGTTTTGATGTTCAGCAATTAAAGGAAAATCTTGAAGCATTGCTCTCTGATTTGATTAAAGCAAAGCCTAGCTCTGCAAAAGGGGTCTATGTTAAAAAGGTTAGTGTTTCCACTACGATGGGGCCTGGCCTGGGTGTTGATTTGTCAACACTTTCAATGTAAAAGGATTATTAATCGACTTTGGGCTATCGGCTTGTTTCGGTGGCCGTCAAAGACCGTAGGTGTTTTTTAACTTAAATTGAACTACTTAAAGCCTGCGCAGGCGGTGTGTGTATGACCGGGAAGAGCTAAAATTCTCTGACTAAATCACCGTAAAACACTCAGTAAAAATTGAGTGTTGAAATGGGTGGGGTACTTTTATGGTGCTCCGTATTTTTAATTGAAAAGTATGGTCAGGCCAGGCTGTTCATTATTTAAATGAAATTAGTAGGCAGGCGAAACTTGCATTACAGGAGATTGACGTTTGCTAACACTCGAAAGTAAAAAAACGATTGTAGCGGAAGTGGCGGAAGTAGCGAGCAATGCCCAGTCTGTGATTGCAGCGGAGTACCGGGGTTTGACAGTCGCAGAAATTACCGAACTTCGTGGGAAAGCGCGGGAAGCAGGTGTATCTCTGCGGGTTGTTAGAAATACCTTGGCTCGTAGAGCAGTGGAAGGCACAGATTATGCCTGTATTTCAAGCTCATTAAAAGGGCCTTTGATGTTGGCGTTTTCTGGTGAAGAACCTAGTGCGGCAGCAAGAGTACTCTCGGAGTTTGCAAAAACGCATGATAAATTAGTTGTTAAAGTTGTTGCACTTCAAGGTCAGCTGCTAAATGTTTCTGATTTAAGTGCGGTTGCTACATTACCTACGCGTGATGAAGCTATTGGCCAGTTGATGGCAACTATGAAAGCACCTGTTGAAAAATTGGTGCAAACTTTGGCTGCTACGCCAACCAAGTTGGTGCGGACTTTGGTTGCATTGAAAGATCAAAAAGAAGCTGCATAATTTAAGCACTCTATAAGCTTTATATAATAGTAATATTTTGGGGAAAAAAATGGCTGTAACTACAGAAGAAATTTTAGAAAGCATCTCAAGCATGTCAGTAATGGAGGTCGTAGAGCTGATCTCTGCGATGGAGGAGAAGTTTGGTGTTACTGCTGCGGTTGCAGTTGCAGCAGCTCCTGCTGCTGGTGCTGGTGCTGGCGAAGCTGCTGCAGAAAAAACCGAATTTGATGTTGTTATGACAAATTTCGGCGGAAACAAGATTGCTGTTATTAAAGCAATTCGTGCAATCACTGGTTTAGGTTTGAAAGAAGCTAAAGCAATGGTTGAAGGTGTGCCGGCAACGATCAAAGAAGGGGTTGCTAAAGAAGAAGCAGAAGAAACTGTTAAACAGCTGGAAGAAGCTGGCGCAACTGTCGAAACCAAGTGATTTTGACAGATTTTCTTTGCAGGTATAGCCTGCTTTGAAGCAGGGCCGGTGGCTTTTTATAGTCACCGGCCTTTCGCCGTTTGTTTATTTATAAAGTTATTCGGAGCAGTCACTCTGATAGCTCATGACATCAAGCTGAGGAAACCTGATGGCCTATTCTTTCACAGATAAAAAATGTATCCGAAATGATTTTGGAGTACAGGAAAGTGTACTTGACGTACCATTCTTGCTTGCTACCCAAATGGAGTCTTTTCGTAAATTTTTGCAGGCAGATACCTTGCCTGATGAGAGGGACGATACCGGCCTTCAGGCGGCTTTTACTTCAGTTTTTCCTATCACAAGTTATTCAGGCTCTGCTGAATTACAATATGTAAGCTACAGGTTATGTGAACCAGCATTTGATGTGAAGGAGTGTCAGATGCGTGGTGTTGTCTATTCTGCGCCACTACGTGTCAAGGTTCGCTTGGTTATTTATGGCAAGGAGGGATCTGGCGAATCACGTACTATCAAAGATATAAAAGAACAAGAAGTCTATATGGGCGAATTACCCTTGATGACTGATAGTGGTACGTTTGTTATTAATGGAACCGAGCGTGTTATTGTATCGCAGCTACACCGTTCGCCAGGTGTGTTTTTTGAGCATGATAAGGGTAAAACACACTCTTCAGGGAAGTTGCTTTATTCTGCTCGAATCATACCTTATCGTGGTTCATGGTTAGACTTTGAGTTTGATCCAAAAGATTGTGTGTTTGTTCGTATTGACCGTCGTCGTAAATTGCCTGTCTCCATTTTGCTGCGGTCATTAGGTTATAACACTGAAGATATTCTCAGTATGTTTTTTGAGACAAATACACTGAATCTTGCATCTGATGGTGTGAAGCTGGATTTAGTAGTCGAGCGCCTACGCGGTGAGACTTTATCGTTTGACATTAAAGATAATAGTGGTCAAGTCATTGTTGAAGCCGGTCGCCGTATAACATCACGTCATCTAAGAAAAATTGAAAAAGAAGGAATTAAAACGTTAGTTGTTCCTGATGAGTTTGTTCTTGAAAAGGTTATATCGCATGATGTTATCGATACAGAGAGCGGTGAAATTATTGCCAGTGCTAACTCTATTATAACAGAGGAGCTTTTAGCAGCGCTGAAAGAGTCAAATGTAGAGACTGTCAAGGTACTTTATACTAACGATTTTGATCGTGGTTCATATATTTCGGATACATTGCGCATTGAACAGGCTTCTAATGAGATAGAGGCTAAAATTGAAATATATCGTATGATGCGGCCTGGTGATCCACCCACTGAAGATGCAGCGGTCGCTCTTTTTAAAAACCTGTTTTTTACTTCTGATCGTTATGATTTATCTTCTGTTGGTCGTATGAAGTTTAATCGCCGTCTGGGTCGGGAAGATGATCATGGGCCTGGAACTTTATCCAATGAGGATATTATTGCAGTACTTTCCGAACTTATTAATATTAAGAATGGCAAAGGAGTTGTTGATGATATCGACCATTTAGGGAATCGACGAATTCGTAGTGTTGGTGAAATGGTTGAGAACCAGTTTCGTATAGGGCTTGTTCGTGTTGAACGCGCGGTTAAAGAGCGCTTGAGCCTGGCTGAATCAGAAGGATTGATGCCGCAAGAACTTATTAATGCGAAGCCTGTTGCGGCTGTTGTCAGAGAATTTTTTGGTTCCAGCCAATTATCTCAATTTATGGATCAAAATAATCCATTATCAGAAGTCACTCATAAGCGACGTGTTTCTGCATTAGGTCCAGGCGGCTTGACTCGAGAGCGTGCTGGCTTTGAAGTGCGCGATGTTCATCCAACACATTATGGGCGCGTTTGCCCGATTGAAACACCAGAAGGGCCAAATATTGGCCTGATCAACTCTTTAGCTGTTTATGCTAGAACGAATGAGTACGGTTTTCTGGAAACTCCTTATCGAGTGGTGAAAGATTGTAAGGCAACTGATGAGGTACGCTACCTTTCCGCTATTGAGGAGGGTAAGTATGTGATTGCGCAAGCAAGTACAGAAATCAACAGTGATGGTGAGTTGCAGAGTGATATGATCTCTTGTCGCCACCAGAATGAGACGATTATTACAACACCAGAGCGTGTTCAATTGATGGATGTATCACCTCGTCAGATTGTTTCTGTTGCAGCTTCACTGATTCCGTTTCTGGAGCATGACGATGCTAACCGGGCTCTGATGGGATCTAATATGCAGCGCCAGGCTGTTCCTACCTTGATTGCTGAAAAACCTTTGGTTGGTACCGGTATGGAGCGTATTGTCGCGGTAGATTCTGGTGTAACTGTTGTCGCCAAACGGGGTGGTCTGGTTGACTCTGTTGATGCGGGTCGAATCGTGGTTCGAGTGAATGATGATGAGGCAATTGCTGGGGAGGCGGGTGTTGATATTTACAGCTTAACCAAATATCAGCGTTCAAACCAAAATACCTGTATCAATCAAAAGCCTTTGGTCAATCCTGGTGATATAATTGCTCGTGGCGATGTTCTTGCTGATGGCCCATCAACAGATATGGCTGATCTTGCTTTAGGGCAAAACATGCTCGTCGCTTTTATGCCTTGGAATGGGTATAACTTTGAAGATTCAATTCTGATTTCTGAGCGTGTTGTTCAAGAGGATCGTTTTACAACGATTCATATTGAAGAGCTGACCTGTATGGCTCGTGATACAAAACTGGGTTCTGAAGAGATTACAGCAGATATTCCCAATGTTGGTGAAGGTGCTCTGTCCAAGCTGGATGAAACAGGTATTGTTCATGTTGGTGCAGAAGTTAAGCCTGGTGATATACTTGTTGGAAAAGTAACTCCAAAAGGTGAGACTCAGCTCACCCCTGAAGAAAAACTTCTAAGAGCTATTTTTGGTGAAAAAGCATCAGATGTAAAAGATACTTCTTTGCGCGTTCCATCAGGAAAGATTGGTTCAGTCATTGATGTTCGTGTTTTTACACGCGACGGTGTTGAGAAAGACAGCCGAGCTTTGGCTAATGAATCTGCTGAGCTTAAAAAAATCAAAAAGGATCTGACCGATCAATTTCGTATTGTAGAGGAAGATACCTATCAGCGCGTTGAAAATATATTATTAGGAAAAATTTCATCTAAAGGGCCGCGTGGATTTAAAAAAGGCACAAAAATTACTTTGGATGGATTGTCTGAGCTTCCTCG
The DNA here is from genome assembly GCA_015490755.1 of Gammaproteobacteria bacterium. Taxonomy (GTDB): domain Bacteria; phylum Pseudomonadota; class Gammaproteobacteria; order JAADGQ01; family JAADGQ01; genus S141-38. The sequence continues at coordinate 6,865 of WFXF01000001.1, forward strand.
TGAAAAGTGGTTTGAGATTCGTGTTGGTGATGATGCGCTGGATACGCAGCTTGAACAGTTGAGTGAGCAGTTGAAGCAGGAACAGAAAAACTTTGACGAGCGTTATGAGGAGAAGCGCAAAAAGATCAGAGCAGGAGATGACTTGGCTCCAGGTGTGCTGAAGATGGTCAAGGTTTATCTTGCTGTGAAACGTCGTATTCAGCCCGGTGATAAAATGGCGGGTCGCCATGGAAATAAAGGTGTTATTTCCATGATTGTTCCGGTTGAAGATATGCCTTATATGGAAGATGGAACGCCCGTAGATGTTGTTTTGAATCCACTGGGCGTACCATCAAGAATGAACATTGGGCAGATTCTTGAAACCCATCTTGGGTGGGCTGCGAAAGGTCTGGGCGCCAAAATTGGTAAAATGCTGGATGCTCAATCCAGTCCTGAAGATGTACGCGGTTTCCTGGATCGTATTTATAACTCAAGCGGTAAAAAAGAAAACCTTGATGAGTTATCGGAAAAAGAGGTGATGACACTAGCCGGTAATTTACGAAACGGTGTTCCGATGGCTACTCCAGTATTTGATGGTGCGGCTGAAACCGAAATCAAATATATGCTCGGTTTGGCGGATTTACCTGAGAGTGGTCAAACGACGCTATATGATGGTCGTACAGGCGAAGCATTTGATCGACCCGTTACGGTAGGTTATATGTATATGTTAAAACTTAACCATCTTGTTGATGATAAAATGCATGCACGTTCTACGGGGCCATATAGTTTGGTCACGCAGCAGCCATTGGGTGGTAAAGCTCAGTTTGGTGGCCAACGTTTTGGTGAAATGGAGGTTTGGGCGCTTGAGGCATATGGTGCGGCTTATACATTGAGTGAAATGTTGACAGTCAAATCTGACGATGTGGCGGGCAGAACAAAAATGTACAAAAATATTGTTGATTCTGATCATCGTATGGAGGCGGGTATGCCGGAATCATTTAATGTTCTATTGAAAGAGATTAGGGCGCTTGGTATCGATATCGAACTCGAGCAAAAATAGCGACTATTGTGAAATGTCTGCTCTCATTTAGTGTAGTGAGGGCAGGTAACAAATTGATTAAAAGATTTATAACCTCGCGCAGGAGAAACGACGTTGAAAGACTTACTTAAGCTGATTCAACAAGGGCAGCCAGAAGAATTTGACCTTATTCGTATCGGTTTGGCTTCGCCGGAAAAGATTCGTTCGTGGTCATTTGGTGAGGTAAAAAAACCTGAAACTATTAATTATCGTACTTTTAAACCAGAACGTGATGGATTGTTTTGTGCCAAAATTTTTGGCCCTATAAAAGATTATGAGTGTTTGTGTGGTAAGTATAAGCGATTAAAGCACCGTGGTGTTATCTGCGAAAAATGTGGTGTAGAGGTCACGCAGACTAAAGTCCGCCGTGAACGTATGGGACATATTGAGCTGGCTAGTCCGGTCGCTCATATCTGGTTTCTGAAATCACTGCCTTCACGCATGGGGCTTTTATTGGATATGACCCTGCGTGATATAGAGCGTGTACTCTATTTTGAAGGGTTTGTTGTTATTGATGCGGGTATGACCACGTTAGAGCGCGGTCAATTAATGTCAGATGAAACTTACTTTGAAGCGATCGAAGAGTTTGGTGATGAATTTGATGCTCGGATGGGCGCTGAAGCTATTCTTGAATTACTGCGCTCATTAGACTTTGAAGCTGAGGTTAAAATACTTCGCGAAGAGATTGAAGCGAGCGGTTCTGAAAGTAAAATCAAAAAGATGCGTAAGCGGCTTAAGCTGATTGAGGCATTTATTGAGTCTGACAATAAACCGGAATGGATGATCATGAAGGTGCTGCCCATTTTGCCACCTGAACTGCGCCCTTTGGTGCCGTTGGATGGTGGTCGTTTTGCAACATCGGATTTGAATGATCTCTATCGTCGTGTGATTAATCGTAATAATCGGTTGAAACGCCTGCTTGATTTGAATGCACCAGACATCATTGTGCGAAATGAAAAGCGTATGCTGCAAGAGTCAGTTGATGCCTTGCTTGATAATGGTCGTCGCGGTAAAGCTATTACAGGTTCTAATAAACGTCCCCTGAAATCATTGGCTGACATGATTAAAGGCAAGCAAGGGCGTTTTCGTCAAAACCTTCTGGGTAAGCGTGTCGACTATTCGGGTCGTTCCGTTATTGTGGTTGGGCCGACATTGCGGCTGCATCAATGTGGTTTGCCTAAAAAAATGGCGTTGGAACTATTTAAGCCCTTTGTGTTTGGTAAACTCGAACGCTTAGGTAAAGCGACAACGATAAAAGCAGCCAAAAAAATGGTTGAACGTGAGGGTGCAGAAGTCTGGGGTGTTTTGGAGGACGTTATTCGTGAACACCCAGTGATGCTTAATCGCGCGCCTACACTGCATCGTTTAGGTATTCAAGCCTTCGAACCTATTTTGATTGAAGGTAAGGCGATTCAGTTGCACCCATTGGTCTGTACAGCATTTAATGCTGATTTTGATGGAGATCAGATGGCGGTGCATGTGCCGCTCTCTATCGAGGCACAGCTTGAAGCTCGTACATTGATGATGGCCACGAATAATGTTTTGTCGCCTGCCAGTGGTGAGCCGATTATCGTTCCAAGTCAAGATGTTGTTTTGGGCCTTTATTATATGACTCGAGAACGCGTTAATGCTAAAGGCGAAGGGATGATCTTCGCTGGTATTGATGAAGTTAAACGCGCTCTTGATGCTGGAGTTGTTGATCTTCAAGCAAAAGTTACGGTTCGAATCAATGAGTATCTGATTGGTGACTCTGGTGAAAAAACCAGAAGCACACGACGTGTTGAGACTACAGTAGGTCGCGTAGTATTGTCATCTATCTTGCCTGAAGGCCTGTCATTTGATCTGGTTAATCAGGATATGACAAAAAAATGCATTTCAACGCTGATTAATACTTGCTATCGTCAGTTGAAATTGAAAGAGACAGTTGTGTTTGCTGATCAATTGATGTACATGGGTTTTAGGCAGGCAACTTTGTCAGGTGTCTCTGTCTGTGCTAATGATATGGAGGTTCCGGAAGAGAAAAGATCCATAATTGATGCTGCGGAAACGGAAGTTAAGGAAATTGAAAGTCAATATACATCGGGCTTGCTGACAAATGGTGAGCGCTACAATAAAGTTGTCGATATCTGGTCGCGTACAAATGATCAGGTTGCCAGTGCGATGATGGAAAAATTGGGTAGTGAGGTCGTTACTGATAAAAAAGGTGAGGAAGTTAAGCAAGATAGCTTTAATTCTATCTATATGATGGCTGATTCAGGTGCTCGTGGCAGTGCAGCGCAGATTCGTCAATTAGCTGGGATGCGAGGTTTGATGGCTAAGCCTGATGGTTCGATCATCGAAACTCCAATTACTGCAAATTTCCGCGAAGGTTTGAATGTGTTGCAATACTTTATTTCAACACATGGAGCTCGTAAAGGGCTGGCGGATACCGCACTTAAAACAGCTAACTCAGGATACTTGACGCGTCGTCTGGTCGATATTGCTCAAGATCTTGTTGTTTCGGAAGATGATTGTGGAACTCTTCGTGGTCTGCAAATGACTCCGCTTGTTGAAGGTAGTGAGGTGGTTGAAGCGCTACGTGAACGCGTTCTTGGACGAGTTGTTGTTGAGGATGTTATGAAGCCTGGCACAGAAGATGAAGTTGCTGTGCCGGTGGGAACTTTACTTGATGAGGCTTGGGTTGATCATCTTGAGTCACTAAGTATTGATCGGGTAGTTGTACGCTCTCCAATTACTTGTGAAACACGTTATGGTATCTGTGCAAAATGCTATGGGCGTGATCTGGGTCGCGGTCATCTGGTCAATCGTGGTGAGTCTGTTGGTGTTATTGCAGCGCAATCAATCGGTGAGCCTGGTACGCAGTTAACAATGCGTACATTTCATATTGGTGGTGCTGCATCCCGTGCTGCAGCTGACAACAATATCGAAATTAAAACTGCTGGAACAGGGCATCTGCATAATATCAAGCTGGTTAAGCATGCCAGTGGTGATAATGTTGCGGTATCTCGCTCGGGTGAGTTAACTGTTGTCGATAAGTTTGGTCGAGAAAAAGAGCGTTACAAAGTGCCTTATGGTGCGATATTGTCAATTAACGATGGTGATGCTGTTGAGTCACGTCAAGTTGTTGCAACATGGGATCCACATACACACCCTGTCATTACAGAGGTTGCTGGATATTTGAAATATAGCGATTTTGTTGATGGTGTGACAGTTGAAAGACATACGGATGAAATAACAGGTCTTTCAAGTTTAGTGGTTTCGGATCCTAAGCAGCGTGGCAGTATGGCCAAAGATTTGCGCCCAATGGTTAAGCTTGTTGATGAAAATGGTGAAGATCTGTGCATCGCTGGCACAAATATTCCTGCGGTATATTTTTTACCAGTTGGTGCCATTGTTAGTATTGATAACGGTGCGGAAGTCGGTGTAGGGGATGTTATTGCACGTATTCCACAAGAAACATCAAAAACACGTGATATTACAGGTGGTTTGCCTCGTGTAGCTGATTTGTTTGAAGCACGCAAGCCAAAAGAGCCATTTGTGTTGGCGGAAATTTCGGGTACTTTCAGTTTTGGCAAGGAGACAAAAGGTAAGCGCAGGCTTGTGATTACCGGTAAAAATGGAGAGGTGTATGAGGAGTTGATACCTAAATGGCGTCATGTTCTTGTTTTTGAAGGTGAGACGGTTGAGCGTGGTGAGGTTATTGTTGATGGCTCTCCAAACCCTCATGATATTTTGCGATTGCTTGGGATTTCAGAAGTCTCGAACTATATTATTAATGAGGTTCAGGAAGTATACCGTTTGCAGGGTGTTAAGATTAACGATAAACATATTGAATGTATTGTTCGCCAAATGTTACGTAAGGTTGAAATTACGGATGAAGGAGATACTCGCTTTATCAAGGATGAACAGATGGATTGGCCGCGTGTTCTTGAAGCGAATGAGCTTCTGGAAGAGGGGCAGCGTCCTGCGAAGTATCAGACTTTATTGTTAGGGATTACTAAGGCATCATTGGCGACAGAGTCCTTTATTTCAGCTGCTTCGTTCCAGGAAACAACAAGAGTTTTGACTGAGGCCGCGGTTCGTGGAAAAACTGATGATTTACAGGGGTTAAAAGAGAATGTGATTGTAGGTAGGTTGATTCCGGCAGGTACGGGTATGGCATATCATGACGAATGCAAAAAGCGAATGGATCAATTGAACGATAAAAACAGCTCTTCCGAAGGTGGAGGTTCATTAGGCAAAATCACAAATTCAGAAGTTGAGGAGGCTCTTTCCCAGGCGTTGAATGCTTCGGAATTGTAGTTTTTAAGTAATTCTTTAGGTGGTAATTAATCTCGATTTATGTCAGCAGGTTGATTGCCACTTTTTTATTGGTGTTGGCTTTTTAAAGTAAGCTCTAAAAGAAGTGATATTTTATAAATTCTTCTTGACAGTGTCGCAATAGGTAACTAGAATCTGCGGACTTTGTTGACAGGGCGTCAGCGTAAAATTTTAGATAATTTATTAGATGTTAATTTTTCTATGCTTTTGAGTAGGTGTAGGCAGTAATGTTTAATTGTTTTTAGTGGGTTGGAGATTTCATGGCAACAATTAACCAGTTGGTTCGCAAACCTCGGAGTCGCAAGAAGGTGAAAAGTAATGTGCCTGCGCTTGAGGGTTGTCCGCAAAAGCGGGGTGTATGTACGAGGGTTTATACTACTACACCAAAAAAGCCAAACTCCGCGATGCGTAAAGTAGCTCGTGTGCGTTTAACTAACGGTATGGAAGTTACTAGCTATATTGGTGGTGAAGGGCATAATCTTCAAGAGCACTCGGTGATTTTGATTCGAGGGGGTCGAGTAAAAGATCTGCCTGGTGTGCGTTACCATACTGTTCGGGGAAGTTTGGATACCTCAGGTGTGAGTGATCGTCGCCAGGGTCGCTCAAAATACGGTGCCAAGCGCCCTAAGTCATAAGTGAATTTTTTGGATATATAGCAGAATGTCAAGAAGAAGAGTTGCTGGTAAGCGTAAGATCCTCCCTGAGCCTAAGTTTGGTGATCTTGTTTTAGCTAAGTTTATAAATATTGTTATGCAGGATGGGAAGAAGTCCGTTGCTGAGAAGATTGTTTATGGCGCGCTTGATGTGGTGAGGGAGCGGCAAAAAACGGATGAAGTATTGCCATTGTTTAATAGTGCTCTTGAAGCGATCAGTCCTATGGTTGAAGTTAAGTCGCGTCGTGTAGGTGGTGCAACTTATCAGGTTCCTATTGAAGTGCGCGCTGATCGTCGTATGGCGTTGGCGATGCGTTGGTTGGTGGATGCTTCTCAGCGACGTAATGAAAAAACGATGCGTTTACGTTTGGCTGGTGAAATTATTGATGCTTGCGAAGGTCGTGGGGCCGCAGTCAAGAAGCGCGAAGATACACATCGAATGGCTGAGGCAAACAAGGCGTTTTCACACTACCGTTGGTAGAAAGGTGTTCGTGTGGTGCGTAATACGCCTATTGGTAGGTATCGAAATGTCGGGATTATGGCGCACATTGATGCTGGGAAAACGACTACTACAGAGCGCATTCTCTTTTATACGGGTGTCTCTCATAAGATAGGCGAGGTTCATGATGGTGCGGCAATCATGGACTGGATGGAGCAGGAGCAGGAGCGGGGGATTACGATCACTTCTGCTGCCACTACTTGTTATTGGTCGGGTATGGCTGGGCAGTTTTTGTCGCACCAGATTAATATTATAGATACGCCAGGGCATGTGGATTTTACTGTCGAGGTAGAGCGTTCGTTGCGGGTGCTTGATGGTGCTATAGCTGTTTTCTGTTCTGTAGGTGGGGTTGAGCCTCAGTCAGAGACGGTGTGGCGTCAGGCAGATAAATATAATATCCCGCGAATCGCTTTTATTAATAAAATGGATCGTTCCGGCGCTGATTTTTTTCGAGTTGTTGAGCAAATTGAAGAGCGTCTTGGGGCAAAGCCGCTGCCAATACAGTTACCAATTGGCGCTGAAGAGCAGTTTGAGGGTGTGGTTGATCTTGTCGAAATGAAAGCCATATATTGGGATGATTCAACCCAGGGCATGAAGTTCGAGGAGCGTGAAATTCCAGAATCAATGTTGAATGAATGTCAGGAGTGGCATGAAAAGTTGGTTGAGGCTGCAGCTGAAGCTGATGAAGTATTGATAAATGAGTATCTGGAAACAGGTTTGTTACCAGTAGAGAAAATAAAGGCTGGGTTGCGGGTTCGTGCTCTTAAGGCTGAGGCGGTTCTCGTAATGTGTGGATCAGCTTTTAAAAATAAGGGTGTTCAAGCTGTTCTGGATGGTTGTATAGAATACTTGCCCAGCCCTGCGGATGTGCCGGCTATTGAAGGTGTTGTTGAGGGCTCTAATGAAGAGTCAGTTGTGCGTAAGGCATCTGATGCTGAGCCTTTTTCAGCACTTGCTTTTAAAATAGCTTCTGACCCGTTTGTTGGTGCATTAACGTTTTTTCGTGTTTATTCCGGTGTTATAAGGGCTGGAGACACTGTTTATAATGCAACTCGTGGAAAAAAAGAAAGAGTCGGGCGCTTGGTGCAGATGCACTCCAATGCTCGTGAAGAGGTTAAAGAGGTTTGTGCTGGTGATATTGCTGCTGCAATTGGTTTGAAAAATGTTACAACGGGCGATACGTTGTGTGAAGTAGGAAAGCCCATTGTACTGGAAAAGATGGACTTTCCAGATCCGGTTATATCGGTCGCGGTAGAGCCAAAAACATTAGCAGATCAAGAGAGGATGGCGATTGCTTTGGCCAGGTTGGCTCAGGAAGATCCTACTTTTAGAGTGGCTACAGATGAAGAGTCTGGGCAAATGATTATTTCAGGGATGGGTGAGCTGCACCTTGATATAATTGTTGATCGGATGCGTCGTGAATTTAGTGTGGGGGTCAATGTTGGGGAGCCACAGGTTGCATTCCGGGAAACAATTCGTTTGTCAGTGGAGCGAGAGGGTAAATTTGTTCGTCAGTCTGGTGGGCGTGGTCAGTACGGTCATGTATGGCTGCGTGTAGAGCCATTGCCGTCTGGGTCTGGGTATGAATTTGTTAATGAAATTGTTGCGGGTTCAGTGCCTAAGGAGTTTATTCCTGCTGTGGATGAGGGTGTTCAGGAGCAGATGGAAGGTGGTGTTATTGCAGGTTTTCCAGTTGTTGATGTAAAGGTTACGCTCTATGATGGTTCATTTCATGATGTAGACTCAAATGAAATGGCATTTAAAATTGCTGGTTCTATGGCATTTAGAGAGGCTGTTAGTAATGCAAACCCTGTTCTACTTGAGCCGGTTATGGAGGTTGAAGTTGTCAGTCCTGAAAGTTATATGGGCGATGTTATGGGCGATTTGAACCGTCGAAGAGGGTTGGTTCAAGGGATGAATAATTCCCCGTCAGGTACTATTGTTAAAGCGAAAGTGCCATTGAAAGAGATGTTTGGTTATGCAACATCTTTGCGTTCCTCAACGCAAGGGCGTGCGACTTATAGTATGAAGTTTTCTGAATACGCTGAGGTGCCGGCAAATGTTGCCGGCGAGTTTTTAGAGAAGTTTGCCTAGTTTATAAAAAGGCAAGAATAGGAATGAAATTAATATTAAGAGGTAACAATCAGTGTCTAAGGAAAAGTTTGAACGCACAAAGCCGCATGTAAACGTAGGTACGATTGGTCACGTAGATCACGGTAAAACGACGTTGACAGCGGCATTAACAAAAGTATTGGCAGAGCAGCATGGTGGAGAGTTTAAAGCTTACGACCAGATA
>WFXF01000002.1 GCA_015490755.1 Gammaproteobacteria bacterium
ATGGGCAACGAAGCTCTTTAAAAATGCCTGGATGACGGTTTCAGAAAATATCGGCAATGATATGGCTGAGTTGATGGAGAGTACATTTATTGAAACGAATGCGGGTTAGTCTCCTCTGATTTCAATCTCAGACTGGAAATTAATAGATTACTCATTCCATAGCATCACACTTTTCCTGCAACTCCAGGTTTTTATTTAATAGATGTTTGGTATTTGCAGAAGATTCAGTGTGTAGTGCCTGAAGGTCCTGGGTCAGTGCTCTCTTGCTTTGTTCGAGGTCAGCGATTTTTTCCTTGCACTGGGATTTTAATAGAGAAAGGTTCTTTTCAAGTTGTTCTATACGTTGTTTTTGACTAAATATTTTTCCAGCTTTTTCATTTTGGGCGGCTGATAAGTTTTGTGCCAGAGCTTCTTTTTCGTGATGAAGTGAATTATATCTGCTCAGCAGGTCATCATAACGTGTTTGAGTCACGCAGCCTGTTGATACAATGGTTGTTAAGCTCAATATAAATAGTGTGACATATTTCATGGGTATATTCGTTCACTGAATTAATGGTCTCAGGAAAGCTTATCGGAATGTGGGGCGATTAATTTATATTTATTCTGTTGTAACGAGCTAAATCTTTGGGTTCATCCAGATCCCACTGATGGGGAAGTTCGTACCAGCGCCATTGAAGCTGCTTTAGTCGTTCTCGTGTTGTGTGGAGCACTTTTTCTGTACCCCATTCAATATTGGTAAATAGTTCTGCACTGAACTGGCGTAACCCCAACAGTACGTAGCCTCCATCAATCGCGGGAATCAGTACGCAGTCATAGTTGTTGTCGAGCAGTTTGAAGGTACGTTGTAACATCTCTTGAGTGAGTGATGGGCAGTCGGTGCCTATGATAATGGCATAGCTGTTTTTTTGCAGGGCTTGCCTCAGTGCGTGAGCCATGCGTTTACCCAGATCACGACCTGATTGTTTGTGTAATGTGACGGGAAACTCTTTTTTACATTGTAAAAAATGAGGATGCTCTGTATCGGGAGTGCACCATAACTGAACAGGAAACAGAGCATGTTGTGTTGCCATCGTCAGAGTGCTGGTTGTGAGTTTGCGATGTAGATTTGCAGCACCTTCGCCCCCCAAAGCGGGAATTAGGCGTGTTTTTGCAACACCGGCAATGGGGGCTTTAGCAAATATGAGTAACGTTTTTTTCAACGCAATACTGCGAGGCTTTGCTGGCTCAGTGATATCTGATCAAGAAGAATTTCACCGCTCTCTTCGAGCAAAAAATCAGGTTCTTCGTGATCTTTTTTGTCTGTGGCAGGGTCTGTTAATTTTTTACGATACTCTTTTAATGCAGCATAGTCTTTGAATATCTCTTTACCTTTGGCAATACGGCGTCTGTTTTCAGTGTCCAGTTGCCATTTTTCTGCGGCTTCCCGTTCTTGTTTACGTACCGATTCAAGTAACGAAATTACTGAATCATCACGTATTTTTTCAAGATGATTGATCTGTTCGAGTAAATAAATATAGTCTGGGTTCTCTTTGACGCGCATTAAATGGCGTCTGTTTAACAGTTCGTTTGCAGGGCTTTGTCTGGAGGTAGGGCGATAACGCGCTGCTTTTATTCTATCCCAGGGGAGGGCATCCTCTAAGGCGCTTTCACCTACCTCGTCTAAATTGTACATGGTGGGGTAAAGTACATCTGGGTGGACTCCATGGTTTTGAGTGCTATCACCTGAAATACGATAAAATTTGGCTTGAGTAATTTTGAGTTGGCCGTGATTAAGTGGTGTCAGTGTTTGTACCGTACCCTTGCCAAAAGTTTGGCCACCAATGATGATGCCACGGCGGTAATCTTGTATTGCGCCTGCAAAAATTTCTGAAGCAGAGGCGCTTAGCCGATTGACGAGTACTGCCAACGGGCCATCATAAACAAGACGGGGATCAGGGTCACGAAGAATATCGACCCGACCACGGGCATCTTGTATCTGTACAGTAGGGCCATACTTAATAAAAAGACCTGTAAGCTCGTTTGCTTCACGTAATGAACCGCCTCCATTATTTCTAAGATCAATAACAACGCCTTCAACCTTTTCATTGATAAGCTCTTTTAGTAGGCGTTTTACATCACTGGTTGTACTTTTATAATTCTTGTCTCCACGCCGTAAGGCCTCAAAATCAATATAAAACGTAGGTATTTCAATGATGCCAATTTTATGCACTCTGCCATCACGTTCAATTTCGATGATCTCTTTTTGTGCTGACTGGTCTTCAAGCTTGATGGTGTTGCGTACCAGTTCAATAATTTTGGTCTGATGGTCATCAACAGCATCAGCTGGAATAATTTCGAGGCGAACCGTTGAGTCTTTAGGGCCACGGATACGATCAACGACATCATCGAGTCGCCAGCCAATAACATCGACGATCTCCCCTTTTTTACCTTGGCCTACACCAATAATACGATCTTCAGCTTTGAGTAGTTTTGATTTGTCTGCGGGACCGGCTGGAATAACACGAACAATTTTTGTGTATTCATCTTCGCTTTGCAAGAGTGCACCAATGCCTTCCAGTGAAAGGCTCATGTTGATATCAAAATTTTTGGATTTTCTGGGCGAAAAATATGTTGTATGGGGGTCGTAAGCCTGAGTTACGGCATTCATGTATGCTTGAAAGACATCTTCACTTTTTATCTGGTCAATCTGGTTGATCTGGTTTTGGTAGCGACGGCTGAGCTTTTCTATCGCTTCTTCTTGTGTTTTCCCTGTATGTTTCAGGCTGAGAATTGCGTCTTTCAGGCGCTTTTTCCATAATTTATCGAGTGTTGCGCTATCTTTTGCCCAAGGGGCATTTTCACGGTCTGTTTCAATAGATTCATTTTTATTGAAATCAAGGTTTTTCAGGTTGTTATCCAGGTTTTTGATGAGATAGGCCAAGCGTTCGCTACGGCGTTGTTGGTAGCGATTATATATGTGGTAAGCTGGAGCGAGATCGCCTTCAAGCAAAGCGTTATCTAAAGTATGGCGATAGTCTTCAAATTCAGCAATGTCAGTTGCGGTGAAAAATAGTCGTGCTCCATCAAGGGTTTCAAGATAATTATCCAGAACCTTGCTGGAAAGATCATCATTGAAGTTGTATTTTTGATAATGTTCGTAGCGTAAATAGTTAATTATTTCCTGGCTGGTCTGGGTATGTATTTTCAGTGGCTCGAGAGCTGCTTTTGCATTTTTGTCAGTGAGTGCATAAGAGCTGCTTAACAAAAAAACAAGCAAACCAAATAGCATGACTGAGTATAAAATAGGGAGTTTATTTTTTCGAATCACGTGATTTGCCTCGTTATTAAACCGCATTATATTTTCTACTATGAGGGTTAATTATTATAAGTAGTTCCCTGGAGAAGCTTCCTGGGAGCCTGTCCGAGAATGAAAAGTCTACTGCGAAAAATCCATTTCGGCCATATCTGGTGTAAAGTTTCGTTAAATAGAACAACTATTCGCCTCAAATTTATACCAAATCTGCTTCAAAATGGCTCTCCCTCGCTACGACTTCCATAGCTTACAATAATCAACCCTGTTTTACCCGTGGCTATTTGTTTAGTTTCTTTTTGAGCAAGCTATTAACCTGTGCGGGATTGGCTTTGCCTTGGGTTGCTTTCATGGTTTGACCAACGAAGAATCCAAACAGTTTATCTTTACCTGAGCGGTATTGCTCGGTTTGAGCAGGATTGTTAGCTATGATTTCATCGATGATGGCTTCAATGGCACTGCTATCGGTAATTTGTTTGAGTCCTTTTTTCTCAATGATTGTATCGGCATCACCTTCACCATTCCAGATCGCTTCAAAAACTTGTTTGGCTATTTTTCCTGAAATGGTATTGTCTGCGATGCGTTGGATCATGCCACCTAGATGCTCTGCACTGACAGGGCTTTTGGTGATCTCAATGCCCGCTTTATTCAAAGCCGCCATGAAATCACCCGTCACCCAGTTTGCAGCAAGCTTGCTTTCATTGCCAGAGGAGATCACAACGTTTTCAAAAAAATCGGCTAGTTCACGGCTGCTGGTTAATACGCCTGCATCGTAGGCAGTGAGGCCGAATGAGTTTGTAAATCGCTCTTTTTTCTGGTGAGGCAGTTCGGGCAGTGTTTTACGAATTTCTTCAATATCTTCACTTGTCAGCTCAACAGGTAACAGGTCTGGATCAGGGAAGTAGCGGTAGTCGAATGCTTCTTCCTTGCTGCGCATGGAACGGGTTTCATTTTTTGCAGAGTCATAGAGGCGAGTCTCTTGATTGACCGTACCGCCCTCTTCGAGAATATCGATTTGGCGCTCAATCTCAATGTTGATCGCACGTTCAACAAAGCGAAATGAGTTGAGGTTTTTGATCTCGGCACGTGTGCCAAACTCTTTTTGGCCTTTGGGGCGCATTGAAATATTGGCATCACAGCGAAATGAGCCTTCCTGCATATTACCGTCACAAATTTCGAGGTAGCGAACCAGCGAGTGAATTTTTTTCATATAAGCGACCGCTTCTTTGGCGGAGCGCATATCGGGTTCGGAGACAATTTCCAGTAATGGTGTACCGGCACGATTCAAGTCAACACCTGTGAGACCATGGAAATCTTCATGTAGTGATTTGCCCGCATCTTCTTCCAGGTGGGCGCGTGTCACACCGATTCTTTTGCTTGAGCCATCTTCCAGTTCAATATCAAGGTGGCCAGCTCCAACGATGGGAAGTTCAAACTGGCTGATTTGATACCCTTTGGGCAGATCAGGGTAGAAATAGTTTTTTCGTGCAAATACTGAACGCGGTGCGATGTGAGCGTCAATGGCCGTGCCGAATTTAACAGCCATGCGCACAGCTTCTTTGTTAAGCACGGGTAAAACACCGGGCATACCCAAATCAACGGCGCAGGCTTGTGTGTTGGGTGCAGTGCCATAAGCGGTGGCTGCACCGGAAAATATTTTACTTTTTGTCGCAAGTTGGGCGTGGATTTCCAGCCCGATAACAACTTCCCATTCCATGATCTTAATACCTTTAAAAAATTCAGAAACCTTCAGGGTGGTGGTTATGCCAATCTGTTACCTGTTGGTATTGATGAGCGGCACCGAGCAGCCGCGCTTCTTCAAAATAGTTACCAATCAGTTGTAAGCCGACAGGGCGATCTGTAACAAACCCTGCAGGGATTGAAATGGCTGGTAAGCCTGCAAGGTTGGCAGCAATGGTGTAGATATCAGAGAGGTACATGCTGACAGGGTCTTCATTTTTTTCACCAATATTAAATGCCACAGAAGGTGCTGTAGGGCCAGCGATCAGATCGATTTTCTCGAATGCTTTGCGAAAATCATCACTGATCAGTCTGCGAATTTTTTGTGCTTTGAGATAATAGGCATCGTAATAACCGGAAGAGAGTGCATAAGTGCCCATCATGATGCGCCTTTTGACTTCATCGCCGAAACCTTCACCGCGAGAGCGTTTATACAGGTCTTCCAGGTTTTTGGGCGAGTCACAACGGTGACCATAACGAACACCATCAAAGCGTGACAGGTTGGTGGAGCATTCGGCGGGCGCGACGACATAGTAGGTCGGTACGGCCAGGTGTGTATTAGGCAGGCTGATTTCAACGATTTCAGCTCCCAGTTTTTGATACTCTTTGATGGAGGCATCAATGGCATCACCGACGGCTGAATCCAGGCCTTCATCAAAATACTCTTTGGGAAGGCCGATTTTAAGCCCCTCGAGTGAGTCGTTCAGGTGGGCGCTATAATCGGGAACGGGTTTGTCGATACTGGTTGAGTCACGTTCATCAAATCCGGCCATGGCATTCAATACGATGGCCGCATCTTCTGCGGTGCGTGTCATCGGGCCGCCTTGATCCAGGCTGGATGCAAATGCGATCATACCGTAGCGTGAAACACGACCGTAGGTTGGTTTTAAACCAGTAATACCACAGAGTGCAGCAGGTTGGCGAATTGAACCGCCGGTATCGGTGCCACTGGCCACTGGAGTTAAACGTGCTGCAACCGCTGCGGCAGAGCCGCCGGATGAGCCACCAGGTACTGCATTGGTATCCCACGGATTTTTAACGGTGCCGTAATAGCTGGTTTCATTGCTGGAACCCATGGCAAATTCGTCCATATTGGTTTTACCCAAGGTCACAATTCCGGCTGATTTGAGCTGGGAAACCACCGTTGCATCATAGGGTGATATAAAGTTATCCAGCATTTTAGAGCCGCAGCTGGTGCGAATGCCTTGTGTGCAAAAAATATCTTTATGCGCAAAGGGAATGCCCGTGAGTGGTGTGGCCTCATTGGCTTTGATGCGAGCGTCCGCAGCGCTGGCTTGCTCGAGTGCCAGCTCAGGGGTGACGGTAATGAAGCTGTTGAGCGTTTTGTCGTGCTTTTCAATGCGTTCAAGAAAAGCGCGGGTGAGCTCTACACTTGAAAACTCACCGTTACGAAGCCCGGCTCCGAGCTGGGCAACTGTTTTGTCATGCATGTGATATCGTCCTGTATATATTGCTGAGGGCGTATTTATGAATGTTATTACCTAAAGGAGTGTTATTCCATCACTTTGGGTACGAGGTAAAGCCCTGCTTCGACTTGAGGGGCAATGGCCTGAAACTGTTCTCGTTGATCGGTCTCTGTGACTTCATCAGGTCGAAGGCGTTGGGCGGTATCCACAGGGTGTGCCATGGGCATCACACTTTCTGTATCAACGGCATTCATTTGATCAACCAGATCAAGGATACTGGATAAGTTCTTGATATGTTCCGGCATATCAGCAGGATCGATGCCTAAACGTGCTAAATGCGCGACTTTTTCAATGTCAGATTGCTGCAAACTCATGCAGAGCACTCCTAAATGGTAAAACAAAAGTAGCAACTTATCATAGATAAGCGCTTGCCCAAAGCCCTTATACATTGATAAATTGTAGAGATTCAAGCAATACGCGTACATGAGTGCTACTATAATCAACAAATTTTCAGATCAAATATCCAGGGTGATTTTTATAATATGATGCTATTTAAAGGCTTGCGAGGCATGTTTTCCAATGATTTGTCTATTGATTTGGGAACGGCCAATACACTGATTTATGTGAGAGGGCAAGGGATTGTGCTTGATGAGCCCTCAGTCGTGGCGATACGCCATGATCGTGGCCCGGGAGGTCCCAAGCAAATTGCTGCGGTAGGTATGGAAGCCAAGCTGATGATTGGTCGCACACCGGGTAACATTGTAGCGATACGTCCACTCAAAGATGGAGTGATTGCTGACTTTACTGTGACAGAAAAAATGTTGCAGCATTTTATTCATAAAGTTCATGAAAATAAATTTTTCAGGCCCAGTCCCAGAGTTTTGATTTGTGTGCCTTGTGGTTCAACCCAGGTTGAGCGGCGTGCGATTAAAGAGTCAGCAGAAGGTGCGGGTGCGCGTGATGTTTATTTGATTGATGAGCCGATGGCCGCAGCAATTGGAGCCGGTATGCCTGTGGGTGAAGCGAGTGGTTCTATGGTGCTCGATATTGGTGGGGGAACCACTGAAGTTGCCATTTTGTCTTTAAATGGTCTGGTCTATTCGTCATCTGTACGAATTGGAGGGGATCGGTTTGATGATTCGATTATCAATTATGTACGTCGAAACTATGGCTCATTGATTGGTGATGCGACGGCTGAGCGTATAAAGCATGAAATTGGTTCTGCTTTTCCCAGCAATGAATTGAAAGAGATGGAAGTGAAAGGGCTTAATCAGTCTGAAGGTGTGCCACGCAGTTTTACTTTGAATAATAACGAAGTTCTTGAGGCGTTACAGGAGCCGCTGGCTGGTATCGTTGGTGCGGTTAGGGCTGCATTGGAGCAAACACCGCCTGATTTAGGGGCAGATATTGCAGAAAAAGGCATGGTTTTGACAGGTGGTGGCGCGTTGTTGCAAGGGCTGGATCAACTGTTAATGGAGGAGACGGGTCTTCCTGTGATCGTTGCCGAAGAGCCTTTGACTTGTGTTGCTCGGGGCGGTGGTCGTGCATTGGAAATGATTGATGCGCGTGGCGGGGATATTTTTACAGCAGAATAAAGGTGTTCCTGGCAAATCATATAAAAAAGCAGGTCACTTGATTTTATGGGGCTTTTTTCTGAAAACCGTTCCAATACGGGGCGCTTTGTTATTTTGGTGGTTATTTCGATTGCCTTGATGACCATTGATCATCGACAAAGTTATTTAAATGATGTGCGTAAGGGCATGGCGGTAATTTTATCGCCATTGATTTATGTGGTGGATGCACCGTTTACGTTGTTACGATGGTTGGAGGGTAGTTTTTCTCAGCGATTAAGCTTGCAGCAGGAAAACAGACGGCTGCACGCACAAAATCTATTATTGCAAACTGAGCAACTCAAACTAAAAGCATTGGCCACTGAAAATCAACGTTTAAGGCTTCTTCTTGAATCCTCTACGGGAGTGGGTGAAAAAGTACTTATTGCTGGCTTGCTGGCAACCGATCTGCAATTTTATTCGCGGCGTTTGACATTGGATAAAGGGAGTCAGCATGGTGTGTATTCCGGTCAGCCAGTACTGAATGCTCATGGGGTGGTGGGGCAAATTGTTGAGGTGGGACTTTATTCCAGTATTGCAATGCTGATTACAGATTCAAGTCATGCTGTGCCTGTACAAGTACTGCGCAACGGACTGCGCGCACTTGTCGAAGGGCGAGGAGCAAGTAATCGCCTGGCATTACCTTATTTGTCGATGAGTGCAGATATTCAGGTAGATGATCTGTTGGTTACTTCCGGGTTGGGGGGGGTGTTTCCTCCTAATTATCCCGTTGCAATTGTCAAGTCAGTTGAACGCAATCCGGGTCAAACTTTTATGACTATCAGCGCAGAACCTCTTGCGTTATTGGATAGTGGGCGTGAAGTGTTATTAATATGGAACACTCAAAATATAGAATCCGATGAAAAAAATACAGCGAGTAGCAAAGATGAGTCGGACTTAACTGAAACAGATCGTGCACAATGAAAGTGACGACACCCAATGCCGGCTGGGTGATTGTACTCACCTTTTTTATTGCAATATTGCTAATGATTATGCCTTTACCGGAATGGGGGCAGCCACTTCGGCCTCATTGGGTGGCAATGGTTTTGGTCTATTGGTGTCTGGCTTTGCCATCTCGTATCGGTATTTTGAGCGCCTGGAGCTGTGGTCTGTTGCTGGATGTACTCTCTGGAACTCTTCTGGGCGAACAAGCACTGGCTTTAAGTCTGGTTGCTTATATTACACTGTGGTTACACAAACGAATTCGTGTCAAACCACTTTTGCACCAGGCATTGATACTATTTTTAATATTGCTGCTGGCTCACCATATTCCATTGTTGTGGATACAGGGTATTAGTGGGCAGTCAATTCAAAGCTGGACATATTGGATAACGCCTTTTAGTAGTGCTCTATTGTGGCCTGTTGTATTTTTATTATTGCGATATGTGCGACGTAAATTCAGAGTGACCTGATTTTATGCAACGTCGCGATATCAAAGACCATATCAGGGAGAGTCGTAACTTTAGCCATCGATCTGCCGCGGCCCTGGTGCTTGTCGTAATTTTAGTGTCAGTAATTTTGGGAAGGCTTGTTTATTTGCAGGTTGCGAACTATGAACACTACACCACACAAGCACAGAATAATCGGGTAAAAATTATTCCAGTCGCCCCTACCCGCGGTTTGATCTATGATCGCAATGGTGTCATTTTGGCTCAAAACCAAACTTCATTTACGCTGGAAATAATACCAGAAAAAGTGGATGACCTAGAGGTAATGCTGGCCGAGCTGCGCAGCATTATTTCTGTCAGTGATGCAGATATAGAACGTTTTTATCGAGATATGAAGCGACAGCGTCGTTTTGACAGCGTACCTTTGCGTTACTGGTTGACAGATGATGAGGTTGCAAAATTTTCAGTTGTACGATATCGCTTTTCCGGAGTAACAATTAAAGCACGTTTGGTGCGCCATTATACTTATGGGCAGTTGACCACTCATGTGTTGGGGTATGTTGCACGCATCAATGAAAAAGAGCAAAAACAGGTTGATGAGTCTAACTATAGTGCAACAAATTATATTGGAAAAACAGGCGTTGAAAAGTATTACGAAACCCAGCTGCATGGCCAGGTAGGTTATGAAAAAATAGAAGCTAATGTTCAGGGGCGCGTTTTACGTATTTTAGAGCGTACAGTGCCGGTGGCGGGTGATAGCCTGAATTTAACTCTTGATATTGATTTACAGATTGTTGCGAGCCAGGCATTGAATAAGTATCGGGGGGCTGTGGTGGCCATTAAGCCTGAAACGGGCGAAATTTTAGCCTTTGTGAGTATGCCGAGCTACGATCCTAACCAGTATACCGTTGGGTTTGGTCATGCGGCATATAAAGCGCTGCTTGAATCACCCGATCGTCCACTTTTTAATCGTGCTTTACGTGGCCGCTATCCCCCAGGATCTACTGTCAAACCCTTTGTAGGGTTGGCAGGGTTGCAATTTAAGGAGGCGCGGCAGGAGGTTTATTGCCCCGGCTGGTTTTCATTAGAGGGGGATGACCACCGTTATCGTGACTGGAAGCAGACCGGTCATGATATGACGTCACTGAAAAAAGCAATTGTAGAGTCATGTGACGTTTATTTCTATGATTTGGCGTTACGTTTGGGTATTGACCGGATTTCACCTTTTATGAAGCAGTTTGGCTTTGG
The DNA here is from genome assembly GCA_015490755.1 of Gammaproteobacteria bacterium. Taxonomy (GTDB): domain Bacteria; phylum Pseudomonadota; class Gammaproteobacteria; order JAADGQ01; family JAADGQ01; genus S141-38. Next base: position 10,703 of record WFXF01000002.1, read on the forward strand.
TTTACTCACTGAGGTTGATATCAGTGGTGAATTAAGCGGTTTGATGCCATCAAGGCAGTGGAAACGAGCCGAACGCTATCGTATATGGTTTCCAGGGGAGACTTTAATCACAGGGATTGGTCAGGGGTTTATGTTATCAACACCATTGCAACTAGCTTCATCGACAGCAGCGCTGGCAAATAATGGCATTCAAATGAAGCCGCATATTGTTGCATCCACATCGGTGGCTGGCAGAATGGCTCCAATTGTCAAGCCGCCCGAATTGTTGCACAAAGTGACTAATCTGAATGAAAGTAATATGAGTTATATTATTTCTGCGATGCGCAGTGTTGTGCACAGCTCAACAGGGAGTGCCCGAAAAATTTCTCATAACTTAACATACGATATTGCGGGAAAAACGGGAACATCACAGGTTTTCGGTATCAAGCAGGATGAGGTGTATGTCAAAGAAGAAATTGCAGAAAGATTGCGCGATCATGCGTTGTTTATCGCATTTGCGCCTATCGAACACCCAAAGATTGCGATTGCAGTCGTGGTCGAAAATGGGGGGAGTGGCGGCGACGTTGCTGCACCGATTGCGAGGCAGGTCATGGATGCTTATCTGAAAAAACAGTGATGACAGCATAGTTATGGCAAATATGAATTATGAATCACACTCATATTGGAGTGGTAGTGCAAGCAAACGCTGGTTTATGACGCGATTGCATCTGGATTGGCCATTGACTGTGGGGTTGGTTCTTTTGTCAATTGTAGGGTTGTTTATCCTCTATAGCGCAAGCGGTCAGGATATGGCCTCTATCGAGAGGCAGGGGATTCGTCTGGGGCTGGCTTTTGCCGTGATGATTGCAGTAGCACAGATCAATCCTTATCAAATCCAGCGATGGGCACCGTGGATATTTGGCCTGGGGGTGATTTTGTTAATCGCCGTGCTGATTTTTGGAGTGATCGGAAAAGGTGCACAGCGCTGGCTGGATTTTGGTTTTTTTCGTTTTCAACCGTCAGAATTAATGAAAATCGCAGTGCCTATGATGGTGGCATGGTATGTCGCCGATCGGCCTCTACCGCCTAAGTCAAAAAGAGCGTTTGGTGCCTTGTTATTGATATTAGTGCCTACTTTTTTGATTTCCCGGCAGCCTGATCTGGGAACATCGTTATTGATTGCTTCTGCAGGGCTCTGGGTGCTTTTTTTATCGGGTATTCGTAAACGTGTGATCGGGGGAGCCATTTTGCTGGCACTAGCATTTGCCCCTGCTCTCTGGATGACAATGCATGATTATCAGCGTTCTCGAGTCTTGATGTTTCTAAATCCGCAAAATGACCCGCTGGGGGCGGGTTATCATATTATTCAGTCGAAAATTGCGATTGGTTCGGGGGGGATCTATGGTAAGGGTTGGTTGAATGGCAGTCAGTCGCAATTAGAATTTTTACCTGAGCGTTCAACCGATTTTATTTTTGCAGTTTTTAGTGAAGAGTTTGGCCTGTTGGGTATTTTTCTTCTGTTGATGCTTTATCTGTTTATCATTGTGCGAGGGCTATATATCGCGACGCAGGCGCAAACTTCATTTAATCGATTGCTGGCAGGGAGCTTGATTCTCACTTTTTTTGTTTACATCTTTGTCAATATAGGTATGGTGACAGGTTTGCTGCCTGTTGTGGGAGTACCTCTACCCTTGGTTAGTTATGGAGGAACATCAATGGTGACCTTGATGGCTGCATTTGGTGTTTTGATGTCCATTCATACGCATCGGCGTTTACTGGTGCGTTAACAGTTTAGAAATGAAAATGAAAAAAACAGTTTTAATACTTTTAGTTGTCTCGGCAATCGTGGGTTCGTCATTACAAGCTGCATCTTTGGAGCAGAGGGATGATGTCAAGGCTTTCATTCAATCTATGGTGGAAAAACATGGCTTTGAATCCACTGAATTGCTTCAATTGTTTAAACAAGTGGAGCTGCGTGAAGATATTATCGAGTTAATGACCCGACCTGCTGAAGGGAAACCCTGGCATGAATATCGACCCATTTTTGTGACTAAAAAACGAATTCAGGGCGGGGTTAAGTTTTGGAATGAAAATAGAGAGATTTTGTTGCGGGCAGAAAAAGAGTATGGTGTGCCGCCCGAAATTATTACTGCCATTATTGGTGTTGAGACACGTTATGGAGGCTATATTGGCAAGCATCGGGTGATTGATGCATTGACTACGCTCGGTTTTGATTATCCAAAGCGGGCTAAGTTTTTTAGCAGTGAACTTGAACACTTTCTATTATTGATGCGTGATGAATCCAAAGATCCTTTGATTCCAGTTGGCTCTTATGCCGGGGCAATGGGAATACCTCAATTTATTCCAAGTAGCTATCGTCATTATGCGGTTGATTTTGATGGCGATGGTAAGCGTGATTTGTGGGAAAACCGGGCCGATGTGATTGGCAGTGTTGCAAGTTATTTTCAACGGCACGGTTGGCAAGCCGGGCAGCCTGTCGTGAGCCAGGTGAAGGTTGAAGGTGATGGTTATATTGCATTGCTGAAAGCGGGAATTAAACCAAAACATAATTTGAAACACTTTAGGGAGAATGGTGTGATCATCAGTGATAAGTTTTCTGATGAACTGCCTGCTGCACTGCTAAAGTATGAAACGAAGTCAGAGCCGGAGTATTGGATAGGTCTGCAAAATTTTTATACGATTACACGATATAATCACAGTAAGCGTTACGCTATGGCTGTGTATCAGTTAGCAATGGCGATTCGCGATGCTCATAAAAATCAAAAACAAGTCAGCAGATAAAATGAAAGATATTGTTGAAATATTTCATCGAAGCCGTGTGTTATGGATAGGGAGTGTGTTGTTTTTAAGCGCATGCAGCACAGTTGTGACTCAGCAGGATGGGCCGCCGCCGCATAGTGTTGATGTCAGTTCGATTGGTAATGCAAAACCAAAATTTGAAGCACGCAGCAGGTATGGAAACCCTGAATCATACGTTGTTGGCAACCGGCGTTATTACACAATGGAGAGTAGTCAAGGGTATGTGGATGAAGGGGTTGCTTCATGGTACGGCTCTAAATTTCATGGGCGACGTACGTCGAGTGGGGAGATCTATAATATGTACGGTATGACAGCTGCACACAAGAGCCTGCCATTACCGACCTATGTGGAGGTGACCAATCTGGATAATGGCCAAAAAATAGTTGTAAAGGTGAATGATCGCGGCCCGTTTGTTGATGGCCGTCTGATTGATCTTTCGTATGTAGCCGCAGCCAAATTAGGTATCACGCAGCATGGCACAGGGCGAGTCAAGGTTCGTGCTATTGATGTAAAGCAAGGCGCACCTGCTGTGACGAAAGCAGAAGCAGTTTCATCGCGTGTCTATTTGCAGGTGGGAGCATTTAGTCAGCAGTATAATGCAGAAAAGCTACAAGACTCACTGACAGAGAAACGTTTTGCAAACGTACATATCCATGAATCGAATGGCACTGGTAGTTCGCTTTACCGGGTTCGTATTGGGCCGGTTGATGATGAGGCGCTGCTGAAATTAGCAGCAAAAGTCAGACCTTACATAGGTCATGAACCTCATGTCGTTGTTGATTGATTCTGTTCGGTATCAAATAAATATTTATAGGCTGAAAATAAAAAATGAAACAAAAAATATCAATTCTTTATGGCTGCACTTTAGTCGTTTTGTTGAGTATTGTCGTCTGTAATAGTGCCTTTGCGATACCCAAAATAATTCCACAGCCCCCCAGTGTTGCTGCACGTGGCTATATTGTTCAGGATTTTAATAGTGGTTATGTGATTGCGGAAAAAAATGCAGATACACGACTGGAGCCTGCAAGCCTGACCAAATTAATGACTGCTCTGGTTGTTTTTGAAAAGCTACGTGAAGGTGAAATTGTTTTGGATGAGCCTGTGATGATCAGTGAAAAAGCATGGCGTATGCAAGGCTCAAGAATGTTTGTTGAGGTAAATAAACAGGTCTCTATCGAAAAGCTGCTTAAAGGTCTGATTATACAGTCAGGTAATGATGCAAGTGTTGCTTTGGCGGAGCATGTGGCGGGTAGCGAAGAGGGCTTCGTTACAATGATGAATGGTTACGCCAGTGAATTTGGTATGGAGGGTACCCATTTTATGAATAGTACGGGTCTGCCCGATGAGAACCACTATACAACCGCTCGTGATATGGCGAAGTTAACACAGAAGATCATCGAACGCTTTCCTGAATATTATTCATGGTACTCCATAAAAGAGTACAGCTATGGCGGTATCAAACAATTCAATCGCAACAAACTGCTGTGGCGCGATAAATCAGTTGATGGCCTTAAAACAGGGCATACAAAATCTGCTGGATACTGTCTGATTACATCTGCGAAACGTAATGGTATGCGCTTGATTTCCGTGGTGATTGGTGCAAAAAGTGAAGAAGGTCGTGCGCAAGAGAGCCAGCGTTTGTTAAATTACAGCTTTCGCTTTTTTGAAACCCGTAAGCTTTACTCAGCTAATGAAGTATTAACTACGACCAAGGTCTGGAAAGGCGAGATAGAGGAGTTGCAACTCGGTGTAGGTCGTGATTTCTATTTGACGTTTCCACGAGGCCGGTATAAAAATCTGGATGCTTCGATGAGTGTTGATAATCTTGTTTATGCTCCTGTGAAGCGCGGTCAAGAACTGGGTTCAGTGAATATTAAACTGAATGACCAAGAGCTGGGTTCACAGCCATTAATTGCATTGAATGGTGTTGAAGAGGGTGGTTTTTTTCAACGTATGGTTGATGAAGTTTATTTAATGTTTGAGTAAGAGAGCTTTTTGATGAGCGCAGAAATTGTCTATCTGAATGGTGAATTTTTACCCGCAGAAAAAGCATCTGTCTCGGTATTGGAGCGTGGTTTTATTTTTGGTGATGGTGTTTACGAAGTCATACCTGTGTATGGAGGTCGTTTGTTTCGCCTGGATGAGCACTTGAAGCGTTTAACCGATAGCCTGAGCTCTGTTCAAATCAAAAACCCATTATCAATATCGCAATGGCGAGACGTGATTATTGAGCTGGTTGCGCGAAATGGCGGAGGCGACCTATCGATCTATCTTCAGGTTACACGCGGTGTAGCGACACGCGACCATGCTTTTCCTGTTAATGTGCCATCTACTCTGTTTTTGATGGCAAATCCATTAAAAGCGATGTCTGATGAAGTTCATAAAAAGGGTGTTGCGGCGGTAACAGCAGAAGATATTCGCTGGAAATATTGTCATATCAAGAGTATTTCATTGTTGGGTCATGTTATGTTGCGCCAACAGGCACTGGATCAAAATGCATCCGAAGCTATTTTGATTCGCGATGGTCATATCACAGAAGGTGCTGCAAGCAATGTTTTTATCGTAAAAAATGGAGAATTGATCACACCTCCTAAAAGCGATTTCCTGTTGCCTGGAATCACACGTGATCTTGTTTTGGAAATTGCAGCGACGCATCATATTCCATTTAAAGAGGCTAATTTTACGCCGCAAGTGTTAAGTGGTGCTGATGAGGTTTGGCTGACCAGTTCTACTAAAGAAATTTTACCCGTAACCTTGCTGAATGGTTTTCCCGTTGGTTGTGGTAAACCGGATATTTTGTGGCAGCGTATGATCGCGTTGTATCAAGAATATAAACAAAATATTCGAAAAAATTTGTCGCATTAGTTCATTGTGAGCCAGATTCGATGGAGTATCGGTAAACATCATTACGAGCCTGAATGGTTCAAGGTGAACCGGCAATTGCAATATACCATTCCCCGTGAATTACAGTGCTGGATACTGGACTCAGGTTCATTAACTGAGCGTTTAAAAAGTGCAGCAAAGGGGCAGCTTCAGGTGCGTGTTATAGATATGTGTCATGAACGTCCGATGTGGAGTGAGCGCCAGGCATTAAATATAGCTGATCAACAAGTAGCTTTGGTACGACATGTGCTCTTGTCAGGTTGTGGGCAACCATGGGTTTTTGCGAGAACAGTCATTCCCCTTGCATCATTAGGCCGATCCTTGAAACACTTGAAACGCTTGGGAAACAGACCTTTAGGGGCTGTATTGTTTTCAGATAAAAATTTATTTCGTAGTGAGCTTGAGGTGACGGCTTGTAGCTCACGGGCAAATTTTTTTAATAAAATAAACGTATGTTCGCAGAACTTTTCAGAAACTGAAGCGATTTGGGGGCGGCGTTCCCTGTTTAAATTGAAAGGGCAGCCTTTATTGGTGAGTGAGTTTTTTTTGCCAGGCATATACGGAGCAATACCCTAAGTCCGACAGCCTCTTGGCCTGTTAGCTTTTCACAGGCGGTTAGGGTGTTTGTAAGTATACCCATGGAAATTGTCAGTAACTGGAGCGATTCATGAAAATAGATCTACCCCCTCAATATAGACGATGGGAGTATTGGGAACGACGACTTTACCTTTATGCGCGCCTGATGCGTCTGGATCGTCCTGTTGGAATATATCTGTTGCTATGGCCAACTTTATGGGCTTTGTGGATTGCCGCAGATGGTGTGCCTGATCCGTTGATTCTGGTTGTATTTGTGTTGGGTGTGATTCTAATGCGTTCGGCGGGTTGTGTGATTAATGATTATGCCGACCGCAAAATTGATGGCAAAGTTGAGCGCACTCGAGATCGTGTTTTGGTGGCGGGTTATTTGCCTGCAAAAGAGGCTTTGGTGCTTTTTGCTGTATTGTGCGCTGTGGCATTTTTGCTCGTACTGCTCATGAATGGTTTAACCATAATGCTCTCTTTTGTAGGCGTATTACTTGCCGCGATTTATCCCTTTATGAAGCGTTGGACTTATCTGCCTCAGGTTGTGCTTGGTATGGCATTTGCCTGGGCGATTCCGATGGCGTTTGCGGCACAAACAGGTGAAATACCTCAGGTGGCATGGTTGCTTTATATTGCGACCGTATTGTGGGCAACCGCTTACGATACGATGTATGCGATGGTGGATCGTAAAGATGATCAATTGATCGGTGTTAAGTCTACGGCAATTTTGTTTGGTTCCGCAGATCGATTGATGATCGGAATGCTACAGCTTCTGGCTTTGATTGTGATGCTTCTTGTGGGCAATCAACTGGAGCTAGGCGAATTTTATTTTATTGGTATATCGCTTGCCGCTATATTTGCTATATATCAACAGGTGTTAATTTCCAAGCGTCATCCGCGGAACTGTTTTAAGGCATTTCTTAATAATAACTGGTTTGGCGCTGCTATCTTTGGCGGCATTTTGTTACATTACGCCGCATCCAGTTATTGTATTTAGGTATATTAAATTATGTTGGTTTCATCCATTGCGGTTTTATTAGGTTTGATTGTCATGATCTGGGGGGCAGACCGGTGTGTGACAGGTGCTTCTGCATTAGCACGAAATCTGGGTGTTTCACCACTGGTGATTGGTTTAACAATTATTGGCTTTGGTACTTCGGCTCCTGAACTTTTAGTGTCTGGTCTGGCGACCTGGGAGGGCAATCCCGGATTGGCGGTGGGTAATGCTATTGGTTCCAATATCGCGAATATTGCGTTGGTCATTGGTGTGACGGCATTGGTGTCACCGTTAATAGTGAGTTCAAAAACGGTGCGGCGTGAATTCCCTGTTTTACTCGCCGTTGTGTTGTTGGCATTTATTTTAATGATGGATGGCGAGCTATCACAAATTGACGGAGTGGTATTAATTGCCGGGCTGGTCGCTATGGTTGCCTGGGTTGTTCATTTGGGGCTTCAGGGTCATGAGTCCGGGAGTGATCCTGTCGAGCAAGAGTATGACGACGAGATCCCTAAAGATATGTCCATGTCGAAAGCATTAGCGTGGCTGATTGTTGGGTTGATCCTGTTATTGGCGAGCTCCAAGGCGTTGGTTTGGGGTGCGGTGAATATTGCTGAGGCATTTGGTGTCAGTGACCTGATTATCGGTTTGACTATTATCGCAATTGGTACCAGTCTGCCTGAATTAACCGCATCAGTGATGAGTGTGCTTAAAAAAGAGGATGACCTTGCCATTGGCAATATTATTGGCTCGAATATGATTAATATTCTGGGTGTATTGGCACTGCCTGGTTTGATTGCAGCGCCGGCCATACTGGATGCAGAAGTGATGAGCCGGGATTTTCCTTTTATGGCCATACTGACCGTTGTTTTATTGATTATGGCTTTTGGTCGAAAAGGGGCAGGTAAGATTTCACGCCTGGAGGGAGGCGTATTGTTAATCTCTTTTGTTGCTTATATGGTTTATCTCTATTTGAGCGCTGTTTCTTGATGACTCTCTTTATAGACGAAAAAAAACTTTGTGACTTAGGTAGAGCGGTTGTTGAGGTTGAAGCGGCGGCTGTAGCCGCACTGGCAGTACGCATTGACAAGTTTTTTGTCCAGGCCTGTCGCCATATGTTGGCTTGTGAAGGCCGAATTGTTGTTATTGGCATGGGAAAATCGGGTCATATTGGCGGTAAAATTGCGGCAACATTAGCCAGTACCGGAACGCCTGCATTTTTTGTTCACCCAGGTGAAGCCAGTCATGGTGACTTGGGGATGATCACGAATAAAGATGTTGTTTTAGCACTGTCAAATTCAGGTGAAACCGATGAAATCCTGACGATTGTACCCCTGATTAAACGGTTGGGTGTTCCACTTATATCAATGACTGGAAATTCATCGTCGGCACTGGCAACGTCATCGACGGTGCATATTGATGTGAGTGTTGAAAAAGAGGCATGTCCATTAGGTTTGGCTCCCACATCCAGTACGACGGCTGTTTTGGTTATGGGTGATGCGCTGGCTGTATCAATGCTGGAGGAGCGGGGATTCACGGCAGAAGATTTTGCATTTTCTCATCCGGGTGGCCGTTTAGGGCGGCGTTTACTGTTGCATATCCAGGATATTATGCATACGGGTGATCGAATTCCCCAAGTAACAGAAGATGTTTTGCTTGGTGATGCTCTGGTGGAGATGACCAAAAAAAGTTTAGGTATGACGGTGGTGGTGGATGTTAAGTCCCGGGTCACTGGTGTTTTTACCGATGGCGACTTGCGGCGCGTGATTGACCATGAGTGGGATGTTCATACTACGCCGATTACTGAGGTCATGACACGGCAGTGTAAAACCGTACAGGCCGATCTATTGGCGGCAGAAGCACTGCAGTTAATGGAGCAATCTGCAATCAATGCGCTGCCTGTCGTGGATAGTGAGAACCGGCTAGTCGGTGCATTTAATATGCATGATCTTTTAAAAGCAGGAGTCGTTTGATGGACGCTATTTATCAACGTGCGACAAAGATTCGCCTGGTCATTTTTGATGTTGACGGTGTATTAACAGACGGTCGGCTCTACTTTGGCGCTGAAGGCGATGAGTATAAAACATTTCATGTTCGTGATGGACTCGGTATGAAAATGTTACAGGCGAGCGGTGTAGCCATTGGAGTCATTACGGCACGGCGTTCAAAAGCAGTGGCTCTGCGTATGGAGGCGCTGGGTGTCGAATATGTCTATCAAGGGCAAGAGAATAAAGTTCCTGCATTTGAGAATTTACTGGAAAAAGCACAACTAGAAGCAGCGCAGGTGGCTTATGTCGGTGATGATATTATTGATCTGCCAATTATGCGGCGTGTGGGATTAGCCATTGCCGTGGCTGATGCGCATGAGCATGTAAAACAGTACAGTCACTGGCAAACAAGCCGTAACGGTGGCTGTGGTGCAGCACGTGATGCATGTGAATTGATTATGAAAGCACAGGGCACACTAGATGCTCAATTTCAGAAATATATTAACGCTTAAAAGTGGTACAGGCCGATGGCTGCTTGTGACAGGTCTATTAATTATCGTAGTTTGGGGGTGGAAAAGCCTACATCCGACCACATCGGATACTCGGCCAAAAACCAATGAGACTCCCGACTCTTTTTTTTCAAAGTTCAAGTCCGCCAAAATGGATGAAACCGGTCAGATTCATTATGAACTATCTGCATCTATGTTGTATCACTACTCAGGTGACAAACGAGCAACGCTGGAGCTTCCGATGATCAGATTGTTTGAAAGCGGTGAGCAGGTTTGGCGGGTTCGTGCGAATGCTGGAACGGTGATTAATGGCGGTGAGAAGTTTGAGCTGCAAGGCGATGTGGAGTTGTTTCGAGAGACAGATGGTTTCTCTTTAAAAACCGAAACGCTCACTGTTTGGCCAAATCAATCAAAAGCTGAAACAGATAAGCCCGTTATATTGATAAGCACACTTGGTGAGATTAAAGCTGTAGGTATGCATGCTGATTTTTTAAATGAACGGCTGACACTTTTATCCCAGGTCAGAGGTCGTTATGAATAGTTGTATTAAATTAATTTTTATCGGATTGTTGCTTTTGCCTGTGATGGCATTGGCGCTAGAGGGTGATCGTGAGCAGCCGATCTATATTGAAGCGGATGAATTTGTTGCTGACCGACAAAAAAATATCAGCACATATCGTGGCAATGTCTCTTTAAGGCAAGGAAGTGTTGAGTTGTTGGCAGATAGCATTGTTGTGACCGGTGGCCAGGATCTGGAAAAAATTGTCGCAAAAGGTCAGCCGATACGTTTTAGTCAAATATTAAAAAAAATATCATCAGGGGTGATACAAAAAATCCGCGGCGAAGCCTTGACACTTAAATATTTTGTGGAGACGGAGCAACTGATTTTTGAAGGAAAAGCTCACTTGTGGCGTGATTTTGATGAATTTATGGGTGATTATATTGAATATGATATGCGCCTGAATAGAGTAAATGCCAAGCGAGTGGAAGGGAGTCAGGAGCGGGTGAAAGTTATTATTCAGCCACGAAAAAAAGAGGTGCAACCTGAGCAATGAGCAGGCTTGAGGCGCAGCAGCTTGTCAAGCACTACCGCACAAGGAAAGCGGTAAGTGATGTGTCGGTTCGAATCGATGGCGGCGAGGTCGTTGGTTTATTGGGGCCTAATGGTGCAGGGAAAACAACCAGTTTTTACATGATTGTTGGATTAATCCCTTGTGATGGTGGAAAAATTACACTGGATCATGATGATATTACGGACTTACCCATGCATATGCGTGCACGTAAAGGAATTGGTTATCTGCCTCAGGAAGCATCGGTTTTTAGAAAATTAACCGTGGCCGATAATATTATGGCTATCTTGCAATCAATCCCTGGGTTATCCTCTAAAGAACAGAAGATACAGCAGGAAGAGTTGCTGGAAGAGCTGCATATTACTCATATATACAATCAATTGGGAATGAGTTTGTCGGGTGGAGAGCGTCGGCGAGTAGAAATTGCTCGTGCATTGGCGACGCGCCCAAAGTTTATTTTATTGGATGAACCTTTTGCTGGAGTTGATCCTATTTCAGTGCTGGATATCCAGCGTATTATTGGTCATTTGAGAGATAAAGATATCGGGGTGCTTATTACCGACCACAATGTCAGGGAAACATTGGACATCTGTGGGCGTGCCTATATCATGAATGAAGGCAGAGTGATTGCACAAGGAACACCCGAAGTTATTTTAGGTGACGAACAGGTTCGGCGTGTTTATTTAGGGGATAGCTTTCATTTATGAGTAGGTTACAATGGATGTAGCGCGGACATGAATAATTCAGCAGGATGAGCTTATAATATTCAATGAAACCATCACTTCAACTTCGAATTGGCCAGCAACTGTCGATGACACCACAGTTGCAGCAGGCAATACGTTTATTGCAGTTATCATCATTAGAGTTACAGACTGAAATTCAAGAGGCGCTAGAGTCTAACCCTTTGCTCGAAGTGGAAGAAGAGCATCAGGAAAGTGTTTTGCCTTCGGAAATAGAGAGCAAAGCTGCTGACTCTTCTCAAGAGACAGAGCCACTTCTGAGCGCCTCCCAAGATGCAACCGTTGATTTGCAAGCATCGGATGAAATTCCACAAGAGCTCCCAATGGACAGCCACTGGGAAGACACTTTTGATACAGACCGCATCTCTTCGATCAATACAGTGGCTTCAGATGAGTATCCATCAGATCGTCGCCCTGTTGCAGGGCAAACGTTAGCTGATCATCTTTTATGGCATGTTCAGCTCACGCCTTTTAGCGAAATAGATCAAACCATTGCGATAGCCATTATTGATTCTATTGATGAAAGTGGTTATTTGAATGCATCTCTGGAGGAGATTCAGCAAGGGCTTTGTCAGCAAGAGTATGAGGTTGAGCTGGATGAAGTTGAAGCGATGCTGCGCGCGATACAAAGTTACGGTCCACCGGGTGTGGCGGCACGCGATTTGAAAGAGTGTTTACAATTACAATTAAAATCACTGGATCCTCAGCCTCTATGCTTGGCAGAGGCACAGATTCTGGTGGATACGCATATGAATTTGTTGGCGAATCGTGATTTTAAACAACTCATGAAACGTATGCGGTTAACTCAGGATGAGTTACAGGATATTGTTGCTTTGATCCAGTCCCTCAATCCTCGTCCTGGTTATCAAGTTGCTGACAGTCAGCCTGAGTATGTTATTCCTGATGTTTTTGTGAGAAAACACAAAGGAGTCTGGCGTGTTGACTTGAACTCAGAAGGTTTGCCGCGTTTGCGTGTGAATGCTCAGTATGCAGGCCTGGTTCGACGTGCGGATAATAGTGTTGATAATACATACCTCAAAAATCATCTGCAGGAGGCTCGCTGGTTTATTAAAAGCATACAGAGCCGTAATGAAACGTTGTTGAAAGTGGCGACGAGTATTGTAGAGCGTCAGCAGGCATTTTTTGAACGAGGTGAGGAAGGTATGGTACCTTTAGTCTTGCATGATGTAGCTGAAATGGTAGAGATGCACGAGTCAACAATATCGAGAGTGACTACGCAAAAATTTATGCACACACCCAGAGGGGTTTTTGAGTTAAAATATTTTTTCTCAAGTCATGTGAGTACTGCGAGCGGAGGTGCATGTTCATCCACGGCAATACGCGCTTTAATTAAAAAACTCATTGCTAATGAGAATGGAAGCAAGCCACTTAGTGACAGTAAAATTGCCGATTTAATTGAAAAAGAAGGTGTTAATGTGGCGCGCAGAACGGTTGCAAAGTACCGTGAAGCAATGGCGATACCTTCATTTAGAGAGCGAAAACAGCTCATTTAATATCCAAACTGGAGATATAACTTAATGCAAATTAATATCAGTGGACATCATGTTGAAATTACAGAGGCGTTACGCAACCATGTAGAAGAAAAGTTTGCCCGTTTGAGTCGTCATATGAGTCGTGCAGGTAATGCGAAGGTGATTCTCAGCGTAGAGAAATCAATTCAAAAAGCAGAAGCAACAATAAAGGTTAATGGTGGTTCTGTTTTTGCTGATGCATCAGGAGACAATATGTATGCCTCTATTGATGCATTAACGGGAAAGCTGGATAGACAGCTCATTAAATATAAAGAAAAACAGTCCAGTCATCGTGGATCACAGCAGCTAGAGATTGATGAATCAGAATGATACAGCTGTCAGATTTTATCTCTGCTGATAATGTGGCTTGTGGCATTCGTGCCACAAGTCGTAAGCGGGTGCTGGAAGTGCTCGGAGATGTATTGGCGGAAAATAGTGAAGAGGTCTCTGCTCCGGCAGTATTTAGTAGTTTGCATACACGAGAGCGTTTAGGGAGCACAGGGATTGGTTATGGAATAGCGATTCCCCATGGCCGAATAGAGGGATTGAAAACAGTATTGGGGGCATTTGTTCAGTTAGAGTCAGGCGTTGATTTTGATTCCCCTGATAAACAGAGTGTGGACCTTTTATTTGCACTTATAGTTCCTGAAGATTCGACTGAAATCCATTTGAAACTGCTTGCTCAGTTGTCACTCATGTTTAAAGACAAAGCTTTGTGTGATCAGCTGCGCCTTGCAAAATCACGACAATCCCTGCATGATTTGCTGACCAAATGGCAACCACTTACCAATGACACCACCACCTCTTAATAGCGGCAAACTTTTTAAATTATTGCAGGGTAAACTGGATTGGGTTTGGCAAGCTGGGCGTGAAGGAGAGGAGCGTTTGATCCGTTTGGAGGAAAAACCCGGTGTCGCATTAGTGGGACATTTGAATTTAATCCATCCAAGCAGGATTCAAGTATTGGGTCATACCGAGCTGCTTTATTTGAAGCGCTTAAAGAAAAACTCCTATCATGATACATTGGCTGCCCTGTTTTCTGAAAATCCTGCCATGGTGGTCTTTGCGGATAACGAAGTGGTGAGTGAAGATTTCAGGCAATATGCTTCAAGAGAAAAAACCCCGTTAATTTCATCGAAAGTTTCCAGTCATACACTAATTGAACGCATTCGCTGTTACCTTTTTAACTGGTTTGCAGCCAAAGTAACATTACATGGTGTTTTTATGGAAGTGATCGGTATTGGTGTATTACTGACGGGTGATAGTGGTATTGGCAAGAGTGAGGTGGCATTCGAGCTTTTAAATCGAGGGCATCGTTTGATTGCAGATGATACAACTGAATTTTCTCGTATTGCATTGGATACTCTGAGTGGTACGTGTCCTCCCGTGCTGCAAGATTTTTTGGAAGTGCGAGGTTTGGGCGTTATCAATGTTCGTGAGATGTTTGGTGACAGTGCGATTAAGCAGAGCAAATATTTGCGTTTGATGATTCATTTTAAACAGATGACGGATGAAGATTTAAACCAGATCGATCGGTTGCGTGGCAGCGGCCAGCAGAACTCTATATTAGATGTTGATATTCCACAAATCACTTTGCCCGTTGCACCCGGTCGTAGTCTGGCTGTTTTGGTAGAAGGTGCTGTGCGTAATCATATTTTATCGTATCGTGGTTATAATGCTGCGCAGCATTTTATTGAGCGGCAACGGGCTTGTATCGCTGAGGGGCAATAGATGAAACTGACGATTATAAGTGGTTTATCAGGGTCGGGGAAAAGTATCGTATTGCAGGCCATGGAAGATTTTGGCTATTACTGTATTGATAATTTACCTCTCGGTTTGCTCTCTGAATTTGCAATGCAGGCACGTATTATATTGCGCCAGGGGGGCGCTTCCTCTGAAGAGGTGAATAAAGCGTTGAGCCATGTGGCTGTCGGTATTGATGCACGTAATATTGTGGGTGGGTTGCAGCACTTTCCGGAAATTATTGCCGACCTTAAATCAGAAGGGATTGCTTGCGAGGTTGTTTTTTTGGACGCGGATGATTCTGAGTTGCTGAAACGATTTAGTGAAACGCGCCGAAAGCATCCGTTAACACGTTCAGATGTCTCACTGACGGAAGCCTTACAGATTGAGCGGAAGCTATTAAAATTCATTTCTGAAGGTGCTGATTTATATATTGATACAACACTCATCAATGTTCATGAGCTACGCACTGTTGTTCAGGAACGCATTGTTGGAAGATCCGATGAATCCAGCATGTCATTGCTGTTTTTATCATTTGGTTTTAAGTATGGTGTTCCCGTTGATACTGACTTTATTTTTGATGTACGCTGCCTGCCTAATCCTCATTGGGAAGCTGCTTTGCGACCCATGACCGGGATGGATCAGCCTGTTGCCTGCTTTTTAAAACAGCAGCCACTAGTGGAGCAGATGTTTGACCAGGTGAAAAGCTTTGTTGAATATTGGGCGCCCCATTTTGAAGCGGAGAATCGCAGCTATTTGAATATAGCGATTGGTTGCACAGGAGGTCGGCATCGTTCTGTTTATCTTGCACAACGAATGACGGAGTATTTTAAGGAGCAAAGAGATCATGTGCTGGTTAGGCACAGGGAGTTATCATGAGTGTGGGATTATTAGTGATTGCACACAATCAGGTGGGAGAAGCTCTGCTTGAGGCGGCTTCGGATATTTTTAAATCATCACCGTTGTTAGTAAAAGTTTTACCGGTATATCCACGCAGCAACTTTGATGGATTGGTTAAAAAGTCCAGTCAATACCTGCAAGAGCTGGATACAGGGCATGGTGTATTGGTATTAACGGATCTGTTTGGTTCTACACCCAGTAATATCGCTAATAAGTTAGTATCGGAAACAATCAATTCAATTGTTATTGCGGGGGTTAACTTACCCATGCTAATTCGTATATTTAATTATTCCCACCTTGAATTGAAAGAGCTTGCAATAGCGGCGGATGAAGGTGGCAGTAATGGTATTGTCTCTTTTGATCCTAATGGCGTGCGCTGATTGATGCAACGAAGAAAAATTACCATTGTAAATAAGTTGGGTCTACATGCACGAGCGGCAGCTTGTTTTGTGAAACTGGCCATTGGCTATAAAAGTCAGGTAAAGCTGGAGCGAGAGCATCAACAGGTTAATGGTAAAAGTATTATGGGAGTGATGATGCTTGCGGCAAGCCAAGGCACAGAGCTGTTTTTGGTGACAGAAGGTGAAGATGAGGTCGTTGCAATTGAGGCACTGGCGCAGCTGGTATCAAACCGCTTCGGTGAGCAAGTATGAACATTTTTTTAACTTGCATCCGCAAGAGTAATATCACTCAGTCTATGGTTGATGTGTTGGATATTAAGGTCAGTGCCCAGTTTAATCTTAATGCGCATTTCATTACTTGAATCGGCATATTGCAGTGCATCGCTATATGAAATAATACCCTGTTTGTAAAGTTTATAAACAGACTGGTCAAAGCTTGTCATGCCATGTAGCGATGACTTTTTAATTAACTCTCTGATTTCATTAAGTTTATCCTGGGAAATTAACTCTGATACCAGGGGGGTGTTAACCATGATTTCCAGCGCAACCTGGCGGCCTTCACCGTTCAATTTAGGGATGAGCCTTTGTACGATAATGGCATTCAAATTAAGTGAAATATCCATTAAGACCTGTTGTCGCCGCTCTTTGGGAAATAGATTGATCATTCGCTCTAATGCCAGCTCAGCATTACTGGCATGGAGTGTGGAAAGGCATAAATGTCCGGTTTCTGCGAATGTCAGGGCATGCTCCATGGTTTCACGGCTACGGATTTCACCAATTAAAATAACGTCAGGCGCCTGGCGAAGTGCATTCTTTACAGCGGGCTCATAAGAGTCTGTATCCAGACCAACTTCACGCTGTGTGATAATGCAGCCATCATGCTTGTGAATAAATTCGATAGGATCTTCTATGCATATAATATGCCCTGAGCTATGCCGATTGCGTGTACCAATCATGGCGGCAAGTGAAGTTGACTTTCCAACACCGGTTGCGCCCACAAAAAAGATCAACCCCCGTTTTGCCATTGCTAATTTATTGAGCAAGGGTGGTAAGCCTAAGTCACCGATCGTTGGGATTTGAAATTCAATTTTGCGAACCACCATTCCGACATGGCCTTGTTGACGGAATACGTTGACCCGGAATCTTTTTTTGTTAAAACAGCTGATTGCAAAATTACATTCATTGGTTTTTTCAAACTCAATGCGCTGTTTTGGTGTCATGGTCTGGTGGGCAATTGTGCGGGATTGCTGAGGAGTAATAATAGTTTGGTTGATCTGAATAATTTCACCGTCAATCTTGAGTGAAGGTGCGATTCCACAGGTGATAAACAGGTCTGAAGCGCGTTGCTCTACCATGAGTTGTAAATAGCTCATGAACAGATGGTTCGATTTATTTGGCATAGACACGCTATTATCTGCTGGTTTGCTCATCGTTCTTCCTAAACTTTGTAACTATTATTTATGTAAACGACTATTTTGCATAGGTTTCTTTTCAAGAGATATTAGCACGATGAACTATCAAACAAGCACATTTATTTTAATATTTTTAATAACAGCTTTTTCATCACCTGTTTTTGCTGTAGATTCGGGCCGGGATGGCTACAAAATAGTTGGTCAGATGCATCTGGTGGCTTTCTATATCTATCCATATCCAGGTACGTCAACGCATTAAATGTGAAATGGATTATCATGTAGGCCTTGACTCACACCAAACTCAGTAATACGATTAATATTTATGTGTTACTAGCAAGGTTTTTGATATGCGTTTCTCTATGATTGTTTGCTTCTTTTTGTTGTCAGCTGCTCTTTCATCAGCAGTTTATGCGCATAAAGTTAATATGTTTGCTTATCAGGAGGGGGGGCAGGTTTTTGTTGACGGTTATTTTGCCGATGGCAAAAAAGCACAAAAAAGTGAAGTGGCCGTTTATGATGAACAGGGTCAATTACTACTGAATGGTGAAACAGACAATGAAGGAATGTTTGTTTTTACGCCAGCTCATGAAGGGGCGCTACGTATTACACTGGACGCGGGTTTGGGGCATAAAGCCGAGTATGAATTAAGTGCTGATGAGTGGGGTGAATCGGCAGATTTGGCTTCTTCAACCGTGAGTGATACTGTACAGGCGCAAGTGGTGAACTCTTCTGACGCCAAAATAGCGGCTCATTCGGTGCTATTGGGATTAGAGGATGAAAAAGCTTTACGGGAAATGATCAAAAAAGCTGTCCATGATGCGAATACACCTTTAATAAGAAGTCTTGAAGAAGCACAACATAAAGCATCATTGAGTGACATTATCGGAGGTGTTGGTTTTATCTTTGGTATTTTTGGAGTTCTACTCTATTTTAAGGCTCGTAAACAGTCGAAAAATACTGCTTGAAATGTTGTTGTTTGATTGGATTTAATTATATTCATGATGATTTAGAACCTCAAGAAATGCATCGCCATAGCGCTCTAGTTTTACGGTGCCGACTCCTGAAACATGGCTGAGTTGTTCCAGTGTTTGAGGTAAGTGATCAACCATTTCGATCAATGTGGTATCTGGAAAAATAATATACGGGGGAACATTTTGTTTTTCTGCGATCTCTCTGCGGCATTTGCGCAGCGCATGCCATAGCGCTTCTTGTTTCTGTGTGCTGAAAGTGATTTGCTTGCGACGTGTGGGGCCGCTTTTTATGGGTTTTTTATCTTGGCGCAAAAGAAGTTGTTGCTGGCCTTTAAGGATAGGGCGGCACTCTTCGGTGAGGCGAAAGGTGCCATATTCAATATCAACATCCAGTAACCCTCTGGCGACTAACTGTCTTAGCACTGAGCGCCACTGATTAGCATTGAGTTCGCCACCGATGCCATAGGTGGTTAACTTGTGGTGGCCTAACTGTTGAATTCGTCTGTTCTCTTTGCCCAGTAAAATATCAATAATATAACCTGCGCCAAAGCGTTGCCCAGTACGATATATGCACGAAATCAGTTTTTGTACCGCTATAGAGGCGTCCCAGGTTTTGACCGGTTCGAGGCAGTTATCGCAGTTACCACACGGTTTTTCAAGTTTATCATCAAAGTAACTGAGCAAGGTTTGGCGGCGACACGATGTGATCTCGCAAAGTCCCAGCATGGTATCAAGCTTGTAACGTTCGATACGCTTTTGGCTTTCACCCGCATCGGATGAATCCAGCATTTGGCGCAATGTCACAACATTTTGTAATCCATATGACATCCATGCATTAGCGGGCAAGCCATCGCGCCCTGCGCGGCCAGTCTCCTGATAATAGGCTTCGATGCTTTTAGGTAGATCAAGGTGAGCGACAAAGCGCACATCAGGTTTGTCGATTCCCATGCCAAAAGCAATGGTTGCAACGATGATAATGTTCTCTTCATTAAGAAAGCGGGTCTGGTTTTGCTCGCGTACAGTGCCAGGCAGTCTGGCGTGATAGGGTAGGGCATTAAAACCTTTGCTGCTTAACCAGTCGGCAATCGTTTCTACTTTTTTGCGTGACAGGCAATAGACAATGCCAGAGTCACCTTTATGTTCACGGTGTAGAAATTTTAATAACTGATCGCGTTGGTTTTGGTATTGATTAATACGGTAGGTAATATTGGGGCGGTCAAAACCACTGACAAAAATCTGTGCCTTTTCCAGCCCCAGCTGGCTGATAATTTCACTGCGCGTGGTTTGGTCAGCGGTCGCAGTCAGGGCAATGCGTGGTATATCAGGGAATCGTTCATGCAGTATGGTGAGTTTGTGGTATTCGGGCCTGAAATCATGCCCCCATTGTGAAACACAATGCGCCTCATCAATCGCGAACAGTGCGATGTTGAGGCGAGACATCATGTTCAGCATACGCGGGTTCATTAATCGCTCAGGTGCAATATAGAGCAGATCCAGTTCAGCATTAAAAAGCTGTCGCTCAATCGCTTGTGTTTCTTGATAGTCCAGACTGGAATTCAGGAATGCAGCACGCACACCGACCTGTTGCAGCGCATGAACCTGATTTTGCATCAATGCAATAAGAGGTGAGATCACAATGCCAACGCCATTTCTGGCAATAGCTGGAATTTGATAACAAAGTGATTTTCCTCCACCCGTTGGCATGAGTACCATCACATCGCCCCCCTCAATCAGCTGATTGATGATGGCTTCCTGTGAATCACGAAATTGATCAAAGCCAAAGGTGCTGTGTAGAATCTCCTGAGCCAGTCTACTCACTGTCGGCGATGATCAAGTGCTGGAAAATTACGGCGAGTGCTGGTCAGTTGATCAAGGTTAATATCAGCAATGACAAAGCCGGATCCTTGGGGGCGGTGATCGAGTATTGTTCCCCATGGGTCGACGATCATGCTGTGGCCGTGAGTCGCTCGACCATTGACATGAAACCCTCCTTGCGCGGCTGCAATGACATAACTTAAATTTTCAATCGCACGTGCGCGAACTAATGTTTCCCAGTGTGCTTTGCCGGTCATTGCGGTAAATGCGGCGGGTACGACAAAAAAATCGACTCCTTTATTGATTAAAGATCGATAAAGCTCTGGAAAGCGTAAGTCATAACAAACCGTTATACCCATGCAGCCGAAGGGGGTGTCAACGGTTACAAGTGAGTCTCCCGCTTCTATGGTGGCAGATTCGGTATAACTCTCCTGACTCTCTTCCAGCAAGACATCAAAAAGGTGAAGTTTGTCATAACGGGCGATGCGCTGACCTTCATTGTTGAAGACAAGGCAGGATGCATATGCTTTATTCGGGTTGTCGCTGACTAAGGGAATCGTGCCACCCACGATCCATATGTCATGCTTGATCGCCTGTTGCGTCAAAAAACCTTGAATTTGACCGTCATCTTCATGCTCTCGAATATCAACTTTTTCAGTTTCAATGCGGCCCATCAGCGCAAAATTTTCAGGGAGCACAATAAGCTTTGCTCCCGATGCGACTGCTTGCCCAATGAGTTTATCTGCTTCAATAAGGTTTGCATTTAAATTGGGCCCTGAAGCCATCTGGATTGCAGCAATTCGGTTCATTTATCAGCCTGTTTTTTCTCTGGAATTTTATAGGTTGAAACTTTTTCTACAACAGGCTCATCCCAAGATCCTGTGACGCGATATTCAGTGCTGGCGATGGTATCCAGCTTGGGTAAAAATACTTTTTGAAAAATAAGTACAGCAGCACCCGCACCCATCCAGCTGGAGCCTGCGGCAATTGCACCCGCAACGGGTAGTATGGAGCTGACTTTTGGAGTCACTAATACTTGTTGATTATAGTCCTCATCAGCCAGTCCTATACGGCCAATCATTTTAACCTCAGCTGCACTGCTTGTCATGACCAGATTTTCAGTAAATGCATCACCCATGTCAATTTTGTAGTCACCTATAATTTTGTCAAACTTAAAGCCTTTGCCGAAGAGATCTCTAAAGTCCAAAGCGAGTCGTTTTGGCAGAGCTTGCAGGCTTAACAGGCTTACAATGCGTCCAGCACCGGGTTTAATATCAGTCAGTTGGCCATCCCTGATATCCATGTTGAGATCACCGCGAAAGCGTGTCAAATCAAAGTCAGTAGGTGAGCCGAGCCAGTTGGCATTGATTTTAACTCCTCCTTTACCACCTTTGATCGGCATGACAACGTCAAAAAGCGCGAGTGTTTTGGGCAGTTGATTAATTTTTAGATCAATTTCAAAGGCTGTTTTTTGTTGGTTGTTAATGTCAAGCCAATCACCTTGCGCTGTAATTTTAGTATGGCTTGAGTCGAGGGTAATTTTCTCAAAATGGAGGCCATTTTTCTGTGATGTCGCGGTGAGGCTTAGTGTTCCAAAATTGTTACCATTAAAAATAAATTGCTGGCTTGTGATTTGTAACGAAGGTATTTTTTTAGGGTCTGCCGCAGGTGAAGGTGATTGAATTTCACGCTCTTTTTGCGATTGAAGTTCAAGGTGTTCAAGATTCATTATGATGGGCAAAGAGATTTGACGCGGCAGAGAGATCATCCCTTTAAGCTGTGTGCTGTCAATATCGACCTGCCAGGCCTGTTTTGTTCTATTCACAAAAACATTAGCCTGGTCAAAATATTGGCCGAAAGCCTCCATTGAGTTGATCTGTAAATCAATACTGTTAGGTAGGTTGATATCACTTTTTTGCTCCGTTGATTCAGGAAGTACACTTAGCCAGTCACTGATAGAGAGTTTTGGTAAGCTGCCAGCAATACGTAGTTGTGGTTTGTTAGGGAGTACTGCGAAATCATCACCAAAACGAAGTTCACCGCGTTCCCACACAACTGTTTCCTGAGTCGCATCACGTAAAAATATACCATTAATTTTTTCCCCATAACGAAGGGTAACCGGTTCTTTCAGTGCGCCCCCCAGCAGCCCCATTTCCAGAATAAAAGTACGTGGCTCTATTGATTGTTTTTTGAGTGGGTATGGCAGGGTAATGGCCAGCCCTTTTAGTAAAGACTCGACGTGCAAATTGACATCGGGTGGTTTATTTTTACCCTTTTCCGAGGTTAGTTGAAGCCGTGCATGCCAGTCTGTTTTCCCCTTTAAAAAGCGATTGTCAGGGAGGTGAATGATTTTTGATAGTCGTGTCGCATCAACGATGCCATCCGCAGTAAACTGGATAATATTGTTTTTTTGATTATCGTGATGGGTGCGAATGACCAGTTCAGTCTCCATGCCGAGCAATTTGCCCTGAATACCGGGTGAATAAATCCCTTGCTCTGAAAAAACAAGCATGCCTTGCAGTTGTTCGAGATCAACAGCACCTTCTGCGAGCAATAGTGTATTGTTATCAAATGTAATTTCACCATTAACTTTGTGACCGGTGGGCGCAATCGGCAGGTCGAGTTGCAGATGCAATTGACTTGGACCTGTTGCTTCACTGCTCGTGGCAAAAGTTCCGAACTGTGCTTTTAGTGGGCTCTCTTTAAGGAACTTCAAGGTATCAGAAAGCGGGCCATCAATATAACCATTGATGGTTATATTTAGTGGATTGTCTTTAAAATCTAAAATAAGTGCGTTGACATCACGTAATTGTGAATTGAGTAATTGGCCTGATGTGGCATTGATCTCCATACCTGCGCCCTTGAATACCGCTTCAAGTTGCAGCGCTTCCAGCCGAGGCCAGTGATCCAGGTAGTCAAGAGTTGCATTTTCAGCATTGAAACGTACCTCAAAGTGACCCTGGTTTTTTCTAAATGGAAACCCTTTGAGCGGGCCATGAAAAAGAATACTTCCATGAGTGACATGGCCATCAATAATGGAATTGTCCAGCCACGTGACTGCTCCTTCCGGCATAATTCCCACGGGTAAATAACGTGATGTTTTCTTGGCATCTCCATCTGAAAAATTTGCAAAAATTTCCAGAAATGGAGGTGAGTGGTCTGAAGGAAACTCAAGCAACATTGAGCCTCTAGCCGTAATATCGCTATTTTTTAATACAATATCGCTTGATTGAATACGCCAACCGATATCACTTTTTCCCCAATGCAGGCGGCCATTCAATAAATCCACAGGCAATTTTTCACGAAACAGCATGCCTGTATCCAGTTTTGCAGTATGGCTGTTGATATCAAGTATGCCTGCCTGTTGATTTAAAGTAATGGAGCCATTGAGGTTTTTTATGCCGGGAATTGGGTGGCTAAATTGTGTTGTCAGGTTTCTAAACTTTGATTGGAATGAGAATGTTTCAGAGCTCTCTTTGTTTGCTTTTTGGTACTGTAAATAGGTGTCAGAAAAAGAGCCGGCAGGTTTTAATTTTTTCAGTAGTTTTGTCGTTTTTTGATCCAGCAGGTCACTGTTCAATAATAAATCTCGCAAGTCATCAATTTGAATAAATGAGCTTCGTACTGTGTAGTGTTCGGAGGGTTGAGCGCTGTTTTTTTCAATACTAAACTGGCTTGTGGGCCAGGTATGTCTGTTTCGTTGGAGAATAAATTGATCAATATCCAATATAAAGCCTTCTTGTTGACGTAACCAGGCAAAATTTCCAGAAAGTCGATCAATTAAAAATGGTCTGTTTTTAGAGGTGCTTTTGCCAGTTTTAACTGAATCGAGCCGAATATGTTGCCCATTGAGCATGCCAGAGGCTGAAGTGATGAGTGATTTTTCCCAATGACTCCATAGTTTAAGGTTTATTTTCCCTGTGAGTGTGAGCTGTTGTTTGGGTGTTAAAATGTTCAACCACTCTTGCGGGTTGATATTTGTACCTTCAATGTAGACCTGGCCAGACCACTGTTCAGGTTTTGATAGATCACCTGTGCCATCAAGTGCAAAAGAGAGCTGCTCTCCCAGACTGTTAGGTAGTGAAATTTTTGCGGTGAGTTGATGGCGGCCATTAATATTGCGGGTTTCAATTTGTGCATCCTGAAAGGTGAGTTGATGATTGCCTGTTATCTGGTCTGTCCAGAGTAGCTTTTTAACTTCAATATTAATTTGCTCCTGACTGAGTAACCAGCGTAGGGTTTCTATTCCATGTTGGTCGTCTGTCGCTTTTTCAGGTGTGAAATTTAACTCTTTAAGCAGTAACTCTCCCTGCTTGTTACGTTGCAAGTCTAATTGATCAATTGACAAGTCAAGTTGATCCAGGGTGATGTTCCAGCGATGCAGTGATTCGAGCAGGTCTAAACCGATCAGGGCTTTTTCAAAATTGAGCAGGGTATGTTTTTCAGTGTTGTCTAGCAGTTCGAGTCCATGAAGCTCCAGGCGGGGGCCAAAGCGATACCAGCGGGCTTTGATTTCAGTGATACGCACAGGTTGTCCCAGTGCGTCACTGACGGCTGCTTCAATGCTCTGACGGTAAGCTCCAATTTCAGGCAAAACAACACGGGCTATACTGAGGAATACGGCCAGAATGATGATGAAAGCAACAAATGTATGGCGGCTTATGTGAAAACAGTTCCACAGGCAAAGTTTTATAAAGTGATCTTTGCCAGGCTTTTCATCTTTTTTACGATCTACTGCTTGAGCCATTAGTCTCTTAAATATTTACAACAAAATAATATCGAATTGCTCTTGGGTATAAGTGGCCTCAATTTGGAATTTTACTGGTTTGTTGATGAACTCTTCCAGTTCAGCAACACGGGTAGACTCTTCATCAATTAAGCGGTCAACAACCTCAGGACAGGCAAGAACCAGATATTCCCGAGCATCAAATTGGCGGGCTTCACGCATAATTTCACGAAAAATATCATAGCAGGTGGTTTCGGCTGTTTTTACAGAGCCTCGACCATTACAGGTTGGACATGTCTCGCATAGAATGTGCTCCAGGCTTTCGCGGGTACGTTTGCGGGTCATCTCGACCAGCCCTAGTGCTGAAACGGTACTGATATTATATTTTGAATGGCTATTCGCCATGTGTCTTTCCAGTGCTTGCAGTACCTGCTGTTTATGTTTTTCGTCAGTCATATCAATAAAATCGATGATGATGATACCGCCAAGGTTACGTAATCTGAGTTGTCGAGCAACCGCATGAGTCGCTTCAAGGTTGGTTTTAAAAATGGTTTCGCTGAGGTTTTTATGTCCGACAAATGCTCCCGTATTCACGTCAATAGTTGTCATGGCTTCTGTCTGGTCTATGACCAGATAACCACCGGACTTGAGTTGAACCTGGCGCTCAAGCGCTTTCTGGATTTCATCTTCAATGGAGTAGATGTCAAAGATGGGACGTTCACCTGGGTAATGTTGTACACGATCTGCTATTTCAGGTAGGAAAGTTTGGGCAAAATGAGCTGCACGCTGATGTGTTTCCCGTGAATCGATACGTATTCGATCAATATCCTGGTTGACCATGTCACGCATGGTGCGCATGGCGAGTGGAAAACCTTCGTAGACCATCATTCCGACTGTTGCATTTTGAATGCGCTCTTGTACTTTTTTCCATAATCGATTCAGGAAGTCCATATCAGCCAACAGATCTTTTGTATCGGATCCTTCAGCCGCTGTACGTACTATATAGCCATGTCTATTTTCTGTGGCTGCACTCTGAATAATTTTTTTAAGGCGTAATCGCTCCTTTTCATTCTCGATTTGGTGTGAGATGCCAATGTCTGTTGTATTGGGAATCAGTACAAGGTAGCGAGATGGAATAGATATGTGTGTGGTTAAACGTGCGCCTTTTGTTCCCAATGGGTCTTTGATGACCTGTACCAGTAACTCTTGACCGTCATGGAGCAGTGAGCGAATCTGTTTCTCATTATGTTCACTATCATTGCCAGGTAAAGTTCGTATATCAGACGCATGAAGAAAAGCAGAGCGTTCCAGGCCTATATCAATAAAAGCGGCCTGCATACCGGGTAAAATCCGGCACACTTTACCGTGGTAAATATTGCTCACCAGGCCACGTTTGCTGCTACGCTCGATATGTACTTCCTGAAGCACACCATTTTCGACGATTGCGACTCGTGTCTCACTGGGGGTGACGTTAATTAATATCTCTTCACTCATGTTTTATATATCGGCCGCTATTGCACCTGCCTTGTTGAAAAATATTTTAGGCACGATGGTAGGGGTGGTTGGCCAGGATGCTCCAGGCACGGTAAATCTGTTCGGCAAGTAGTATGCGTACCAGCGGATGAGGCAGCGTGAGTGGTGAAAGTGACCAGGATTGCCGGGCACGGTTCAGGCAGGATGGGTCGAGCCCTTCTGGGCCACCAACAAGGAGTGCGATATTGCGCCCATCTTGCATCCATTGACTCATTTGAGATGAAAGCTTTTCTGTACTCCAGCTCTGGCCTTTAACATCCAGTGCAATGGTCAGGCAATCTTTGGGAAGTACAGCGAGCATACGTTCACCTTCTTGCTGCAAAATACGTTTAATATCGCTATTTTTACCACGCTTGCCAGCAGGAATTTCGTGGAGATTCAGTCTGCACTCGTGGGGGAGGCGTTTGGCGAACTCAGAGTAACCGTCATTGACCCATCGAGGCATTTTTTGGCCGATTGCAACAAGGTGGATCTGCATGAGCTAACTTGCTACTTCAGCATCGGTATTCCAAAGCTTTTCCAGTTGATAAAACTCGCGCATATCAGGTGTCATGATATGAATAACAACATCAGCGAGATCAACTAATATCCAGTTTCCGGGGTGCTGCCCTTCAACACCGATCGGCGTACAGCCGTTTTCCTTGCTTTTTACGATAACACTATTGGCCAGCGCTTTGACCTGGCGGTCAGAGCTACCCGTGGCAATGATCATAAAGTCAGTGACACTGCTCATGCCGCGTACGTCGAATACTTGAATATTGATACCTTTTAAATCTTCCAGGGCTTCGAGAGAAATATTTTTTAATTGCTCAGGGCTGATCATTACATTACTTCTTGCATTTGATAGTCGCGCGAGTATAACAGATGTGCTACTTGTTTTGGGTCACGAGCGCACTACTTTCCAAAGCAGCAGACAAGTTTTGGGCCATTTTTAGTTGCAGTCGTGCAGTTGACATGCTGTTGATGGTCAATAAAGAGAGCACCAGAAGCAACACAATGCTGACTATGAGCATACCGCCCAGCTGTTTTTCCCTATGTTTCATTACATTATTTTACCTGATCCGTTTGCTTGATTTTCTTCAAATATATAATCGATGCTCTTCGGTTCTCATCATCTGGATAGACACGACCGGAGGTGAGGCAAGTAAAAATATGTTTGAAAACTTCGCCGGGAGTGCCTTTTTTGGTTCCAGAGCGAAAATAGGAGTGGCCTTTGGGGCGGTCATATGCACTATTAACATCATCGCAATCAACTCGATATACATTTCTTGGTGTTTTCTCTATATCTTCCGGGCCGGTATGACCTAACCTGCGAGATGCAATTTTATTTTTAAGGTTTGAAACTTTGCTTGCTCGAAGTGCCAGGTCATCCGATGCGTGATAAACAATAACATTACGTGAAGTATGGCAGATTAATTCTCCAGGCTCACCTTTGTGAAGTGTTTCATTGACTACATCAGCAGCGACCATGAAGGTGTTTCTAAAAATCAGGGGCAACCCTTTGGGCAGGTCATATTTGCCCCAGACGGATAATGTTTCTCGTAGAACACGGTTCCCCATAGAGTGAGCTAATAAGTTGACTCTTTTCAGGCAGGGTTCATCCTGAGGGTTATATTTTTCAGAATTACGCCATGCTATGAATTTTTCTAATACTCTTGCAAAAGAGAAGGCACTTTGGTCAGCAGCTTTTTGATCATCCCAATAATCCTTGATAATTCCTAAATCGTTGTCGCATGGCCAAACGATGGGGATGACTAGAATTTCACCCTTTTTAGTTTTTTCACAAAGGTTTTGAAATTCATTAACGGCAGAAAACACATCTTCAGGAAGGTTGGAAAACCCATGGATGTATATAAGAATCTGGCGACATTCCGACCCTTTTAGCCGACTTAAAAACTCAATACTGCCAATCTCTTTGTACTCTTTTTCAGATAAACGTTCACAGAAAAATACTGAATTGCTTGCTGCATTATTATTTAGGTCAAAATCAAAATTTCGTCCAACCCGGGTTCGAATGCTCTGTTTTGGGAATCGGTTTGTAATAAAAATCATTTTAATTTCTCTCCTTATAAAAATTAAGCTCTGAACTTTGAACCGAAGTAAAAGAGCAAGTCAGAGTGTAGAAGTTATTTCGTGAACGTTCCTAAGTGCCGTGTTAAGTGGTTTTGCTTTTCACTATAAGGATATCAGTTTGAAAAACGGTTTTGGTGACCCTAATAATCTGCATATGTTTCTTTGAGTTTTGGATGTTGATTGTAATAAATCTAATGTTATAATGTGTATCTAATGTATGCACAGAAAAAAGAGGTTATCTTATGAGCAAAACCGCATCTATCAATATGCGTGTTGAGCCTAGCCAGCACGAACTTTTAACAAAGGCATCAAGAATTCTACATAAAGATAGAAGTGCCTTTATTTTAGATATTGCCTGTCGAGAAGCAAAAAATGTACTGCTGGATCAACGTTTGTTTTTATTAGAAAGTGAGGCTTTTGAAAAGTTTGAGCAGGCTTTAAATACTCCACTGGCTGAAAACAGTAGACTAGAGCAACTTATGGCTGAGCCGTCACCGTGGGATTAATAAAAAAACCTGAATTACTTGATAGCAAACATAATGTTTTAGGCTTTAACTGTGGTAATGAAACCTTAAATGATTGGTTAAAAAAGAAGGCTTTAAAAAATCAAAGGCAGGGAGCAAGTAAAGCCTTTGTTATTTGTGATGACATACAGGTTGTTGGTTACTACGCTTTGGCAACAGGCAGTGTGGAAAGAATAAATGCACCCAAGTCTTTAGCACGAAATATGCCGAACCCTATACCTGTTATTGTTCTTGGCAGGTTGGCGATTGACCAGCAGTTTCATGGTAAAAAACTTGGTTCAGCACTACTTAAAGATGCCATAAAACGTACTATTTATATATCTGAAAATGTAGGTGTAAAGGCTTTACTGGTGCATGCAATTTCAGAAGAAGCTAAAAGATTTTACCTTCACCACAATTTTATTGAATCACCTATAGAATCAATGACGTTATTATTATCAATGAATAATAAGAAAAGACTTATAATCTAGGAGCCTGTCCGAGAATGAAAAGTCTACTGCGGAAAATCCATTTCGGCCATATTTGGTGTAAATTTTCGTTAAATAGAACAACTATTCGCCTCAAATTTACACCAAATCTGCCATCAAAATGGCTTTCCCTCGCTACGACTTCCATTCTCGGACAGGCTCCTAGTCATGGTACTTTACCAATGAACTGAATTGCTTTGCCGCATTATTATTTAGGTCAAAATCAAAATTGCGTCCAACTCGGGTTCGAATGCTCTGTTTTGGGAATCGGTTTGTAATAAAAATCATTTTAATTTCTCTCCTTATAAAAATTAAGCTTCTTTTAAGCTTACATGGTTATGCTGTCACTCTTGGGTCTATAGAAATAGAGTAATGGTTATGAGTGAAAGTAGCACAAAACAAATTAAAGTATGGGATGGCCTTGTGCGCGGTTTTCACTGGCTGATGCTGCTCTCTTTTGTGGGCGCTTATATTACTAGCCAGTCAGGAATGCAGCAAACTCATATTTTGATTGGCTACTTCATCTGTTTATTACTGATTATTCGTACTGTGTGGGGCTTTATCGGAAGCAAACATGCGCGCTTCTCTGATTTTGTTGCTTTACCTTCACATGTATGGGCTTATCTGCAAGCCAGCTTTAGAAACAGTCCCCCTCATTATTTTGGTCATAATCCAGCTGGTGGCTGGATGGTGTTGGCTTTGATGGGGGCGCTTTTGTTGATGTCTGTGAGTGGAGTGATTCTTGTCTCTGTAATCGAATTTGAAGGGCCACTACTGAATTTATTGTCTGGTATGAGTGATCAGTGGGCCTATCGCTATGAAGAGCTGCATGAAGTGGCACTTAACATCTTGTGGTTGTTGATCGCAGGGCATTTAGTGGGTGTGGTCGTTGCATCAATTCAACATAAAGAAAATCTGCTACGTGCCATGGTCAGTGGGTATAAAATTATAAAATAGATATGAGGGAAAATGATGAAAAAGTATTTAGCGATCTGCTGCATATTATTTAGCTGGAATTGCTCTGCTCAAGCTCAGGAATACATGCCAGAACACTTTTTGGATTTGTCTGTTAAGCCGCAACCGTATACATCCTATATTCAATTAGCCCAGCTTGATACGGCAAATTTAAATGCTACCCATGAAGGCCATAATGAAGAGAAGAAACCCCTGTTTAAATCCAGGCCTGTGACTTTGAATAAAGTGCATAAATATCTTGGTTACGCTTCAATGGTAAGTGCTGTATTGACAGGGTTGTCACCCAAAACAGCCGGGGGTCCTCATGAGCTTTTTGGTACAGCCGCAGCCGCTTTTGGTGCGGCAGCTGTGTTAAGCGGTTTTGCTTTTCATTATGAAGATATCAATTTGGCGGGTGGTTTTGGCGACCCGGATAACTTGCATATGCTTCTTGGCATTTTAGGAACCGCAGGTTATGCCGTTGCTGTGAGTAGTGGTGAAGATGGTGGGCATGGTGGTCCTGGTACTCTTGGTGCGCTCAGCATGGCTATGGCTATT
Organism: Gammaproteobacteria bacterium; assembly: GCA_015490755.1. Classification (GTDB taxonomy): domain Bacteria; phylum Pseudomonadota; class Gammaproteobacteria; order JAADGQ01; family JAADGQ01; genus S141-38. The sequence goes on from WFXF01000002.1 coordinate 41,880, forward strand.
AAATTAACCTGGTAGGAGCTTAAGAATGAATAAAATATTAATTTTTGTGGTTGCAATACTCTTCTCATCAATTGCATTGGCGACAACCCCCATTGATCAACGTATGGCTGATTATAACCCTGATGGTAATCTGATATTTGATGCTAAACGTGGTGAAGATTTATGGAATCAGAAGCGTATGGTTGATGGCAAACAGCGTGATTGTAACGCTTGCCACGGTAAAGATCTCACACAGCCGGGTGAGCATGTAAAAAGTGGCAAAGTGATTAAGCCTATGGCCTATTCAGTCAATAAGGAGCGTTTCACTAAACTGAAAAAGGTCAAAAAGTGGTTCAAACGTAATTGTAAATGGACTTATGGACGCGAGTGCACCACTCAAGAGAAAGGTGATTTGCTTAAATACTTATCTCAATTTTAAACAGGGCTGAAATATTATGACTAAAAGACTAACAATATTATCTATAGTGACTCTCTTGGGGCTGGGAATCAATACGTCGGTCTTTGCAGATGGTGAAAGTTTTTTTGATTGGTTGTTGACTACGGATTCGCGTAACGAAATCAAACCCATGCAGAATGAGTTATATAATGAGGAGTGCAGCGACTGTCACTTTCCTTATCAGGCGGGCCTATTACCGGAAGCCTCTTGGAAAAAGCTGCTTGACCCTAAAGCACTGGAAGACCATTTTGGTGATAATGCTGAATTAGATGATGAAACAAGGAGTGCAATATTGGATGCTTTGATTGCGGATTCGGCCGATAAATCACGATATAAGCGTTCCAAAAAAATTATGTCATCACTGGGCGAAAATGAAGTGCCCATGCGTATTATTGATATTCCTTATATTAAGCGTAAGCATCATGAAATTTCTGATAAACTCATCACTGGAAATGACAAGGTGAAATCATTAAGTTTTTGCGATGCATGTCATCAAAAAGCAGATGAGGGAATCTATGATGATGACAGCGTGGTAATTCCTGGGCATGGTAACTGGACGTGGTAATAACCGTGGAAAATTGAATCATGCGTATACTTCTGGTTGAAGACGATCCGCAGTTGGGCGATGGCATTCGTACCGGTCTGCAACAGGTCAGTTATGCTGTAGATTGGTTACGTGATGGCTTGGGCGCTTTGCATAGTCTGGAAGTCGAAAACTTTGATATGGTGATACTCGATCTGGGTTTGCCACGTATGGATGGTCTCAGTGTACTGGAGAAAATTCGTGCTTCCGGCAACGATGTACCCATATTGATTTTAACAGCGAGAGACACTGTTGCAGATCGTGTCAAAGGGCTTGACAGCGGTGCCGATGATTATTTGGCAAAACCATTTGATCTGGATGAGTTGTGCGCTCGAATAAGGGCATTGAGTCGTCGTCACAGTGGCCGGGCATCCTCATTAATCAAGTACCGTGATATCGTTTTGGATCCAATGGCTCACAGCCTCAATAAAAACGGTGAAGAGATAAATCTATCAACCCGAGAATTTAAAATTCTACAAATTCTGTTTGAAAATATCGGTCGTGTCTTGTCCAGAGAGCGCATTGAAGAAAGCTTGTTCGGCTGGGATGATTCACTTGAAAGTAATGCCACCGAAGTTCATATTCATCATCTGCGCAAAAAATTGGGCAAAGATCTTATTGTGACTATTCGCGGTGTTGGTTACATGATCGCTAAAGAGAGTTGATGAAACCCCGTTCAATCCGTCAAAACTTATTATTATTGGTATTGGGGGCAGTATTCATCTCTTGGGCAGTAGTTGCTCTGTTTGTCTATAAAAGTGCTAAACATGAAACTGAAGAGGTTTATGATGCACATCTGGTTCAAAGTGCCAAGTTGTTAGCCTCATTAATCAGGTATGAGCAGGAAAAGAGTCATCAGCTACAGGTTGAGATGGATGACTTTCTACCCATAGCACATAAATACGAATCTAAAATATCTTTTATTGTTTATTATGGTGATGGAAAGGTAATGGTTCGTTCAGCATCGGCTCCAATACTGCCGGAGATTGAATCTTTCAATAATTTCAAACAGATCGAAGTTGATGGCGTCATTTGGTATACCTATAACCTTCGTGACCCCAAGACAAACTTACTTATTCAAACCGCTCAACGTTATGATGTCCGCCAGGAACTGATTAACTATATTAGTAGTAGCGTATTAGGTGTAATGCTGCTTTCTCTGCCGTTTATCGCAATTTTGATCTGGATTACTATTGGTCGAGGCCTGCGCCCATTGGTTCTGCTGGCAGATTCTATATCGGGCCGATCAGTACAGCAGTTGGAGCCGATTACACTCGAAAGAGTGCCTACTGAAGCACAGCCTATTGTTTATGCTTTGAACTCTCTTTTTAATCGCTTGTCGCAAGCTTTTGAAAAAGAGCGACGCTTTACTGCGGATGCGGCTCATGAGTTGCGTACACCATTGTCAGGTATAAAAACCCAGGCACAGGTGGCTCTGCGATCAACAGAAAACAAGCAGCGACAGCAAGCGATAGTGCAAGTGATTACGGGCGTTGAACGTACAACCAAGCTGGTCAATCAGCTGTTAATTCTTGCCAGAGTTGATGCTGAGCAACATATCGTTAAAACTGAGCTGAACCTGAAACAGCTATGCGCGACCGTGATTAGCGAACAGATTGTTTCAGCTCTGAGTAAAAATATAGATATCAGTCTGGAAGGTGAGTCACTTGTAACCATAAATGGTAATGAAGAGTTGATACATATTTTGATTGCGAATGTAATCAATAATGCAATACGTTATACGCCCAGCGAAGGGCGTATTATTGTCAGTGTAACAAGTGATGCGCAGGGTATAGTGTTTGAGGTGAAAGATTCCGGTTTTGGTATATCTAAATCATTGCAGACAGAAGTTTTTAATCGTTTTAAACGTGGTGAGCATTCAGATATTTCTGGTAGCGGATTGGGGTTATCAATAGTGTTGCGAATCTCCGAGCTACACCGTGCAAGAATTCAGCTGGGTGAAGGTTTGGATAATGCAGGGCTTAGTGTCAAAATCACTTTTGAACAAACTGCGTAAGGAACGTTCACTTCACCTTATATCTTTACGTAATGGATTCGCCCTTGTTCCGTTAATTGAATATTCAACCTCTCTGAGCGATGCCAATTCGCTAATTTTTTTGGGCTGACCTTAAAGTAGTGTGCTAATTCATTTTGGTGAATAATGCTCTGCCGTTTTTTTCGATTGGCATGGCGGTTATGTAACAGGATATTGTATTTGATCCACAACCAAAAACTCACAATTATTGTAGTGATGAGTGACAAAAGGGCTATAAATATTTCAATATTGATCCCTCGTTCATCAATACTTATGGCTGACAGGTCAATACCCGCAAATGTGAGTAGCGGTTTAAGTGCGGGTAGTAGCAAATAGATCCACAGCATCCATAATACGAGCGTTATCGAGCTTAGTGTAATCCTTTGTGGTATGCCTTGGAGATGGGGGTTTTGGATGATTAACGTGTTCATTAGCGTATTCCTCTGTCAGGGCTGACCCAGGTGGCTCGTGAGCTGCGCTGGGTTAATAGTGTTTTGGGAAGTGCTACAGTCATGGTTAACAGATTGATTAACCAGTAGACCAGGGGGTACCAGATCATCCAGTAATAAAGTCTGCCCAGGCTTTTTTCATAGCGACCATCAATATAGAAGCTCACAGCAAACTGAATGAGGCAGGTCAAACCGAGTAGAAGGCCTGCAGAACTTGGTATGAAGGAAAATGCCGTCATACCTTCTGGATGTGGAATGAATGGCATCAGTGCCCATAGTATGATTAGGGATATGACCCCATAGGTCCACAAAATGCTGATGAAATATTCAGTCAATAATAACCACAAGCGTCGTTGGCGCAGACGTATGACTTGTGGCAGATAGCGAATAAAGACTTCGACACCTCCTTGTGCCCAGCGAAGGCGCTGTTGCCATAGACCCTTGAGTGTTTCCGGCATTAAAATCCAGCATAAAGCGTTTGGCTCGAAACGGATGTCCCACCCTTTTAATTGCAGCTTCCAGGTTATATCTATGTCTTCAGTAATTGCATCTACGCTCCAATAATCAGCATCTTGCAAAGCAGATTTTCGAAATCCGGCAATGACACCAGAAATAGAGAACAGACGGCCATAGACACGTTGAGCACGCTTTATAAGGCCAACAATGGAAGAGAATTCACCGACTTGTATTTTGCCAAGAAGGGTAGAGCGAGTGCGTACACGAGGGTTGCCGGTTACAGCACCGACGCGAGGGCTGCTAAGGAAATGCCGCATGATCCAGCCGGTGGCATTGCTATCAAGCAGGGCATCACCATCAATACAGACGAGGAATTCATTAGATGACACCATCGCACCCATACGTAGAGCCATGGCTTTACCCTGGTTTTCTTCCAGGTGTACGACGCGTAAGCGGGAGTACTTTTTATTCAGTTTATCCAGTAATTCACCAGTGTTATCAGTACTTCCATCATTGATAGCAATAATGTCAAAATAAGGGTAGTTTTGTCTGTTCAGTGCCGCGATGGTTTCACTTAAATTATCACCTTCGTTATGACAAGGAACAAGTATGCTGACGTGAGGATAGGCTGGCAGACTGTTCAGTATGCTCCCACCGTTAGGCTGGTTTCGTTCCCACTTGATGTAGTATATGATGCCGCCGATCATCCAGACATAGGCCATCAGCAATGGATAGTAATAGGCAAAGCTGAGCGTTGAACTTAGGTAGAGAGGGAGCCAGTTTTCCATGGTTATTTCCTCTTGTTAAGTTCTGGTATTGACAATGACGCGTGTATATTGCGTACAGTTTTGAGTGTCGGACGATACAGGCGGGCACGTTCGGCCAGAGCATCGGCCCATTGATTCAAGCTCTCATGGTTGCTTTGGTCGGAATCATAATGAAAAGCCAGGCCATCAATATGGGTGTATTTGGTGAGGTCTTCGTAGATATCACCGACAAGTTGCAAGGCTTGCTGGCTGTTTTTCGATACGAGTTGATTCAATGGAAAATCATAGGCCATGAGAGGCAATGAAGCGTAGACCTTTACTCCAGTGCGAGTTCGTAGTTGCCAGGCCACACGGCTGAATAGATCGGCCTGCATCGGAAGGTGGCGATTGGGAAAATAGAGTGCATCAGCATTGCCGTCTTTATTGGTATCGGTATAAGCTGATAGATAGACGGTATTGGCTTTAATTGCCTTAACACGATCTAGCAGAAATCCCAGATTCTTTTCTTGTTGTTTAGGGTTTGGGTCGTAAATATCATCGAGACTCAGATAGACTGAACGTACGGGTTCAATATCGGGTTTGTAGTGGTTGTTGATTTGCCATACAAAATCAGCCAGTGTGATGCCGTGGCCAATCAATAGGCGGTTTAAACTGCCAAGGTTTTTAATATCTATTGGGCCATCTTCAAGGCTCATTGTGATGGGCATACCAACTTCATTGGCAATGTTGTTGGTAATGCGATTATAAGCGCCGTAAGGCCACACCATGACTCGTGGTTTATGACCTGTTTTACGAGCAATAAGGTCAGAGTTTCGTTGCAGATCGTTGCGAATACGTTGTTTGTATTGCTCGTCACTTTCGTAGCTATTTGTATCGGCGTTATAATGTCGGCTGACAGCTGCTGGCCGACTGTTTTTTTGTGGGTTTGCGATGATGCCATGATGCAGGTTATAGCTATGTGAAGCTATTTCCACGTATCCAGAGTTTGCCATCTCGCGTATCTGATCCCAATTTAGAAAATATTTACGTGCTATGAGATCGCTGCCATACATCACTTGTCTGCTCGCAGGTACTTCTATCCATTTTCCAACGACTGCGATCACGGCTTGATAGTCAAATATGCGCAACAATGGATAGACCTGTTCATACATTCCACGATAGGCATCATCAAAAGTGAGTAGAACGGCCTTATCTGGTAGAGCGCGCTTTCCCTTCTGTGCATCCAGCAAATCATCAATTCCTACGGATTCATAACCGTGCTCTTTGAGCCAGGAAAACTGCTTGGCCAATTCAGATGTTGTTATTGCCATGGCTGTGAAATTTTTATCATGATTAAGCGAATGGCTTGTTTCGTGGTACGAAAGTACGATTAAATCTGCTTTGACAGGTGCAGTGATCATCACTATTAGTAATGACACCATGCCCCATAGGTAATGCTCTGTTTTTTTTATTTTTTTCATGGTCAAAACCTAACGTAAAAGTTCATAAATCCACGAGTGAAGTACTCCTTGATACCATCGTAGACGGGGCGAGAGCGTTTGATTCCATAACTTAAACTCAGTTGTTGACTGAAACTCCAGTGGTGCTCATATCCCAGCATCCACGTGGATTCTTTATTAAAGTTTTTCTGATTGCTTGATCCCATATTGATTAAAAGACGTTGACGCATCGACTTTTCATAATAGCGATAAGTCAACCATTCATTGTTAAACTCCAGTTCGATAGAGCTTTGTGTGGCGGGATTGAAGTAAATGGCGTTATTGATTGTGTTGGTTTGGCTATAGAGGTTGAGCTCTCCTTCCAGTTTGTAGTGCAGACCCTGGAATAGGCGTTGGCGGCCAAAAGCGAAAAAGGTATTTCGTTTGTTGCCATCATCAAAGCCCATATGTTGCAATGAAATGCCTAAACTGCGACTTTCGTGAAAACGATACTCTGTGCTTGCTGTTAGTGACCAGGCTTCAATGTTATCCAGGTCGGCGCGTAAGGGGGTTTGCTCACTGAAGCTTTTCATGGAAAGGCTTCCATACCAATGATCCGTAGGTATCCAGTCACCTTGCAGTGATATGCCTGGAGAGCCATCACCACCACTGATGTTGCCGCGAAGCATAATATCCTGTTGTTGATAATGCAGCCCGATAGCTAAACGGCTACGGTTGACTTTTTGTCCAGAAAAATCAGCCTGGCTTTGGGAAATATAAGCAAAAGGGCGTAACCCAAGGCTCCATGGCTGATCATAATAATAGGCGATAAATCCTAGGTCTTTGTTGCCTTTATCAATATTAGTGCCACTACTGGAGCCGCCATTGACTTCCAGCCATATCTCGCGCATTTTTTGAATCTTTGATTCGCGTACCAAGTTTTGTATAGAAGGGTCATCGCCATACAGCGTTTGCAGTGGAGCCAGTGCCATATCAGCTCCAGCGAAATCACCACGAGCAGTGAGCACACTGACAATACCCTTAAGAGCTCCCAGGTTTCCTGAATTTTGAGCCAGTACGGAACGGTACTCTTTTAACGCCAATCGTGGCCAGCCTCGCCATAAATATATATTGGCAAGATTGTTTCTTATGTCTACGTTAGTCGGGGATTGTTTCAATAATCTCTTGAGACCATACTCCGCGGCATCTAACTTTCCAACATAGGCGCGTGCAATGCTAGCAGTATTCTGAGCGTATAATTTATCAATATTAAGCTGTCGCTCTTTACTGCCAGGAGGCCATATCCACTGTGGTAGCGACGCTGCAAAAGCATCAATATGGGTGAGTGATTTTTTATAGCGACCAGACTCTAAATAAGCATAGTATAGAGAGTATTGGGCATCTAAATTTTCGGAGTAATTTTTAAGGGATTGTTCCAGTAAGGTGGTTGCACGTTCTGGTTGGCGTAACATGAGGTAAGCATCACCAACGATTGCTTGCACGTAGGGTGGGAAAGTTTTTACACTCAATTGCTCGTAGAGTGCAATGGCTTTGTGCATATAGCGCCGATTGTGATAGGCGGCTATAAGGTCGAAACGGTTACGCAGAGCCGCAGAAGATGCTTTGTCAGTTATTTTTACATACTGCTCTTGCAGTCGCTTAATGGCGGAATCGGTGTTTTGATAGCGTTTGCTGGGGTCAATTGTGGCCAATCGTCCCCAACGTATCTCCTCTGCCGCTTGATCTCCCACCATTTTCTGCCACTCGTCAGGGCTAAAAAGATCACGATTGTCATGCGCCAGGCGTAGTGCCTGGTGAGGGGCTCCCAAGTGTAGTAAAGCTAAAATCCGGCCACGTTTAGCGCCGCGATGGCTGGGTTGTATTGTGAGTAGTCGATCATAAATAGCAATGGCGGCGGCATAATTGTGGTTGGTTTCTTTTTCATGGGCTTGTGTCTCCAGTAGTTCCACAGAGCCCAGAGGCGGTTTGGCTTCTGTTGTTTCCGAGTACATAACTACGCAGAGAAACAATGCAGCAATAGATCGCAATAACAAAGAAGAAGGTTGTGGGCTGTAGTTTAATTGTCCACATGTTCTGGTATTTTTTATTTTAATTATATTCATCATCATCTTTTTTTATTTTTAATGATGATGCTAGATTAGCTATATAAGCTTAAATAAACCTTAATAAAAACAGTTGATTGGTTTTTGTCTATTTTATTAGTCTATTTATGAAGATCAGTTTTTGATTGATGCCGCTTTGCCACGAAGCAGTGATGGTTGATTGATACTTCTTAATTTACTCAAAGCTTCTTTTTGGTTAACAACATCTTTCATTGCTTTTTTAAAAAAAGAGCGAAGTGAGCCTTTCAGGTGAGCATTGACCTCTGATATGGGAATCTGCTTCAAAACACAGAATATTGCTAGAGCATAGGTAACTTCTGTTTCATCCAGAAAGCCGTCGCGATCCATTGCAGGGGAGCGGCAACGGCCACAACCTCCTCCACGATAGGGGTGGGCTGTATTGGCCATCATCAATCCAAACCCCATGTAGGCGCTGACTACTTCCATGATATGAGGCCATTGCTCTTCATCACAGGGGGGACGCTCTTGAGCCTGACACCCCAAATGATGAGCAATAGCATGAGCATAATTGGCGATCATTGCTTGTGGGTTGCCCACTTGCTGGGGTTCATAAAGTAGTGGCAATTTTAGTTCTGAGGGGCTTTCGAGAACTTGCTGTATATTGGGTTCAGCAGTGGGATCAGAGTGATAGTAATGTTGATTGATAAGACGCGTTGGCCAATGATTCACTCCCGCATAGCTTTTAACTCGATCCAAAATGAGTGCCGCCATGCTATCGACGCTATTTTCTCGGCCAGGAAAATGTTGGTCAGAGGGGGTTACCAGTATCGACTCTTTGTAAAAAGTATCTGTGCCAAAATTTTTCAGCGACCAGGCGAATGCACTAAAGAGCCATTTGATAACTTCTTCTTCAAGTAGTGGTTGTTTTTTGAATAGACTGAATACCATTTTGTGTCACTCTAAATTGACTTCTGTATGTTGAGTATAACGAGAGCTTGCCCATGCTGAAAGTTGCTTTAACTGGGGTTAGGCAGTTTGATTGTTGTGGTGAAGAGCTTTTGTTGCATGATGAGCGTAATACGTACACTGATGATGTTACTTGTCGTGGGTGTGTCTGTGTAGCGATTGACCGAGCCATTGCTGCCTTCACCGAACAAAAACTGTATTTCATCAATGCCGTTGACCAGAGGTTGGGGGTAGCCACCATTGCCATTACACATGAGGGTATTGTCTTTTAAATAGTATTGGTTGATAACAGGTTGCTCGGTATTTTTGAGCTGATTGTTATTACAATCACGAGGTGCGTTGTAGGAAATCTCAAGGCGTTCATCACCTGTTTCTTCGTTAAGAGTGACGGTGTTGGCTAAGCGAAGATTATTGCTGATAAACACGATAGCAAGGCGGCTATTTTCAAGTAGGCGTGCCATATTTTCATGGTAGAGATAGCTCTGTTTTGTTGTAATAAATATTTGCCATAAACCAGCGGAAATGGTGCTGGTAAGTGCTGTGGCGATTACCAGCTCTATGAGTGTGAGTCCTGTTTGCTTTCTGGAAAAATAATTTTTTACCATTACAGGTCAAACTCCAGCTGAACAGAGTGACTGTTTTGTGGATCAGCTTTGTTGAGCCAGTTGATTTTAATGCTAAAACTGTTCGCCGTACTCTTTGTGATGGTTCCTGTGCCTTCAGGCAGCAGTGATTTTATATTTTGTTGCCATTCATAAATATCGTATTGTGCAATTTCTTCTGGAAAGCAGCTTCTAAGGTGGCAGTCAGGTTTGCTTGAAACGTTGCTTATATTTTTGTAACTGTATGCGGTGTTAGATTTCATGCGTTCAGCCATGTCATGTGCTTGAAGGGTTGCCTGGGTGAGCAGATAAGCTTGGTGACTGGTTTGAAGGCTTTTAATTTGTAGGTTGGCGAGCGCCAGCAATCCTGTTGAAAGCACCAAAAGGGCAATAAGCACTTCGATCAAGGAAAACGCACGTAATCCTCGCCTGTCTGTTTTTAACTGACTCATCGTATCTCATCCTTGAGATTGCAACGGTGAATGTATTTAGTTTGTGATCGCGCGGCATCCTGCGCCGCTACAGTTTTTATTTTTGGGTAGGCTCCCAAGAATTAATATGAACTCTTTTTTGAACCATATAAGTTTTTGTCGGTGTATTCATTAGTAATGGATTTTTTTGTTTTACAAGCTCTGATACGGCGACTAGCTCGATCCCCTGGCTTTTGAGGCGAGGCAACTCTTTTTTTAACATATTAATAGTTTCAGGAAAGGGGTGACCAATTGCAAGTGCATAGCCTCTTTTCCTGGCGAGTTTGAGTAGTTTTCTATATTGTTGACGGATCTTGTTCGGGTTGACCCATGTGTCCAGAAAAATATCCCGTTGCAAGCTGGGGATCTGGGTTTCTTGTGCAACTTTATGTGCGGCAGAACGGCTGGCTGTACGGCTGTCGATAAAAAATAGATTACCTTGCTGATAAACCGCATTCATAACCCATTGCATGTGCCCTGGATGGCGGGTGAGAAGGCTGCCCATATGGTTGTTAATTCCTATTGCATGAGGAATGGATTGTAGGTTTGCACGCACAGTCTGCATAACTTCGGCTTCTGTCATATTAAGGTGTAAGCCGCCGTTACCCAGCTTGTTGCCATCAAGCGACTCCATGGGCTGATGCAGTAAAACTTCTTTTCCTTGCAGGAATGCTTTTGCTGCGAGCTTTTTGGCATGAGGCGTGTCAGGCAGAAATGCGTAGGCAACAGGCCCTGGCAAGTCAATCGCTCGTGAGTCACGCTTTAAGGTATAGCCCAGATCATCAATAATAATGGCAATTTGTGGTAGTGTTGCCTGTTTGTTGACGGGCTGCGCGGACAGTAGTGTTGGGGAAAGTAGTAAAACAGCCCAAATTAATCTAATGCAGAGTCGCGTCCGTGCCTTACATGTGATTGCTTGCTTGTGTTGTATCAAAGAGATTAAATATCCTTTTGCAAAATGTAGAGTCCTTTCAGGAGGTTAAGTGCTTCATATAATGGGTAGTCATCATATGAAGAAGCGGAACCTTCTTGCTTGTTATCGGATTTGTCTATAGTTTCTTCATGTTCCAGATGACCTTTTAAATCTGCTTCAAAAACAGGTCTGTTTTCTGGTGAACTATCTTTAGCCAGTGTGAACTTTTCTAATAATACATCAGGTTCAATACCTTCTGCTTGAATTGAGCGGCCGGACGGTGTGTAGTAGCGTGCAGTGGTTAGCTTCAAGGCTGTACCGTTATTAATAGGCTGGATCGTTTGTACCGACCCTTTGCCAAAGGTTTTACTTCCCATAATTACCGCACGTTGATGATCTTGCAGTGCACCAGCAACAATTTCAGAGGCTGAAGCAGAGCCACCATTGACTAATACCACCATAGGGCGACCTTTAAGTATATCAGTGGGGGTGGTATTAAAGCGCATATCTGAATCGGCAACACGCCCTTCGGTATATACGATCAGCCCCTTTTTTAGAAATGCATCAGAGACTGCAACAGCAGCACTGAGCACACCGCCAGGATTATCACGTAGATCAAGTACTAATCCTTTTAGCTCCCCCTCTGACTTGTTACGGAGACGGCTGATATGACGCAGCAAACGTTCAGCCGTGCGACTTTGGAACTGGGTGATTCTGATATAGCCAAAGTGATCGTCGAGCATTCGGCTTTTAACACTTTTAACTTCAATAATAGCTCGTGTTATGGTGACATCAAAAGGCTGCTCTTCACTGTCGCGTACGATGGTAAGTGTGATTGTGCTGCCGGGTTCTCCTCTCATAAGCTTTATGGCTTCATTTAATGATAGGTCTTTGGTCGGTTTGTCATCAATGCGTATAATCAGGTCGCCGCTTTGAATTCCAGCACGTTTGGCGGGCGTGTCATCAATTGGTGCGATGACTTTGATGAGGTTGTTTTCTGTGCTAATTTCAATGCCCAGCCCTCCAAACTCGCCAGAAGTGCCAGCCTGCAACGCTTTGTATTCATCTTTATCAAGATAGGCTGAGTGTGGATCAAGACCTGCTAACATGCCGCGAATAGCATCTTCCAGTAACTTGCTGTCTTCTACGGGTTCAACATAATCATTTTTAATTCTATGCAATACTTGTGTGAAAGTTCGAAGTTCATCAAGAGGCAGTTTATCTGTTTCAACAGGATTTTCTGGTGTTGATTGAGCCCAGCCGGGTGATAAGTTTAAGCAGAGTATTAATAGCAGAAGGTAATTTTTGTAACACTTCATGATTGGTCTGGTTTTTTTTGATTGGAGTTCAGGGGTTCAAGGTGTTTGCTATCACTAATTTTTCCCTCTTTTTCCAGCTGAAGAATTTCAGCATTGTGCAGCTCCTGGCTGATACCTGTTTTAGTATTTTGAACAAAGCGACGAGCTTTATTCATCCAGCGGACCGACTTGCGTACTAATGAAGGGAACTCATCGGGGCCGACGATAAGCAGTGCGATAATGCCAATCAATGCAATTTCCCAAAAACCGATATCAAACATGATTCTCTACTTTTTTCTCGCAGCTCTTTCTGCAATGCCTGAAGTACCAAAACGGCGCTCCAGTTCGCTCAGTATATGGTCGGGTGTCAGGTCAAAGTGGCTTAACATCACCATGGAATGAAACCATAGATCGGCTGTTTCATAAATGATCTGCTGTTTGTCACCATTCTTTGCGGCGATAACGGTTTCAGCAGCCTCTTCACCCACCTTTTTTAATATGGTGTCCAGCCCTTTTTTATGTAAGCTGGCGACATAGGATGATTCCGGGTCAGCGTCACGGCGCTCTTTGAGTATTCGGGCAAGATGGTTAAGAGTATCAGGCATGATTATTAATATACTTTAAACAATGACATTGCAGACTACGTCATTCTTTAAAACAGCGCAAGCGACTACTCCTTTTCTGCCAGAGAGAGATACATTTGATGGAGTTGTTGTACTTTGTTGTTGAGTTCAGCGCGACTCTTGTCATTAACAATAATATCATCGGCAGCTTTGATGCGGGATGAACGATCTATTTGTGTTGCAATAATGGCATCAATCTCTTTTTTTGATAAACCACTTCGAGCCTGGACTCTTTTGTATTGTATGTTCGGCAGCACATCAATGACTAAAACTCTATCGACCAAATCTGTTTGTCTGGTTTCTAACAATAGTGGGATTTCAAGAATGCAGTAGGGTGTTTTTAATTGCGAAATGCCATGTTGCATGGACTTTCTTATTAATGGATGCAAAATAGACTCTAGGGTCTCTTTTTTTTCTGGGTTTTGAAATATTATTTGTCGCATTTTATTGCGATCAAGCTCTTTCGCCGGATTTAATACACCAATCCCGAAAGTATCAGTAATCTGTTTTAGCGCAGGTTTTCCAGGTTCGACAAGCTCTCTTGCAATCTGATCTGCATCAATAACGGGGGCACCCAGCTTTTTGAAAAGAGCTGAGACGGTACTTTTTCCACTGCCGATTCCGCCAGTTAAACCTACAATGAACATCGTTTAAGCCAAGCCACTCCAGTGCATATAAATCTCAGTAATATCATTGCCCCAGAGCAGGCAGATCCAGCCCGCTGCAGCGAGATAAGGGCCAAATGGAATGGGTTTGCTTTTGTCGTGGTTTTTAAAAACGATCAACAGAACTCCAACAATGGCGCCGACTAATGATGACAATAAAATAATGATGGGCAACGCTTGCCAGCCCATCCAGGCACCTAACAAAGCGAGTAATTTAAAATCACCATATCCCATGCCTTCTTTGCCAGTGAGTAATTTAAAAGCCCAATAAACAGACCATAAAATAAGGTAGCCTGAAATTGCACCAATAATGGCATCAACAGGTTGGGTGAATATGCCAAAGAGCGCCAGCAATAAACCGATCCAGACAAAGGGAAGAGTCAGGTTGTCAGGCAGAAGATAGTGGTCAAAATCAATCATGGTCAAACATATTAGAGCCCAGGTGAGCAAGAGTGCCGCGGCTGTTTGCCAGGTGAAACCAAAGTGCCATGCAACAATAATTGAGAGCAGTGCAGTGATACCTTCAATAATGGGGTATCGGCAAGAGATATGAATGCCACATTTTGAGCATCGGCCACGCAGCAGCAGGTAGCTGATAATGGGGATATTCTCCCATGCCTTGATTGTATGGCCGCAAGATGGGCAGGTGGATCGTGGTATTGCAAGGTTGAAGGTGTCTGCTGTTTTTTTTGCAGGCTCGGTTCTCTGTTCATCTGTTTTAGTCAAGGCATCACATTGTGAGCGCCACTCCCTTTCCAGCATCACAGGCAGGCGATAAATCACCACATTAAGAAAACTTCCGATAACTAAACCAAAAAGTCCCGTTACCATGATGAAGAGTAACGGTGACTCTTGCAGGTAAATGATTAAATGCATTGTTTTTGTTAAACCACTTCGCCCATTTTGAAAATAGGCAGGTACATGGCAACGACCAGGCCACCGATGACTACACCAAGAAAGGCCATAATGATCGGTTCCAGCAGGCTGCTTAGCCCATCAACAGCATCGTCAACCTCTTCTTCGTAAAAGCTGGCCACTTTACCCAGCATGGAATCCAGTGCTCCAGACTCTTCACCGATGGCTACCATCTGTACAACCATATTGGGAAATAATCCACTTTGACGCATGGATTGATTCAGTGTTGTGCCCGTAGCAACTTCATCACGCATACGCAGTATTGAGTTTGTGTAGATAATATTACCTGCCGTACCGGCAACAGTGCCCATTGCTTCAACCAGCGGTACACCCGCTGCGAACATGGTTGAAAGCGTGCGTGCGTAACGTGCAATGATCGCTTTTGTAATAATGTCACCGATGATCGGCGCTTTAAGAATCATCTGATCCATCACTCTGGCAACGCTATGGGAGCGTTTTTGAGCTTGAACCAATGCAATAATAACAAGGGCAATTGAGCCAAATATAGCCCACCACCACTCTTGCAAGCCACGGGATAAAGTGACGACAAACTTTGTCATGGCGGGAAGTTCACCACCAAAGTTAGTGAACATCGCTTCGAATTGAGGCACAACAAAAAGTAGTAATATTGCGGTTACAATAAAAGCAACCACCATAATAGCGATTGGGTAAAACATCGCTTTTTTGATTTTTCCCTTAATGGCTTCTACTTTTTCTTTATAAAGTGCAATTTTATTTAATAGTGTTTCTAAAATACCGGCTTGTTCACCAGCGTGGACGAGATTGCAATATAGAGTATCAAAGTACTTTGGATGTTTGCGTAGCGCATCGGCCAGTGAGTTTCCCCCCTCGACATCGGCTTTTATAGCCATAATCAGTTCTTGCATGCTTGGGTTTTCATGGCCACGACCAATAATTTCAAATGACTGCACTAAAGGTACACCTGAGCTCATCATGGTTGCCATTTGCCGACTAAAAATAGCAATATCTTTAGCGGTGATTTTTTTCTTTGATGAACCGAATAGGGGGGCGGATTTTTTCTTGATTTTAATGGGGGTTATGCCCTGTCGTCGCAACGTAGCTTTGACCAGCGCAACACTTGTACTCTCCATTTCACCTTTGATACGGGACTTTTTTTTGTCGACCCCTTCCCAGATAAATATACTTTCCTTGGTTTCTTTTTTTGCCATGATTAACTCGTAATTACTCGGTTGATTTCATCCAGGGTTGTTAAACCTTGAAGCACTTTTTTAAGTCCGGACATTCTTAAATCGGCCACTCCCTCTTTTTTCGATAGTTCGGCGAGTTGCAGGGCGTTGCCACCTTCCATGATGAGTTTGCTCATTGTTTCTGAAACAGGCATGACCTGATAAATTCCAACCCGCCCTTTATAGCCTTGGTGGCATTGATCACAACCCACGGCCCCATATATCGCTAACTCCTCTAGTGTACCCTCTTCGAAGCCTTCTTTTAAGAGTGCTTTTTTTGGAATATCAACCACTTGTTTGCAGTGAGGGCACAATCGCCTGGCCAGACGTTGAGCGATAATAAGAGAAACGGATGAAGCCACATTAAATGGGGCTACACCCATATTAAGTAAACGAGTGAGTGTTTGCGGTGCATCGTTGGTATGCAAGGTTGAGAGCACCATATGGCCGGTCTGTGCAGCTTTAATAGCGATTTCCGCTGTTTCAAGGTCACGAATCTCACCCACCATAATAATGTCAGGATCTTGTCTTAAAAAAGATTTGAGGGCAGCTGAAAAGGTGAGTCCTACTTTGGGTCTTACATTGACCTGATTGATGCCGGGCAAATTGATTTCGGCAGGGTCTTCAGCCGTTGAAATGTTACGCTCTTCTGTATTAAGGATATTCAATCCTGTGTAGAGTGAAACTGTTTTACCGCTTCCCGTAGGGCCAGTGACCAGGATCATTCCGCTCGGTTTTTTCAGTGCATTGAGGTAGAGCGTTTTTTGGTCTTCTTCATAGCCCAGGGCATCAATACCTAGTTGAGCGCTACTGGGGTCAAGAATACGCATGACAATTTTTTCGCCAAACAGTGTCGGGCACGTGCTGACACGAAAATCGATGGCTCGATGTTTTGATAGAACCATACGCATTCTTCCATCTTGTGGAACACGCCGCTCTGAAACATCCAGCTGTGACATGACCTTGATGCGTGCGGCTATTTTTAGTGTCAGGCTGACAGGGGGGGCAGCGGCTTCAATGAGAATGCCATCGACCCTGTAACGAATTCGATAGAACTTTTCAAAGGGCTCAAAGTGCAGGTCGGAAGCATTTTTGTTGATCGCATCAAGCAAGATTTTATTGACAAAACGAACAATGGGAGTGTCATTGATCTCATTTTCACTTAAATCTTCATCGGACTCTTCATGGCTACTTGAGATGTCCAGGTCATCAAGCTCTTCATCATCAAGCCCGGCCATGGAGGTATCCATTGCCTCCAGCGTTTTTTGTATGGTTGTTCGTAGCTTGTCCTCTTCAACCAGTATGGCTTGAATATGGGCATCGGCGTGGAACTTTATTTCATCCAGGGCACCCAGGTTAAGAGGGTCAGAGACCGCTACAAACAGACGGTTTCCACGCTTGTATAACGGTAATAGATTGTGCTTGCGTATGAGCGTCTCTGACACCAGTTCGATGGGAGCCATCTCCATATCCATCGCTTCCAGGTCAAAGAACGGGATGCCAAACTCTCTGGAAGCCGCTGATGCAATTGTAAGGCTGTTAACTATTTTGTTTTCTACCAAATAGCTGATGAGTGGCAGTGTTGCTTCATCTGCTTTTTGTTGATGTTCAAGCGCACTTTCATGATCAAACACACCATCCATAACAAGGCAGCGGGATAAGCCGGTGAGTTGATCCGTTGTTGTGCTTTTTGTTTCGTCCATTATGAAAGATGAGCTTTATAGAGTTTCTCACTTTTATCGGCTTATAGGGTGTTTGTTTTAAGATGAAGGTATTTGATTGCCTGGTTTGTAGCGTGTAATCAAGGACAGTTTTTCGGTATTTTGAGGCGAATAGTTGTTCTATTTAACGAAAATTTACACCAAATCTGCCTCAAAATGGCTTTCCCTCGCTACGACTTCCATTCTCGGACAGCCTCCTGGCGGGCGAAGCTCGGCAGGCAGTGTAAACGTCATCATAATCATAAAATAATCGGCAGGGACCTGTTTCTGAGACCGCCGCTCAACTTTATTTATGACACAGCTCTTCAATTTCGGCGACAGTTTTTGGTGCCGCTTGTGTAAGGACTTCATTTCCATCATTCGTTACTAATATATTGTCTTCAATACGAATGCCGATATTCCACCACTTTTTTGCAACGTCTTTGTTGTTGGCTGCGATATAAAGCCCTGGTTCAATTGTTAAAACCATACCGGGCTC
Organism: Gammaproteobacteria bacterium; assembly: GCA_015490755.1. Taxonomy (GTDB): domain Bacteria; phylum Pseudomonadota; class Gammaproteobacteria; order JAADGQ01; family JAADGQ01; genus S141-38. The sequence goes on from WFXF01000002.1 coordinate 59,967, forward strand.
AAAAACTCGCCAATTTTTATCTCGCTTGTAATCACCGGCATCATGCACATCCATACCGAGCCAGTGGCCGGTACGATGCATGTAAAAAGGTTTGTAGGCCTTCTGCTTTATGAGTTCACGCGGCGCTCCTTTTAATAGACCCAGCTTAATGAGCCCTTTGGTGAGTTCCCGTATAGCGGCAGTATGTGGGGCATTCCAATGGTTTCCTGGCTTGACCTTTTTGATTGCAGCCAATTGCGCTTTGAGAACAACTTCATAAAGGGCACGTTGTTCAGCATTAAAGCGGCCATTAATGGGGAAAGTGCGTGTTATATCTGCGGCGTAAAAGTCATACTCTACGCCAGCATCTATCAATAAAAGCTCTCCGTCATTTAGAGGCATACTGTTTTCTGTGTAGTGCAAAATACATGCGTTTTTACCTCCGGCGACAATGGAGGGGTAGGCTGCATCACGACAGCCCATGCGGTTAAATTCGTGTGTGATTTCAGCTTCGATCTCATACTCCATCATGCCGGGCTGACAACATTGCATGGCGCGCCGATGGGCGCTGGCTGAAATATCTGCGGCGGTACGCATGGCTTTAATTTCTGCGCGGCTTTTAAAGAGGCGCATTTCATGCAGTAAGGGTTCAATGCCAATGAAGTCGGTGGGAGCGCTGATACCTTGACGTGCCATTGCGCGTACCTGTTTAACCCAGCCCATAAGCCTTTGGTCGAAATCCTGATTCTCTCCCAATGTGCAATAAATCTGTTGGCGATCTTTAAGGAGTTCAGGGAGGTGTTTGTCTATCTCCTTGATCGACAGTGCTTCATCGGCACCCCATTGATTTCGAGCACCTTCCAAACCCGCACGTTTACCGTTCCAGATCTCTTTTTCTTTATCTCGTTCACGACAAAATAGAACAAATTGCCCCTGTTTACGCCCTGGAATGAGAGCAAGAATGGCTTCAGGTTCGGCAAAGCCGGTGAGGTAAGCAAAATTGCTGTTTGGGCGAAAAGGGTAATCAACATCACTGTTACGCTGTTGCTCTGGTGAGGTAGGCAAAATAGCAATATTGCCCACGCCGATTTTTTTCATGAGCCGTTTCCGGCGCTGGAAAAACTCTTTTTTATCCATAATGGCTTAATGCATTTGTGGTGGTTTTTTGAAAGGTTGCAACTCTTCATTGAGTAGCATCACAACCGTGCGTACATACTCTACGATTTCACTATAGGCGCTTTCATCTTCATCACTGCTATTTGCTGCATGGTGCAGTGCTTGCGATATATCAACAAGATCTTGAATTGCCTCGGCAACGTCGTGTTGTAGCTGGTTGAGTGGTTTGTTAATGCCTGTGCCGAGACCATAAAGGCAACCGCGACACCAGCTGGCGAGCATTTCAGTGCGAAAATTCAGCGAGGTGTCATCTTTAGGCAAGAGGGGGTAAAAGGTGCATTGGGTGTCGTTGAGTTGCTGGAATGTTACTTCATGTAGCTCTTTGAGTCTCTTTTGTGTTTCAGCAGAGAGACTGTTTTCATGCTGGCTGCTTTCACTGTCCCATAGCTGATTGATCCAGAGCAGATCACTAAAGTGGCCTTTGCTGCAAAGCAGACCGCATAAAACACCATGACATTCAGATGCGTCTATAATAATTTCCTGTTCATTCAATAGCTTATCGATTGAGTCGAAGTCAATAATCGTATGGTCTGCTTGTGTCAATGGAGTCTGCCCTCAAACTTTGAAAAGGGGTATGCTATCATTCTATCTGCTTGGGGGCACTATAATCGGGTTTGAACGAATGTTTGAAGAAAAAACAGATGATAGAATCGTGGCTGTTGCAAAACTGGAAAACAGTGTTAATGAGCTGTTGCTGGTTTGTCGGCAGCTTACGGAACAGAATAATGCACTTAAGAAAAAGCAGGCTGAATGGTCTGGGGAGCGTTCACGTCTTTTAGAAAAAAACGAGAAGGTACGCTCACGTTTGGAGTTGATGGTTTCACGCCTTAAGATGATGGAGGCTGAGTCATGAGTCAATATGATGAACCAGAGCCGGTTTCCATTAACATTTTTGGCAAAGAGTATCAGGTCGCTTGTGAAAAAGAGGATCAGCCTGCGCTTGTTGCCGCATCAACTCTTCTGGATAGCAGAATGCGGGAAATTCGCAGTGCAGGAAAGATATTAGGTACAGAGCGTGTGGCAGTGATGGCAGCACTCAATATTGCGCATGAATTAATAGAAAGTCAGCAAAACAAGCATCAAAACAGTGATGTAGCTTTTGATAAAATAAAAGCGTTGCAGGAGCAGGTAGAGGCTGCGCTTGCATTGAACAATAATCAACAAAAAAATTAAGCTGTCAAAGCGAATGGTTCTGGGTTAAACTAAAAACCAAGGCATATTCTGCAACGTTTGCCAGCTTGTCTGAGATGGTCTTGGGCCTAATTATATCTCTCCGGGAACGCGTCCCCGATGCTGTTGTGCATGCCCGTTTTACGGGTCGCCTGATGCATCATATGTGTGCCCACTTGAACCCTTGGTTCAAGACTGATGACAGCAGCGGCGCTTGTGGATATGCCGCTCTTTTTGGTTCTTGATCGTTTCTAAGGGTGAATGTCCCATTCAAAAAAGCAGTTACGCCGGCAGATACGCGATGCTCGTCGTGCATTGAGTGACTCTGATCGTTGTGAGGCAGCCGCTCGTGCTGCTCAATTACTGTTGAAAAGCAGGTTATTTCAGCGTTCACGTCATATTGCACTCTATCTGCCCAGTGATGGTGAGTTAGATTCTACACCACTGTTACATGCTATCTGGCGCTCAAATAAACTGAGCTATTTGCCCATGGTACAGCCACCTTACTCTGGCCGCCTCCGATTTGCTTCTTACAATGCTAAAAGCCGTATGGTAAATAACAGGTATGGTATTCCTGAGCCCTCTGTTTCTGCTTGCACTATTGTGCCAGCCTGGGCTTTGGATCTGGTTCTGTTGCCTTTGGTTGCCTTTGATGAAAAGGGGTATCGATTAGGTATGGGCGGTGGTTATTATGATCGCACTTTCAATTTTTTATCTTATCGTCAATATTGGCGAAAGCCCTGTTTGATCGGGTTGGCTTATGACTTTCAAAAAATTGAGGCTGTACCGCGTGAACCCTGGGATATTCCATTGTCTGGAATTGTGACAGAAAACAGGTTGTATCCGTCAGAATTACTTGCCAATGGTGCTTAATAGTTGATCAATCATCTGCTCTGCTTGTGGTAGGTAGCCTGAGCCAAATAAGTTTAGGTGGTTCAGAATGTGATAAAGGTTATAAACTATTTTGCGGGTATGGTAGTCATCATTGAGTGGGCAGGCTTTGTTATAGGCTTTATAAAATCGGGGTGAAAAACCACCAAAAAGCTCTGTCATGGCCAGATCTGTTTCAGGGTCGCCATAATAGACGGCCGGGTCAAAAATAACAGGTTGACCCTGCTCATCAAACCCATAATTTCCTGACCATAAATCGCCATGCAAAATAGTCGGTGATGGTGTGTAGTTGTCAAAAAACTGCTCAATGTGAATAAGTAACAGCTCACCTCGGTTTTGTAAATTTCCTTTGTAACCATGTCTGGCTGCCAGTTCCAGCTGATAGCCCAGACGGTTTTTTTGCCAAAACTGACACCACGTTGCCTGCTGGCTGTTTATTTGTGGGGTGGAGCCAATGGTGTTGTTTTGAAGCCAGCCATAATAAGGTGCTTTTGTGTTATGCAGTGCTGCCAGTTGTTGTCCAAGAAGCTCAGGATCTCCATGTTGGTTGAAATGAATGTATTCAAGCACTAAAAAGGCATGTTTGTCCGCCTGACCACAGCAGATGGGGCGTGGAGCACGAATTGTTTGGCTGTTGATGATTTCGTTCAGACCGTTCATTTCCGCTCTGAACATGGATAACTTTGATGCACAATTCAATTTGACAAAGTATTTTTGGCTCAATTTACTCTCTAGGAGATAAGAGGTGTTGATGCAGCCACCCTTGATGGGGCTTTGCTGGTGAGAGATAAATGTTTGCTCTGTTGCCGTAGAAATTTCTTTTGCAATGATTTGCCATAGAGGCATTATTTTTTCCTGAAAGCATAATCGGGTATGAACAGATTCTATCGTACCCGATTATGTATACAAGTTTGGGAACGTGCTTTTAGTTATGCTTCGACTGTATGGCGTTCATTGATAATAACATCCGCTTTTTGCTGGATCGCGTTTAACAGTGCATCAAATGAGTCAGAAAAAGATTTAACACCTTCATTCTCTAGATGATCTGTGATCATATCCAGGTCGATATCCAGAGCTTTTAGTGCATCAACATTGCTCTTGGCGAGATCCAGATCGGTCTCTAGTGTAGCCTGGGGGTTTCCATGGTCTTTATATGCCTCAAATGTTGCAGGTGGAATTGTGTTGACAGTATTGGCACCGATTAGTGTATCGACATACAGTACGTCACTATACGTTGGGTTTTTGGTTCCAGTGCTTGCCCAAAGCAGACGTTGCATCTGGCCACCACACTCCAGTAGATCTTTACAGCGCCGACTGCTGGAGATTTTTTTGAAGTGTTGGTAAGAGAGTTTGGCATTGCTGATTGCAATTTTACCTTTGAGTGATTGCAATTGGTTTTTTGTATGGCTATCAGCTGTTTCCATTTTTTGATCCAGCTGTTTGTCAACCATTGCATCAACACGACTGATAAAGAAGCTGGCGACAGAGCTAATATTATCAATGGGTTGGCCACGGCGTAAGCGCGCTTCAAGGCCTAACAGATAAGCCTCAAGAACTTCCTGGTAGCGCTTGTTGGAAAATAGCAGCGTTGCATTGATGCTGACTCCTTCCGCAGTCAAAGTTTCAATTGCACTCAAACCTTCCCAGGTTGCGGGAACTTTGATCATTAAATTAGGGCGATTGACTCGTTTAACCAGTTGTAGTGCTTCTGAAACAGTCTGGTCTGCGTTATAGGCCAGATCTGGAGATACTTCCAGGCTGACCATGCCATCAATACCATGGCTCTTGTTGTAAATTGGGTGTAATAAATCAGCTGCTTTTTGAATATCAGTGATTGCGAGAGAGAAAAACAGATCTCGACTGTTTTGTTCTGGATACTCTTCCAGGAGCTGTTTTATTTGATCATCGTAATTGTGACTGTTGCTGATTGCATTTTGGAAGATTGTTGGGTTGGAGGTAATGCCTCTTACGCCGTCTTCTTGAATCATGCGCTCTAATTCACCTGATGTAAGCATTTTACGATGAATGTTGTCATACCATGGGCTTTGTCCAAAATCATGTAAACGGCGCAGTGGGTTCATATTAGTTATCTCCTGATGTCACATTTTTAATATTGGTATTATTTGTTAAATAAGGCTATTATTAGAGTCAGTACTAGCCATACTTATAAGTTGTCGGCACTCTGGCATAAATTCGATAGGCTCAATTGAAATTTTGTTGTGTCTGTAGTGCATCGGGAAATAGAGCAAGGATAAAATGTGCAGAGCTAATCTTTGGGGGAAATAAATGATGAAAAGAGGTTTTACGTCATCACGTATTGCTCTGTTTATCGTCGGAATGTTTATTTCGCTTTATAGTTATGCGGATGAAAATAAAAATAAACTGCTTTTTCAACACGAATCAAAACAGATCATTTGTAAAACGCCTGAAGAGGTAAAGCGCCTCTGTGCCGAATCACTTCAGCTACGCCGCTTAACGCCTCTTAAAGCGCCAGAAAAGTTGCTATTTCCGGACTATTCGTCAAACTTGCAAAATCCGTTGTCGCTGGTTCATAAGCATGCAGGAAGCCCTGTCTTTCGTTTAAATATGCAAGATGAACGCCCCGTTATTGGTATGGGTTTGATTAATCAAGAGATCTTAAGAATCAGTTTCTTGCTGGGAACGGATCTGGATATTGAGCAGGCGACTGCTGAAGAGTTGATGCAATCGTTGACTGAATTCGAATTGAAGCCAAATATTGGTGTGGGTTTTGAGAGTTATTGGTAGCGCTCTAACCAATACTTGATTAATTTTGTGAACTTTTAAAAATAGTGCGTGTCTTTAATAACAGAGTATGCACAGATACTCTCCCGCTTTTACCTCTCCCTCCAAAGCGGGAAATTTGAAACTTCCCGGTTATCTCCCAGTAGCCGGGGTTTCTTTTGTCTCAGATATATCCATCCATTCATTTAACTTGCTATAGGCATCTTCAATCCCTGTTTTTTTTAGCGATGAAAAAAGTTGTACGGAAACAGAAATTTCGCGTGTCTGTTGCTTTAAATTTTTTTTTGCCTGGCTAAGTGTTGCCCGGGCTTCATTTTTACTGAGTTTATCTGTTTTTGTCAGTAATATATGTGCAGGCATTTTGGCATATTCACACCAGTCAAGCATCTGCATGTCGAAGGGTGTGAATGGACGACGTGAATCCATAATAACAATCAGCCCCTTCAGAGCCTGGCGGTCATTCAGGTACGATGAAATCAGTTGCTGCCAGTGCTGTTTTACTCGGTCGGGTACTTTGGCAAATCCGTAACCAGGCAAATCAACCAGTCTGTGCTCTGAATCTATTTCAAAAAAGTTGATCAGCTGGGTTCTTCCCGGTGTTTTACTGATTCGTGCAAGGCCACGCCGGTAAGTTAGCGTATTAATGGCGCTGGATTTGCCAACATTGGAGCGCCCGGCAAAAGCGACCTCTCTTCCCGTATCAACGGGTAATTGGGAGGATTTGTTGGCGCTGGTTGTATATTGAGCTTGATTGTAGAAAGCACGCATAGATAAAAAAACCGTTACTTGCAGGTTGCAAGATAGTAAATAGCCGCCATAATAGGCGGTTTTCTATATGTTCTCCACTAAATTTAATAGATACTGAGTCTGATGAAACAACTAATAAAAAACCTGCTTTGTGATGCTGTTTTTCAACTGCAACAGGAAGGCGTGCTGCCAAAAGATTTGAAGCTGGATATTCGGGTTGAACGTGGACGCAATAAAGAGCTGGGTGATTTTGCCTGCAATCTTGCTCTGGTATTATCTAAATCAGCACGTTGTAAACCGCGTGATTTGGCAGAAAAGCTGGTGCAGGCATTGCCTGAGTCAGCTTCAATATCCAGGATTGAGGTTGCTGGCCCGGGATTCATTAATTTTTTTATGGCACCAGCAGCATTCCAGAAAGTTATTTTAGCTGTGCATGAAGCCGGTGAAGCTTATGGGCGCAGCACGATTGGCCGAGGGCGTAGAGTTCAGGTTGAGTTTGTTTCTGCCAATCCGACCGGGCCATTGCATGTCGGTCACGGTCGAGGTGCAGCATACGGTGCCACAGTCGCAGATTTGCTGGTGGCTGCCGGTTTTGAAGTGCATCGTGAATATTATGTGAATGATGCGGGTCGCCAGATGAATATTTTGGCGACCAGTGTCTGGTTGCGTTATCTGGAGCTTTGTGGCGAAGAAATTATATTTCCAGTCAGTGGCTATCGTGGTGAATATATACGCGACATTGGAGCGGCATTGAAAAATAGTCATGGAAATACATTTTTGCATGCAGCTCAAACAGTGATGGCTGATTTGCCTGAAGATGCAATCGAAGAGGGTCGCGGCGATAAAGAGGCGCATATTGATGGCCTGATTCAGCGAGCGAGACAGCTATTAGGTGAGCAGGGTTATCGCACAGTATTTAATGCGGGGCTGGAATCTATTCTGGGCGATATCCGTAAAGATCTTGAAGAGTTTGGTGTTGTTTACGAGGAGTGGTTTTCCGAGCGCTCTCTGGTTGAAAGTGGTTTGGTTGAAAAAACAATTGAGCGACTCAAAGGCTGCGGTCATCTTTATGAAAAAGAGGGCGCGTGGTGGTTTAAATCAACCGATTTTGGCGATGAAAAAGATCGTGTTGTGGTGCGGGATAATGGTGAAACCACCTATTTTGCATCTGATGTCGCCTATCATCTGGATAAAGCAGAGCGTGGTTATGAAAAGGTGATTGATGTTTGGGGGGCTGATCATCATGGTTATGTTCCGCGTGTTAAGGCAGCCCTTGCAGCGATGGGTAAACAGCCTGATCTGCTGGATGTTTTACTGGTTCAATTTGCTAACCTTTATCGCGATGGTAAAAAAGTACAGATGTCGACTCGCAGTGGTTCATTTGTCACGTTGCGTGAATTGCGTGAAGAGGTGGGTAAAGATGCCGCACGTTTTTTCTATGTGATGCGCAAATGCGAGCAGCATATGGATTTTGATCTGGAGTTAGCCAAATCACAGTCGAATGAAAATCCGGTTTATTACGTGCAATATGCACATGCACGTATTTGCAGTGTGATGCGGCAATTAAAGGAGCGAGAGCTGAGTTGGAACAGAGAGCAAGGTGAAGCTCATCTGTCGTTGCTGACTGAAGCTCATGAGCAAGCATTAATGGCCAGTCTTGCGCGTTATCCTGAGCTGCTCGAAACAGCGGCATTAAATCATGAGCCGCATCAGGTTGTTTATTACTTGCGCGATCTGGCGACCGAGTTTCATACTTACTATAATGCTCATCAGTTTATTGTTGATGATGAAAAGTTACGAAATGCACGTTTTTCACTCATACTAGCGGTAGGTCATGTATTGAAAAACGCTTTATTATTGTTAGGCGTTTCTGCACCGGAAAGTATGTAACTGTGGCTACAAAAAATAAAAAAAACCAGCGTGTTTATGATCGTAGGCGCTCAGATAAAAAAGCGGCCGAGAGAAGAGCAGATCAGAAAAAAAGAACGCCGGGCTGGGTCTGGCTTTTGGTGGGTCTTATTCCTGGGCTTGGTGTGGCACTTTTAGTTTATTTAATGAAAGACGAGTCTGAAGTAACACTGCATGAAACAAAAGTGACAATATCTTCCGCATTACAGCAAGAGGAGCCTGTTGCGCCTTTGCCTCCGCAACCTGAAGCGCGTTATGACTTTTATAAGTCATTGCAAGATATGAAAATTTTTATCCCTGATGAAGAAGAGATCGTAACCAATAAAAGATCAAACTCTGAAATCAAAGAAATAAAACAGCCGGGTGCTTATATTTTTCAGGTTGCTTCATTTAAAGAGTATAAAATGGCTGATGCATTGAAAGCAAAACTGGCTATACTGGGTATCAAGTCGGGTATACAGACCGTTACTATTGAAAATGGATCTACCTGGCATCGTGTTCGCATTGGCCCTATTCATGAATTGCCACGCTTGCATGAGGTTAAATTACAGCTTCAGCAAAATGATATTGAATTTATTTTGCTGAAATTAAAGGGGTAAGAAAGGCGTTATGGGTACTAATTCTTATTTGATTGGTATTGATGTCGGTTCGACGACGGTCAAGTGTGTGGTTGTTGAGCCTGAAAGTTTTTCTATTGTATGGCGTTGCTATGATCGGCACGAAGGGCTGCAAGGGCCAAAACTTCTTGAATCACTAGAGCGCATGGAGTCAGAAAATCCCTTTCTTAAAGAAGGCCAGCATCTGGCCTATATTACAGGCTCTGGTGGCACAGCCGTTGCCGGGCATGTGGGCGCAAGGTTTATTCAAGAGGTGAATGCTGTCACGCTTGCCGTTGAACGTTTACATCCTGATGTCAACAGTGTCGTCGAACTGGGAGGGCAGGATGCAAAAATTATCATATTTCAGCCCGGCGCCAATGCTGAGGAGCGGCGAGTTGTCACCTCAATGAATGATAAGTGTGCTTCAGGTACGGGCGCAACTATTGATAAGTGTCTGTTGAAAGTGGGTCTCAGCTCTGGGCAAGCCACCCAAATTCCCTTTTTACCCGAAAAACTACACCATGTGGCCGCAAAGTGTGGGGTGTTTGCAGAAACCGATGTTGTCAACCTGGTGAAGTCGGGTGTGCCATCTGAAGAGATTGTCAATTCATTGGCTGATGCCATTGTGATGCAAAATCTTACGGTGTTGACACGAGGTAATACGCTGCTGAGTAACGTATTGTTGCTGGGCGGCCCTAATACCTACTTACCCTTTTTGCAGGCTTGTTGGCGCAAGCGAATTATAGATACATGGAACGAGCGTGGTTATGCCGTTCCAGACATTCCGCCTGAAGAGCTGATTAAAGTACCTGATGATGCACAATATTATGCCGCATTCGGCGCGGTCGTATTTGGTGCGCAGGAGCAGGCTGAAGGGGCTGACTATTGTGGTGTTGAACGGCTTCGCACTCATTTGAGTGGAGAGGGCCAGCGTGCATCCTCTCACCACACAGGTCCGGGTTTATGGAAAACAGAAGAAGATCTGGATGAGTTCAAGAAAACCTATGTAAAACCTGCATTTAAAGCTCAGCAGTTTAATAGGGAAGAGACTGTTCGTGTTTTTGTGGGAATTGATGGTGGTTCAACCACCACTAAAGCTGTGTTGCTTGATGAACAAGGCGAGGTGATTACAAAAGAGTATCTGCTCTCCACAGGCAACCCCATTAATGATAGCAATATCATTTTCAAAAAACTGAAAGAGTATATCTCGCAGCAATCTGCTCCTATTGAAATTGCAGGTTGTGGTGTGACGGGCTACGCTGGTGATGTACTTGAAAAAGCATTAGGCTGTGATGCCAATATTGTTGAAACGATTGCACATATGCAAAGTGCCAAGCGTTTCTGTGGTGATGATATTGACGTGGTTTGTGATGTCGGTGGTCAGGATATTAAAGTCCTTTTCTTGCAGCATGGTGACATAAAAAGCTTCCGCCTCTCAAATCAGTGCTCAGCGGGCAATGGTATGCTTTTGCAAGCAATGGCACAGCAGTTTGGTGTCAAAGTCGAACAGTTTGCGGATGTTGCATTTGAAGCAAAAAGTTCGCCCAATTTTAGTTATGGCTGTGCGGTTTTTCTCGATAGTGATCGTGTCAATTTTCAGAAAGAGGGTTATTCCCGAGAAGAGCTGTTTGCAGGTCTGGCTCGTGTATTGCCCAAAAATATATGGCAATACGTTGTTCAAATTCCACGCCTTGCCGAACTGGGACGTAAGTTTGTTCTGCAGGGCGGCACCCAATATAACCTGGCGGCGGTTAAAGCGCAGGTTGATTATATTAAAGCGCGTGTGCCCAATGCTGAAGTGATTGTACACCCCTATTGCGGTGAAGGCGGTGCGATTGGTGCGGCACTTGAGGCCATCAGGGTTGTAAAACTTCAAGGAAAATCTTCATTTATCGGGCTTGATGCCGCGCTCAATGTACAATTTACGACACGCACGGATGAGGAGACGCGTTGCAACTTTTGCACCAATAGTTGCTCGCGTACCTTTATTGATATCGAACTACCTGCTTTGCCTCCTGTCAGGCATATTGCCGGGTTTGCCTGTGAAAAGGGCGAGGTCGAGTCTAAACAGGAGGTAGTTGTACAAGAGAAACAGAGGCGAAAGCTTAAAGCGAATTATCCTAATATGGTGGATGAAGAGTCGAAGCTGGTTTTTCGTCATGTCTACAAAGCCACCTTGCTTCCTGATACTTCAACACAGATCGAAACCACTCAACCTGAAAAGCGTTGGTTTACTATTCACCATAAAAAAGTAAAACGTAATTTTCAGCGCAGCTCAGAGGCTGCTATGCAGCGCCGTCAACAAATTAGAGTTGGAATACCGCGTGCGCTGAATATCTATACGATTGCACCTTTTATGCGGACGTACCTTGAGGCTTTGGGCATTACTTCGCACAATATTGTATTTTCTGATGAAACATCGGAAGAGTTGTGGCGTGATGGAGGAAAGTATGGATCAATCGATCCCTGCTTTCCTGCCAAGGTCTCACAAGCCCATATCTATAATTTGCTGTACAAGAAACAGACAAGCCGTAAATCACTTGACTATGTCTGGTTTCCGAGTGTGATTCAGCTCTCTAACTTTTGCACAAATGTTATTGGAAATACGACTTGCCCCATCGTGGCCGGTACGCCTAATGTTGTTAAGGCATCGTTTACAAAGGAAAAAAACCTGTTTGATCAGTGTGGTGTAGACTATGTTGATAGTGCGCTTGATTTTAATCACTTCTCTCTACTCAAACGACAACTTTTTGATACATGGGCTTCACACCTTGATATCACAGAAGATGAGAGTGACTGGGCATGTGAACAGGGTCAAAAAGCGATGTTGCATATTGACGCAAAAGTGCAAAGCCGTGGTATGGAGTTGCTCAAATCCATGGAAGATAACAGTCGTGTCGGTTTGTTAATGCTGGGGCGACCTTATCATAATGACCCCGGAATTAATCATGAAGTATTAAGTGATTTTCAGGCGCTGGGTTATCCGGTGCTCTCCATCCGCTCGATTCCTAAAGATCCAGCTTATCTTGATCAATTTTTTGGTAAGGAGATTAGATCAGGAAAAATCGAAGATGCTTTTGATACTCGTGATGTCTGGCCTGAAAGTTACTCTGTGAATAGTGCTCAGAAAGTATGGGCTGCAAAATTTGCTGCGCGCCACCCCAATATTGCTGTTGTTGATTTTTCAAGTTTTAAGTGTGGTCACGATGCACCGACGTATGGTTTGGTTAACCAGATTCTCGCAGCAAGTAAAACGCCGCACTTTATGTTGCATGATATTGATGCTAACAAGCCCGGTGGTTCAATTAAAATTCGTGTCAATACGTTTCATTATTCACTGCAACGCTTTCAAGCTGAACTGGATGCCAGTAAAAAAAGTGTGATGCTCCCCACATACAAACCTGCCACAAAAGTATCGTAAGGAACGGTTATGAAGCCTCTACTCAAAGAAAATAACAGCGTAGGAGAAGTCGTCAATTTTGTTTCCAGGGATCAACTGACTGACTCAAACGTTCAACATTGGCACGATGAAAACCCAATCAATTTTAGCGCTGAAGAGCGAAGCAAAACAACGCTTCTCTTTGGTGGTTTGACTGAAATGCATGATCAGCTGCTGGAAGCGGGTATGGTAGCACTTGGCTACAAAGCAAAAGCACTGCCTGTCGCTGATTTTGAGGCACTACAGTGCGGTAAAGAGTATGGCAACCGTGGGCAATGTAACCCGACCTATTTTACAGTGGGCAATCTGGTTAACTATCTGTGCGATTTGCGAGATAATAAAAATCTATCCGTTGCAGAGATTATTGAAAGTTACCTGTTTGTTACAGCGGCGACATGCGGCCCTTGTCGCTTTGGAATGTACGTCACCGAATATCGCAAAGCCCTGCGTGATGCAGGTTTTGAAGGGTTTCGAATTTTATCGTTTCAAGGGGGTCATGCCGGAAAAGGCGGTAACAAAAATGATGGATTAGAAACCGATATCAAGTTTTTTTCAACAACGATAAAGTGTGTTGTAATTGCTGATGTGCTGAATGCCATAGGCTATCGTATTCGACCTTATGAAGTCGAAAATGGTGCGACAGACAGAGCTCTGGCTGCGAGCAAGGAGTTGTTGCAAGTCGCCATTGGCAAACGAAAAAGTTTAATTAAGGCACTTTATCAATGCCGTAAGCTTTTAGCGGCAGTCAAAACAGATTTCTCGTTAGTCAAACCCAAGGTTTTGGTGATTGGCGAGTTTTGGGCGATGACTACTGAGGGCGATGGTAACTACCGCTTGCAACGTTTTTTAGAGCAAGAAGGTGCGGAGTGCGAAGTTCAGCCCATCACCAATTGGTTGCTCTATATGTTGTGGGAAGAAAAGTCTCGTTTAAAAGAGACGATGCTGCTACGTAAAGTAGAGAGCACAGAAAACAGCCATAAAGATAAAAAATCTGTTCTTGCCAGCTTTCAAGTTAATATGGCGACGCTTGGGCTAAAAGGTTTTTTTTACGGTGTTGCATCTTTGCTGGGGCTTAAAAAATATAAACTTTCAGATATGGATGAAATTGCTCGAATCAGCCACCCCTATTATCTCAATGAGGTGCGTGGTGGTGAAGGGCATATGGAAGTGGGCAAGTTGATTCAGGCGGTGGAGCAGAAAAAAGCCCATCTGGTGATCAGTGTAAAACCATTTGGTTGCATGCCCTCTTCAGGGGTCTCTGATGGTGTTCAGTCACTCATTACAGCACGTTACCCCAAAGCCAATTTCATCGCGATAGAAACAACCGGCGATGGTGCGGTGAATGTTTACAGCCGTGTTCAGATGGCGCTGTTTCGGGCGCGTAAGCAAGCACAGAAAGAGTCGGATCTGTTACTATCAGAGTGAGAGACACGAAAAAAACTGCAATGCATACTAAATCGTTTGGAACAGATAGTAAGCAATCCCTCCCATCACGCCTAATAATATAACTTTTCCGATAATCAGCTTCTTGAGGAAAGTGTGCCCCTGTGCCCGATTTTCTTTTTCTGTGGTCTGTTTAGATTCGTTTTTCATGATGCTGCTATATTTTTTCGATACGCTAGAAGAATCAATATCAACCCGCCAATAATCATCGGCAGGGATAGAATTTGCCCCATCGTGAGCCAGTCAAACGCAATAAAACCAAGGTGTGCATCAGGCTCTCTGAAGAACTCGACAAAAGATCGAAAGAGACCATAACCAAGCAAAAACAGACCTGAAACAGCCATTTTGGGGCGCGGTTTACTGGAGTAAAACCATAAAATCAGAAACAGAACCAGCCCTTCAAGAATCGCTTCATAGAGCTGTGAGGGGTGACGAGCCAGCGGCCCACCATTAGGAAAGACCATTCCAAATGCGCTGTCTGTTGTTCGCCCCCAAAGCTCGCCATTGATGAAATTACCCATACGGCCTGCGAAGAGCCCTAGCGGTGCAAGAGGTACGAGAAAATCCGTGACACTGAAAAAATCTTTTTTGTACTTTCGGCCAAATAACCAGATGCCAATTGTCACGCCAATGGCACCACCATGAAATGACATGCCGCCTTGCCATATTTTGAAAAGATCCAGCGGATTAGCCAGTACGGATTCAAATTGATAAAACAACATGTAACCGATGCGTGCGCCTAAAATGAGCCCCAGAGCACAGTAGAAGATCAGATCGCTGACCTGTTCAGAATTCCAGCCGGAACCGGGTTGCTTGGCACGCCAATTTCCCAGTAGCCATGCAAAAGCGAAGCCAAAAAGGTACATCAGGCCATACCAGTGAATTTTTAGCGGGCCGAGGCTGAGTGCAACTGGGTCGATATCAGGAAAAGGTAGCATTTGGTTACTGTTCGTTGGTTAGAAAATGAAAAAATTATAGCATGATCGTATTGTATTAAACTTGGATAAAATGTTTTCGTGTCTCAAAAACAGAGGCTGAAAATTTTAACCCATCACTCTGCATGTGTCGCTTCACTAAAAAATCAAAAAGCAGTGGATTGTATCTTCTGGCCTCTGAAAACAGGCGTGCTTTTTCATTGCTGAACATACCGCGCTCAACAATTTTTTTCAGTGAAAAAAGTGGCATCACACCGGGTAGAGGATAGTCTGAACCGTTAATCAAGCGGTGATGCCAGTCCTGGCGTTTGATCATGGTATCCAGTGCAGGGCCAACGCGATTGGTTTGAGGCATGGCGGAGATATCACCATAGATCAATTTTTCATAACGAGGCTCATCCATCAGACGGCTAAATAGTTCAAAATTATCAACAGGTTTAGCATTCGGGCCTTTGTCCGTATCAATATTATTGCCTTGTGATGCGCCATGGGCGATGATCACACGTACACCATGATCCAGTGCGCGGCGCAGACGTAGAGGATTGCCGAGTTGTTGGCCGCTGCTGCTTTCAACGGCGTATTCGTCACCGGCGTGAGTCAGCAGCGGTATATTGTGGTTTTTAAGTGCTTCATAAAATCGGTCACACAGCGGCGAGGCAGGGTCCATACCCATCGCTGAGGGAAGCCACTTGATTGCACGAGTACCGCTCTTAATGGCTTGCTTCAGTGCATCAACACAGTCTTTACGGTAAGGGTGGATGGATGCAATCCATTCAAAGCGCTGTGGATGTTGTGCGGCGATTTTTGCGGCGTATTCGTTGGGAACATAAAAAGTGCTTTGATCCAGACGTTGCTTGCCCGTTTCATCATAGTTGTGATCAAACGCCAGTAGCATCAGTTTGACACCATTGGGTAAATCATTGTGGAGTGTGGCTAGTTTTATGACAAAAGGTGCATCAACACCATCGTCTTCACTGACACATGAGCCATTGAGAAAAAACCTGAAGCGAGTGTGCTGAATGGGGTGCAGCACACTTTTCATAGCGTGGTTGACCCAGATGCCGCTGTTGCTATCGCCCAGCCCAATGAGATGAACATGACAATCCCAGACCTGTTGACTGTCAATCCCTTGCCAAGCCTCTTGCACCCAATCATGCTGAACAAGGTGAGCAGGTAGCGGGCCGGGCAAGCACGGATTTAAAAAACCTTCGTCAGGCCAGAATGAAAAGCACCCCGTCAGACTAGTTGATAGCCCTGCTGCAAAAAATCCAAGGAATGTTCTGCGCTGCACTATTTAGTCTCCTAAGGAAGCTCTGATTAAGGTGTTTATTAATCGGAGCCAGGGCTTTAGCCCTGGTTTAAATGAAGATACTGAAGTCCCTGCTACGTAAAAATTCAATCCAGACTTCATCAGGTGCTCTCTAATGAACTCAGATCAAGCACCCTGCGTTTGACTTCATCTGCGGTTGCCGTGATGGGCATTGCCTCACCAAAGCTGACCTTCAAACGTCGTCTCCAACCTGATTTGCCCAGTTCATACTGTTTTTCGGCCGAGCGGGAGAAGCGGCTGCCCCATAAACCATGAAGATAAAAAGGAATGATGGTTCCATCCACTCCATCGACTGTTTTTTCAAAACCACGTTTGAAATCACTTAATTGTCCACTGTGACTGATAGCACCTTCAGGAAATAGACAAATAATTTCTCCCGCCTTTAATGCTTCATTGGTTTTTTGTAACGCAGTTTTGCTGTGACCGGAGGCAATAGGGATGACACGAAAAAAATCAAGAAACCATCTTAAGTACCAGCGTTGGTAATAGTTCCGATCCATCACAAAGCGGATCGGGCGTGGGCTGACGAGCTGTACGATTGCCCAGTCGAGCCAGCTGATATGATTGCCTAATAATAGCACAGAGCCTTGTTTGGGTAGATGTTGCAGGTTTTGCACATCGACACGATAAATGCTACGAAAAAGCAAACCGATTAGATAGATAATCATAGGGCGAGAGAGCAGCCCTATTGTGTAAAGTGAACCGACCAGTGCAATGAGGGCAATCATATAAAGTAGACCGATACTTTTTAGACCAGTCACTGCGAATGAGACCGTCATGATTAAAAAGCTGAGCATGGTCAGGTTTTGTAACCAATTATTGCCCGCTAAAATGGTGGCGCGATGTTCATCGCTGGCGTGAAGCTGGATCAGTGAGTTCAGCGGAACAATAAATAGTCCTCCAAAAATACCAAAAGTAACAAACGTAATTGCAAGTGATTCAAAAGATTGCAGCTGTGGTATGAGTGATAGAGTGATCATAATGCCGATGGCACCGATTGGTATCAAGCCCAATTCGATGCTGTGGTGTGAGGCGCGTCCGGCAAGCAGTGAGCCGATTATAATGCCGATGCCCGAGCAGGCGAGAATACCTTGAATGACGATGGTATTCGTTTCTTGTAATACCTCTTTGGCAAAGGCGGGAAACGCAGCCAGTGCAACTTGTGAAACTCCCCAGAAAATTGACAATCCGATAATCGACAGCCAAATGATTCGCTGGTTGTGAATGGCATGGATATTACGGCGTAAATAGGTGCCATTAAAATAGCTTCGATGATCAAAGGATTGAGTTGAATCACCTTTCACGATTTCAGGCAGGCGATAGGCAAAAAATAACTCAGCGATTGAGCACAAAACCAGTGCCCAGCCGAGGGGTGCAATGGTTTTTAAAATCATCTCTTCGTTCGTGATGGAGTGGCCATCCAGATAAGTTTCAAAGGCGACGGAAAAAGCAAATATACCGGCCAAAATTGCAATAATTGTTGTAGCTTGAACCATGCCATTGGCCATCGCCAACCTCTCTTTACCGGCGAGTTCTTTGATATAGCCATATTTTGATGGCGAATAAAAAGCGCTCTGTATTGCCAGAGCCAGTGTCATCAAGAATGCAATTTGATACCAGCCCTGGTAATAACACAGGGTGATCATCAGCGTTAAAATAACCGCACACCAGGCACTGATTCGCATAACTTTAGGTTTGCTAAAGCGGTCAGATAAAAAACCGGCCGGTGAAAAAAGCAGAATGAATGGCAGCAAGATCAGGGCGTTCACAATGGCCATCAAAATGATCTGTGTTTGTCCATCGTAGACTTTGAATACCGTGTTCTGAATGATGATTTTATGCCCAAGATCAACAAAAGCGTTGAGAAAAAGCATCACCAAAAAGGGTAAAAATCCCTGTCGTCGTAAAATGCTGTTCATGGATTGTTTTTGTATGCCTTGAATGTGAATGCTTTATGGAAGCATGAAGTCGCAGAATTTTACAGTGAGGGCATGCGCTCCATCAAATAACCGAGGCAAAACTCCTACACTATGGTTTCAGAAATGATGAAGTGCCCGTTTCTTAGCTGTTGATCCAGCTTGTAAAGGCGCTGTGGTGTGCCAATATCAATCCATTGGCCACGGTAGTGTTCCCCGGTGACTTGATCGGTCAGCATCGCTGCGCGTAATAGGGGGGCTAAAGCAAATCGGCCACTTTTTTGTTGTTTGAACAGGTCAGGATGATAGAGGCCGATGCCGCTGAAAGTAAAGCGCGAACCTGCTTTATCATGAAGCCTGTTATCTGCATCAATCCCGAAATCACCCTCAGGATGATGCGGTGGATTATCGACAAGAATCAGATGAGCAAGTGTATCTGGTTTTAGTGCAATAGACGGTGACAGTGGATAATCTGTCCAAATATCACCATTAATGACCAAAAAGGGTGCATCACCTAAAAGAGGCAAGGCATGATGAATACCACCTCCCGTCTCCAGGCCACCTTCAGGTTCGCTGGAATATAAGATATTGACCCCATAGCGAGTACCATCGCCGAGCGCATTTTCAATCTGTTTTCCCAGGTAGGCATGGTTAATTACAACCTGCTTAAAACCCGATTGGGCGAGTGCAATTAAGTGGTGTTCAATCAGTGATTTTCCACCTACTTGCAACAGAGGTTTTGGGGTGCTGTCAGTGAGTGGGCGCATTCTTTCACCACGCCCGGCGGCTAGAATCATCGCTTTCATTGGTAAATTTTAAGTTCAGTTTAGGGCGTTGTTGAGTATAACAAAATATTAGAGCCTGATTTGTTTGTCTA
>WFXF01000003.1 GCA_015490755.1 Gammaproteobacteria bacterium
GTCAGGATGCCGTGCTTGCCATGGAGATCCTGCCCCTCTCGCAGGGCTTGAAGAGCGGCTTCAAAATCAAAGACTTGCTTGGTTTGGGACATGGGTCATTCCTCCTTTGCTTCAGTTTAGAGAAATGACACAGAATTCTGAACACTACCTTCATGCGCTCGGTAGAATATTAACAGTAGCTTTGCTAATGATGTCATCAGCTACATTTCTCTTCGTTTTACTAAAAGAATCAGGCATTACCATTGAGTGGTTTTCTCCTTTTTATACTGTAATAGAGAAAATCGTAAAAAACCCAGTTTCTTGGGCAACCGGTACCACTATAGTTGCAACAACTGTAGCTATTGGCCACATGAAGAATTTAGAAATAAATCAAAAAAAATATGCTCAAGAAGAATTTGAAAGATACAAAAAAGAAAAAGACATAACAAATCGTTGAACCAGATCGGCGCAAAAAACGCGCCTCCTGGTTAACTCAAACGTTAGGGCTATAGGAAGTGGCCAAGAGGAATATGAAATATCGCGAAGCCGAAAAAAGTGATATTCAATCTATCAGAGAATTGATTTGTTCTTCTGGCTTGCCATCATCCGATGTTGACGGCAAGGCCCAAAAGATATTTGTTGCTGAATCTGATGGGAAAATAGTAGCTGTTGGAGGCATAGAGAAACTTGGAGGTGTTGCGCTAGTTCGTTCTATTGCGGTAGCGCCGGAGTATAGAAAAAACGGCATAGCGAGCAATATATATCAGTTGCTAGAGGAATATGCTAGTAGTTCGGAAGTTGAAGAACTCTATCTAATAACAGAGTCCGCCAAGGAGTATTTTCAAAAGCTCGGTTTTACCGAGCAGGAGAGAAAAACAACTCCATGTCTCATACAACAAACAAGCCAGTTCAGCGAACTATGCCCATCATCCGCGACGGTAATGTTCAAAGCGCTATCTACATGAAATGGCGAGTAAAGCCCTAACAATTGCATCCAGCGGACCCGTAAAGCTACGCGCCTTTTTGTGCGAGTCGCTGTCGCTCCATTTTCGCACAAAAAGGCGCGTAGCTTTACGGGTCCGCTGATGCTGGTCGTTAGCTGAAAAAAGAACGTATGAGTTTTCCTTCCGACATAAAAACCTGCATGCGGGATTGCATCCTGAAAATCTTTTGGCCGAAAGATCACATAGTGCAGTTTTTTAAGGATAACGGATGCACGGATGCAGATATCAGAGTGCTTGGAGATTACAAAGAGTTACACAGGTATCAGATTGTAGATCAGATGTTCGACCATCTTTCTTCTAATCCAGATGGTGGTCTCGGCCCATTCCGTGCAATGTTACAGGCACTTACAAACTGGTCATTTTTTGATCCATATTATTTCGATAAGCTAAGAAAACTTAATCGTGCAGAAGCAGAGCGATGTATTACGCATCTCAAACAGTTGCAAGAGATACGTGATCATAAAATCAAAGAAAAACGGAAGCAGCGTGCTGTAAAAGAAGCCGCAGCGCAAGGCCAAAAGCAATCAATCAGCGATTTGAAAGAAAAATACATATCCCTTATCCAAGGTAGCACAAGTCCACAGAGGCGTGGGTATGAACTTGAGCTAATACTTCAAGAGCTTGGGAGGATATCCGGTTTAGAAGTAACAGAACCATTTCGTGTAAACGGGGAGCAAATAGATGGAGCAATAAAATTCGAAGGGGAGCATTATTTGATTGAGGCAAAGTGGCAAGACAAAGCATCAGCAAATGAGCCTGTATATCAGTTTGTAGGAAAGATTGAGGGTAAGTTCTATGGAAGAGGCATTTTTGTCTCCGTAAACGGATTTAGTAAAAATGTCGTTTCGTCTTTGGTACATGGAAAGGCTATAAAAACTATCTTCATAGATGGCGAAGACTTAATGATGGTTCTTGAAGGGTTACAGTCATTCTCGGAGATGCTAGACAAGAAAGTCAAGGCCGCTCAAACAAAGGGTGAGATATACGTTAATGCAATTACTGGAAAAAGCAAAATCAGCTAACAAACACATTCACTCGGACAGCAAAAAGCTCCGCTCCTTCGTCGCTCTGCTTTTTGCTGCCGGTGATGTGAGGCGTTA
>WFXF01000004.1 GCA_015490755.1 Gammaproteobacteria bacterium
CTCTATTTAAAAAAACAAACAGACTCCGCAAATACCCACACAAATTACTTTATCTTGATTCAATTTTTTAAAGAGCCAGGATACAACAGACTTTACCTCCACATCGGTAACAAACCGCCTTATCCCCAAAGAGATGCGCATTCTACACCACTTTCTTCTTTCGTCAACATGTTTCTTTAAATTTATTTAATGCCTTTGTTTCTCAAAGCCATTGCTCGACTACTAATTTCTTCAACGCTTGCATCTTCGCCTAAATCTTGACGCCACTCAGTATAATCAAACGGCTCCCTCTGGATAAGCGCAATAAACTTTTCCATTTCGATATCACCAAGATATTTTGCAAGAATTTGAACACCTTTTACTTTTACCTCTGCATCAGAAACCATACCAACAACCCCTTCTGACAAACAACAACAAAATATCACCCACAAAAAAACCGGGCACAAGGCCCGGTTTTTTGTCAGCAATTAAATTACCGAAGACTTAGAAAGTTGCGATGAACTCAGCACCTAAAGTATCTGATTTATCTGTACCATTATCACCACTTCTCCATTCAACAGCAACCAGTAGATTTTCCGCTGCCTGATAAGAACCATACAATGTTGTAGATGACTCTTCAGTAAAAACTGCATTACATGTAGCACCTGACGCGGCATCACTACAAGCACTATAACGAACCTTAGCACCAAAGTTATTACCGAAGTCATAGCCTGCCCAAACATCAAAAACAGAATCCAGAAGCTCATCAGGAACTAAATAATCAAAACCTATTGTCGCGCCCTGAATTGCATAACTTGCATTGATATCTAGAACATTTTCAACACCAGTCGCCTGAGTCACATAACCCAACTCAAGGTCCAAACCAGCAATAGGCGAACTATTCACGACAAACGCAACTGAATTCTCTTCAGGCGCATGTTGAATATCATTTAAAGCAGCAACAGTTACAGTTGCAACCCCTAGATTAGCCGCAACCGCAACACCCGCAATATTATTACCATCTAAAACAGTCTGATTATCAAGCGCTCTATACACCATACTGCTTGAAGTGAAGTTTTTATCCGGAGCATCTTCAGCTTCTTGACCAATTGGATTATTAAACACACCACCGATAAATGTAACGGTATCTGTTAAACCCCAAGCAAAAAGTGCTTGCTCAATATTTGCACCGGCAGAACCAGCAGGATCCAAAAACAAGTCAACATCAACGCGAGTAGTCACAGCGCCAACAGTTTTGATGAAATCAACCTCACCATTAGCACCAAACAGCATTTCATTAGCTGGATTCGCATCATCAGTAATACCTAAAGTGATATCAGCAAAACCACTGACTGAAGCGCTATCCGCTTGAGCAGCCATAGGAGCAGCGAATGCAGCCGCAACAGAAAGAGCAATTAATTTTTTATTCATGTCCGAAATCCTCAATTAAAAATTCAGTTTCATAAAAGACTGGAGAGTCTGAGGACATTTAAACCCTATTTTTGTAAAAATGCAACATTTTTCTCACAAAAACCACAAACACACTTTTTTGTTGCAAAAAAGCAACGGCAATAATTACTACTCAACGAACCAACAGCGCCGCTGCCACACTTCGCCCATCCTGCACCAATATATTATAGGTGCGACACGCCGCAGATGTTCCCATAAACTCCACACCAATACCTGCATTAATAAGTGGCGCAATGATCTGCGCATCAGGAATATGGCATTCCTCACCTGTACCCAGCAACACCAGCTCTGGCCTTAATTCACATAACTGCTCTATATGCTCTGCTCGCAATTCACTCATACATTGCGGCGACCAGTCATCAATAATACGGTTCGATAACACGATAGCGCTTTGTTGCAACTTCACCACCATATCTTCTGGTGAGAGCCCCTCGCCTTTCATTTTGGAACGTGGCAAACCCACCACCAAACCTTCCCTGGAATAGCGCCGAATGAAATATACATCCCCATCAATTTCACGATTAAACTGCATAATAAAGCCCCGAGTCCCAAACCAGTTGCAAATAAAAGCTTTGAGACCAAAATATCAAAACAAAAAGAGAGGTAAACTATGAGCGATCATAGCGTAAAAGGTGCAATTAAAGCATCACACAACGATTGAAACCGTTTGAACAGGGACAAAAAGACACGTTAGAATATATGAATATTACAAAATCATCAGGACATAATCATGCAAGAGGATATTCGATGGATTCAGCGCCTCAGTAACTGGGAACGTGCATTACAGCAATTACGTCTATTCATGGCGCAAGATGAACTGAATCATTTTGAAGAGCAAGGTTTGATTCAATGCTTTGAGTACAACCATGAACTTGCATGGAAAATACAAAAAGATTTTTTAGAGGCTCAAGGCGTTACAGAATTGTTTGGATCAAAAAATGTCGCACGCAAGGCTTTTGAGGCAGGGTTGGTTGATAACGGTGCAGTCTGGATAGCGATGATTGAAAGCCGTAATTTAGCTTCTCATACTTATAATCAGGAAACCACCGATAAAATCGTAAGTTTGATTATTGGTTCTTATTATGATGCCTTTGAAACCTTATTCAAAAGACTCACAGAACTTGCCGAGCTGCAAACGCATGACAGCTAAACTTTCTCAATCCGGCCTGTCACGAAACACGATTCATAATATTCGACAAGCACTGGCGACATTCCCAGAAATAGACAGAGCGATACTCTATGGTTCTCGCGCCAAAGGTAATTATCGCAACGGATCAGACATCGACTTGGCACTCAATGTGACCACTACCAATAGCCACCAATTACTTCTCAATATCATGGACGTAATGGATAATTTAGATACGCCTTACTCACTGGATATCTCTATTAAATCACAAAATTCCAATCCTGACTTATTTAGCACACATTGAACGAGTGGGCATTGAATTTTACAATAAAAAACAGTTCAAAACGTGATAGAGCTTTCTTTATCTCAAGTTTCGGAGTTACATGTTAATTGAAACAAGTGATAACATAGCGAACTTTTGAAAACCATCAAAATAGTCAAAATAATAAAGCAACACGATTTAGAAGACAGGTTACTGACTTGATAGACGAATTTTCCAGAATAAAACGACTTCCCCCTTATGTATTCAATATCGTTAATGATTTGAAAGCGAAGGCGCGTGCACGTGGTGAAGATATTATTGACTTTGGTATGGGTAATCCTGACCAGCCTACACCCAAGCATATCGTAGACAAATTGACTGAAAGTGCGCAAAACGATACCACTCACCGCTACTCTATATCCAAAGGCATACCAAGGCTGCGCAAAGCGATCTGTAACTGGTATGAACGTCGTTATGAGGTTGAGTTAGACCCTGAAACTGAAGCCATTGTAACCATCGGTTCTAAAGAAGGTCTTGCACATCTATCCTTAGCAACAACCGGACCCGGTGATGTTGTTCTGGTTCCCAATCCATCCTACCCAATTCACCCTTATGGATTTATTATTTCAGGTGCGGATGTGCGGCATGTCGCGTTAACACCCGACAATGACTTTTTTGCCGAACTTGAAAAAGCGATCAAAGACTCCTGGCCTCGCCCTAAAATGCTGGTGCTTAATTTTCCCAGCAATCCAACCACACAATGCGTTGAGTTAGACTTTTTTGAAAAAGTCGTCACTATTGCCAAAGAGCATAATATTTGGGTGGTTCACGATTTAGCGTATGCAGACATTGTCTTCGACGGCTATGTTGCGCCATCCATATTACAAGTGCCGGGAGCAAAAGATATTGCTGTCGAGTTTTTCACACTGTCAAAAAGCTACAATATGCCGGGCTGGCGTGTCGGCTTTATGTGCGGAAACCCAACCTTGGTCGGTGCATTAGCACGCATGAAATCTTATCTGGATTACGGCATGTTCACCCCGATTCAAGTCGCTGCCATCAACGCACTCGAAGGTCCTCAAGAGTGCGTTCAGGAAATTGCCGAACTCTACCGCGTACGCCGTGATGTACTGTGTGATGGTTTAAATCAGGCCGGCTGGGCTGTTGAAAAACCTAAAGCGACCATGTTTGTCTGGGCTCGCATCCCGGAACAGTATCAAGAGATGGGCTCACTCGAATTTTGCAAAAAGCTTCTCGGTGAAGCAAAAGTGGCTGTTTCACCCGGCATTGGCTTTGGCGATTATGGTGATAAATTTGTCCGCTTCGGCCTGATTGAAAATGCACACCGCACACGACAAGCGATTCGTGGCATTAAGGAGATGATTCGCAACGATAACAGAGCGGCAAGCGCCGCAGGAGATGCACCTTGAAACCGGTAAAAATTGGCCTGCTAGGCATGGGTACTGTAGGCGGCGGAACTGTCACAGTTCTAACTCGTAACAATAATGAGATCACACGTCGCGCAGGCCGTGGTATTTTGGTCGCACATGCAGCGGTACGTGACATCAATCGCGCTCGACCTGACAGCGCAACAGATGTCATATTAACAACCGACCCTTTTGAAGTGGTCAACAATCCCGAGCTGGATATTATTGTTGAGCTCATCGGTGGCTATGATCTGGCGCGTGAACTGGTATTAAAAGCCATTGAGAATGGCAAGCACGTTGTCACTGCAAACAAGGCATTGATCGCCGTTCATGGCAACGAAATTTTTGCAGCCGCCCAAAAAAGAGGGGTGACGGTTGCATTTGAAGCGGCTGTGGCGGGCGGCATTCCGATCATTAAAGCAGTGCGCGAAGGATTAGCGGGCAACAGCATTGAGTGGATGGCTGGCATCATCAATGGCACCGGCAATTTCATTTTGACTGAAATGCGCGACAAGGGCAGTGATTTTTCTGATGTTCTGGCAGAAGCTCAGCGCTTGGGTTACGCAGAAGCTGATCCAGAATTTGATGTCGAAGGTATTGATGCCGCACATAAATTAACCATTCTTGCTTCTATCGCTTTTGGTGTTCCGTTGCAATTTGACAAAGCTTATACCGAAGGTATCAGTAAAATTACAGGCGATGATGTCAATTATGCTGAAGAGCTGGGCTACCGCATCAAACACCTTGGAGTAACCCGCCGCACTGAAGAAGGCATTGAGCTGCGCGTGCATCCAACGCTAATTCCTGAGCGACGATTAATTGCCAATGTCGATGGCGTTATGAACGCCGTTTTGGTTCAGGGGGATGCTGTGGGGCCAACTTTGCATTACGGCGCAGGCGCAGGCGCAGAAGCCACCGCTTCGGCTGTGGTTGCTGATCTGGTTGATATCGTTCGTGCATTAACAACCGACCCTGAGAATCGTGTCCCTCATTTAGCTTTTCAGCCCGATGCGCTGTCTGATTTACCCATTTTACCAATGGAGTCAATAGAAACTGCCTACTATTTACGAATGCAAGCCACTGACCAACCGGGCGTGCTGGCGGATATCACTCGCATTTTAGGTGATCTGGAGATCAGTATTGAAGCCATTTTACAAAAAGAGTCAGCTAATAACGCCCTGCACGTTCCAATCATTTTACTCACACACCGTGTACGTGAAAAACAGATGAATGATGCACTCAAACAGATTGAAGCGTTAGCCAGCATCCGTGGCAATGTGACACGCATCCGCCTTGAACAGCTCAGTTAGCTTGTGAACGCAAAAGGCATGCATAGTGCTATAATTGACGAATGAAGAGGTACGACTGGAATCGAGAGAAAAACGAAATTCTAAAGAACGATAGAGGCATATCTTTCGAGGAGATCGTCTTTCATATTGAAAGTGGTGATGAGCTGGACGTATATCCACATCCAAATCAAGATCGCTACCCAAACCAGTTGATTTCTGTCGTTGCCATAAATAGCTACGCTTATTTGGTTCCGTATGTTGAATCGGACAACGGTATTTATCTAAAAACGATTATACCTAGCCGCAGAGCAACAAAAAGGTATATTGGAGGATAGTTATGAGCCAGTACAAACTAGACCAGGAAGAGCAAGAGATCCTGGATGCATTTGAATCAGGAAAAATGCAACCCATTACAAATGCAAAGACAGAGATCGAAAAGCATAGGAAATATGCCACTGAAACCTTCAAGAAAGATAAAAGAGTAAATATTCGTATTGCAAGTCGAGATCTTGCTACAATTCAAAAACTAGCGATACAGGAAGGTATTCCATACCAAACATTAATAGTGAGTATCTTGCATAAATTTGCGGACGGAAGGTACATTGATAAACAGGCTATCAAGGCCGATTGAGTCAAACTGTTTCTTCAGTGACTGCTCTACTCTTAATCCCCGACCATCTTGTCAAAAAATAAAAGCCTAAAGGAAAATCAACCATGCCATTCAGACCTCGTTACACAGGGCTTATTGATAAATATCGTGATCGTCTGCCCGTTCATGATGATACGCGTATTATCAGCTTAGGCGAAGGCAATACGCCTCTGGTACGCCTGCACAATATCCCTAAATCTCTCAATAAAGACGTTGATATCTACATCAAATATGAAGGCTTGAACCCGACGGGCTCTTTCAAAGATCGTGGCATGACCATGGCGGTCACCAAAGCGGTGGAAGATGGCAGTCAAGCCATCATCTGCGCTTCAACTGGAAACACATCCGCTGCCGCTGCCGCGTATGCCGCACGCGCGGGAATTACTGCTTACGTTTTAATCCCTGACGGAAAAATTGCTCTCGGAAAGTTGGCGCAAGCCATGATGTATGGCGCGGTTATCATTCAAATTAAAGGTAACTTTGATGCCGGCATGCAGTTAGTTAAAGATGTCGCAGATGAAGCCCCCGTCACCATTGTTAACTCTATTAATCCATTTCGGATTCAAGGCCAAAAAACCGCTGCATTTGAAATTATTGAAGAGCTAGAGTGCGCCCCTGACTTTCACTGCCTGCCTGTCGGAAATGCAGGGAATATCACTGCCCACTGGATGGGTTACAGTGAATATAAGGAACACGGCATCGTCAATACCTGCCCCCGCATGGTCGGTTATCAAGCTTCCGGTTCTGCGCCTTTCATGCGTGGCGGCCCTGTTGCAGAGCCTGAAACCGTTGCAACGGCCATTCGCATTGGCCACCCACAAAGTTGGGATAATGCCTGGACTGCACAAAAAGCATCGAATGGCTGGTTTGATGAGTGCAGTGATGAAGAGATTCTTGCAGCCCAAAAGTTATTAGCACTTAAAGAAGGAATTTTTTGCGAACCCGCTTCAGCCACTTCGTTAGCTGGTGCGATGCGCGATATTAAAAGTGGTAAAATTCCTGAAGGGAGTAAAATTGTCTGCACTCTGACTGGCCATGGCTTGAAAGATCCCGATACAGCAATTTCACAAAGTAAAACACCGCTTATTACGATTGACGCTACTCTGGATTCAGTTAAACATGCCATTTTGGATAACATGGCAAAATCATAATGCCAATTTCACCACAAGAAGCTCATACCGTATATCAAGATGCAGATTGCCTGTTTTCGCAAGAGCAGGTCAACCGTACGCTTGATCAGATGGCTGATGCGATTTCCGCTCAATTATCTGATCAAAACCCACTGGTTCTATGCGTCATGAACGGTGGATTGATTGTTACCGGTGCATTGTTACAACGTCTCGATTTTCCACTGCAAATCGATTATCTGCATGCAACCCGCTATCGTGACAACATACATGGTGGAGACATTGAATGGCGCGTAAAACCCGAACATTCACTAAAAAATCGTACTCTTTTACTGATCGACGACATTCTTGATGAAGGCCATACTTTAGCCGCAGTTGTAAAGAGTTGCCTGCAAGCGGGAGCAAAAAATATCCATACGGCTGTGCTGGTAGAGAAGATTCATAACCGCAAACAGGGTATTAGTGCCACTTTTTGTGGGCTGGAAGTGGAAGATCGCTATGTATTTGGCTTTGGTATGGATTATAAAGGTTATTTGCGCAATGCGCCTGGTATTTTTGCGGTAAAAAATAGTGTCTGAATTAGCAATTATCGGCGGCACTGGGCTCACAGAGCTCAGCAGTCTCGAAATTATCCGCCACGAGATGGTCAATACACCCTTTGGTGAACCTTCTGCGCCATTTGTTCATGGTCGCCTATGTGGAAAAGAGGTCGTTTTTTTAGCTCGGCATGGCAGCGGTCACACCATCCCTCCTCATAAAATCAACTACCGCGCCAACCTCTGGGCACTTCATGACATTGGCGTAAAACAGATTATTGCCGTAGCGGCTGTGGGCGGCATCACTCCCCATACAACTCCCGGCAGGATTGTAATTCCTGATCAAATCATTGACTACACCTATTCGCGTCACCACACCTTTTTTGAAGAGCAACTCTCACATGTAACACATATTGACTTTACTCACCCGTACAGCCCGGCACTGCGTAATTTACTGATTCAAGAGTGCAAGTCACTTGGAAACAATGCTTATACTGAGGGTGTTTATGCGGCAACACAGGGGCCACGACTGGAAACTGCGGCTGAAATAAAGCGTCTGGAGAGTGATGGCTGCACTATTGTCGGCATGACGGGAATGCCGGAAGCCGCACTCGCACGAGAGCTTGAGCTGGAATATGCCGCATGTACTGTTGTTGCGAATCTGGCGGCGGGCAAAGGTGACGACAGTATCTCCATGACTGATATTGAGCGAGTGCTACTGACAGGCATGGAGGATGTTCGAAAATTATTGGAGAACGTTATCCCCCTTACCTAAATTTCAATCCTGAATTCAGAAAAAATCAACTATTATGAAAATTGAAAAAGAACTTTATGCTGGCAAAGCTAAATCCGTATTCACGACCGATGACCCGGATTTACTGATACTGAACTTTCGCGATGACACCTCCGCTTTTGATGGTAAAAAGGTCGAGAGCCTTTCACGCAAAGGTGCTGTAAATAATCAATTTAATGCATTTATCATGCAAAAACTCGAAGCAGCAGGCATCAAAACACACCACGAAAAACTGCTATCGAGTAATGAATCCGTTGTCAAGAACCTTGAAATGTTCCCTGTTGAGTGCGTCGTTCGCAATATTGCAGCGGGCAGCATTTGCAAACGCCTGGGCGTGGAAGAAGGAATCACACTCACACCACCCACTTTTGAGTTTTTTCTAAAGGATGATGAGCTGGGCGATCCGATGATTAACGAATATCATATTCGTTCATTTGGCTGGGCCAAAGATGAGCATATCGAGCAAATGAAAACCCTCACTTTTCAAATTAACGATGTTCTTACCCAACTCTTTCGGGAGGCTGGTTTATTATTGGTTGACTATAAACTGGAGTTTGGTCTATTCCAGGGCGAAGTCATATTGGGCGATGAATTTACACCGGATGGCTGCCGACTATGGGATGTTGAAACCCGAAAAAAACTGGATAAAGACCGCTTTCGCCAGGGATTAGGTGATGTTATCGAAGCTTATGAAGAGGTTGCGACTCGTTTAGGTATTGAGTTCTTAGGAACGTTCACGAAATAACTTTTGCAACTATGGCGTAGAAGTGATGAAGTGCACGTTCCTTAAAGTAACAAACAACCAGATTAAGCCCGGCCGGGCTTAACCCAGACAACCACCTGTTGCCCAAGACGCAATATGCTTTTTCTGGAAAGTTTGTTCCAGTCTACAATCTTGTTCACACTCACATTATAGGCCTTAGCAAGGTCCCATAGTGTATCGCCCCGGCTCACTACGTGAACTACCTTCTGCCCAGATTCCTGAACACTTACTGGCACCATTAACATTTTTCCGGCACGGATTTTACTACTCTCAAGGCGATTCACTTGACGTAACAGTGAAGCACTTATCTGATATTTTTGAGCAATGTGCCCCAAAGTTTCACCC
Source organism: Gammaproteobacteria bacterium (assembly GCA_015490755.1). Lineage (GTDB taxonomy): Bacteria > Pseudomonadota > Gammaproteobacteria > JAADGQ01 > JAADGQ01 > S141-38. The sequence continues at coordinate 9,767 of WFXF01000004.1, forward strand.
GAACGAATTTTATGCTGCGCCCAGCGCACATGTTGCTCTTTTGGTATGGCCGCAAGCTTTTCTTTGAATTTTTCAATCTTATCAACCGGTAAAAGCAAATCATGCTCACCGCCCGGGTTTGTCGCCCATCGTTTAAAGGCCGGGTTTAAACGGCGAACCTGTTCAAGTGGAACGTTAGACAAGCTGGCCACTAGTGCAAGGTCAATTTGATCATCTATTTTCACTTCAGAAAAATAGCGACTGTTTTCGATATCTATCAGCTTAATACCATAATGATCAGGGTCCGCAATAATTTGACTTAATGACAATAGCTTTGGAATATAATTTTTTGTCTCGACAGGTAAGTTTAGAGCCCAAAAGTTTTGCTCTTTTCCTTCTTGCTTATTTTTTCTCAATGCCTTACGAACATTACCTTGACCTGCATTGTAAGCGGCCAGAGCCAACAACCAATCACCATCAAAGGTCTTATGTAGTTTTTGAAGATAGCCCAAGGCTGCTTGTGTTGAAGCCTTCACATCACGCCGCTCGTCATACCACCAGTTCATCTCCAAACCATAATGGCGTGCCGTTGCAGGCATAAACTGCCATAAGCCGGAAGCAGAAAGGTGAGAATGAGCCAAAGGTTGATAAGCACTCTCAATTGCAGGAAGCAGAGCTATTTCAAGTGGCATGTTACGCTTTTCTATTTCATCAACAATATAATAGAGATAGGGCGCTGCCTGTTTTGCCAGTCGCTCCATATGAAGTGGTCGATCTGTAAACCACTTGATATTTTTTTGAACTTCAGGGTGCTCGTAATCCACCAAAGAGAATCCGGAACGCATACGTGACCACAGACTTAATAGTGGAGCAACTGCGGGCTCATCAACCGTTATATTTATCTCTTTTGCAACCACTGGAGTATTATGATCACTGCATTGCTCTATTCCTGCAGGCCGTTCACTCGGCCATGGATAAACGCTTGATCCCGTTCTTGTTGGCGAGATAATGTCATCCACTGATTCATGCAGCAGATCAGAAGTTTCAAGAGAGGTCAGATAGTGCTGACTGCACCCCGTAATAGCGCCGAGAAAAATACCGCTGATTAAAACTTTTGAACGCAACATAGCGTAAGCACTCCGTACTGCTGATACTATTATTAAAAGCATATTATTGCGTATCTTTCCAAAACCGGAGCACCATAAAGACCTCATTGTCTGTACTCAAACGCTTACCGGCGAAAGCTTCTGCAGCGGCAACAACTTCTGGAATATGACAGCGTAAAAAAGGATTTGTCGCTTTCTCCAAAAGCAAGGTTGAAGGTACCGTAGGCTTACCTTCAATCTGAACCCTATATGCACTCTTCAATCTACTTTGAATAGCGGCATTATACGGCTCAATTTTTGCGGCAAAGTTCAAATTTTTAAGAGTGTATTCATGAGAGCAATAGATAAGGGTTGAATCAGGTAGTGTGGCTATTTTTTGAAGTGAAGAGTAAAGCTGCTCCGGTGTGCTATTAAATATTCGTCCGCATCCAGCACCAAACAAGGTATCGCCACAAAATACCTCGCCATCTCCATAATAAGTAATATGACCCGCCGTATGCCCTGGAGTATCAAGCACTTTAAAAGGGCGCTCGACACCAGAGATATTTATAACATCACCTTCGATAACCGGATGGCTCAACCCTGGAATATGTTCAATAGTTGAGCCATAAACCGGGATATCATACAACGCCAACAAATCTGAAATACCATCGATATGATCATGGCAGCCATGTGTAATAAATATTGCAACAGGTATTAGAGAGAGTCTGTTTAATTTGTCAATAACCGGCTCTGCTTCTCCAGGATCAACAACAATAACTCTGGAGCTGTATTTCTCACTACGAATCAACCAAATATAGTTATCTGAAAACTGGGCATATAACTGCATAAGTCGTTGCTGAAAACAGGCTATAAAAAATTAAATTCAAAGTTTACTGCATCCCTGCCTGGATCTACAATTTCCAAAAGCACCTGAGCAGAAACTTTAGGTGATATTCCCGCTTCAATTGACTCTTTATTCACCAGATATTCATAGGGGTAAAATTGACGGCTCACAACAACCTGCTGCTCAATATCAGAAAGTACAAGTTCCAGGATAGGGTAGGGTTGAATAAAAGGGGCATTATTAATATAAGTAGCACTGACAACCAGTGCATTCTTTACATTTGTGTGTCCTTGCACACTTTTATGCAGCAACTGAATTTGATCAACAGATTTTTTCAGCGGGATGCTGCACCCTAATACCGAACACATCGTTTCCAGCGGCGCTCTCAAGCCATCGTGTTCAGCCAATTGATTGCGCGCAGCATAAACATACTGAAAAGCAAGAAGAGCAATCATGACAACAATTGCAACACTCCAGCCCAGAGTATTCGATCCGGACTCCCTTGATACAAACTCATCTGCATCATCTTCCAGTTTATCCAGCAAAGATTCTGAAATTTCCAGTTTTTCAATACTATCTTTTTTTTCGGGTTTTATATCATTATTTTCTATAACTTCTGGTGTGGGCGAATTTTTCAGCAGAGAAAAAGCACCCTCAATCAAAGGGGGTGGTGTATCAGTGATGTTCTCCTGGCTTTTTACTTCCAATGCTGGAGCTTTATTTAATATTTCACACTCTTCGTTGATCACTGTCTCAAGATCAATATCACCTTTTTCACCGTTGATACTTTCATCATTGGCACCCCACTGGCTATCATTTTGAACAGAAATATCAACCCATTCAGGCTCGTTAGTTTCAGTTGATGCAATTAATTCATCACTCAAATCATGGCTAATCAAAGGAGGTGCTTTTTTATTTAATTGTGGAACATTATTACCCACATCGACATTCGACACAGCATCACCAACTTGTTCATCATGCAAAGTTTCAAGCGCATTGAACTCTTTTTTACACCGGCCACAATTAACTACACCCAATGCTACTTTTAGCTGGGAAATATCTATTTCAAAACGAGATTCACAGTGCTGACATTGCGTAAACATAAAGCGCTCCAGGTAAACAGCAAGGCCATTTTACGCGATATTGATGCCACCCGCAAAAAAGGAGTTACCCCTCTAATCCGAGCTCTTTAATTTTCCGTGTCAGAGTATTACGCCCCCAACCCAACAGCTTTGCGGCTTCTTGTCGACGACCCCGAGTATGTTGCAGTGTCGTTTCCAGCATAATGCGCTCCAGTGCCGGGATCGCTTCGTTGACCAGGTCTGTTTGACCCGACTTCAAACTGTACTCAACCCACTCACGAAACTCACTTTCCCAACAGGGTGACTGTTTACCGCGCTCTATTTCACGAACTTCGCGTAATTGTGCTGGCAAATCATCCTGATGAATCACTTTCCCCGGTGTCATCACGGTCAGCCAGCGACACGTATTTTCAAGCTGGCGAACATTACCGGGCCAGTCAAGATGACTTAAAAAATTCTCTACATCTTTATCAAGTACTTTTGCTTCAACATCAAGTTCGGCCGCACTTTTTTTCAAAAAAAATCGGGCTAGCTGAGGAATGTCTTCCTTGCGTTGATGCAAATGCGGGATTTGAATTCGGATCACATTCAAGCGATGAAACAGATCTTCACGAAAACGTCCATCTTTTACACGCTGCTCCAGATCTTGGTGCGTTGCTGCAATAATACGCACATCAACTTTAACCGGTGTGCGCCCTCCCACACGATAAAACTCACCATCGGCCAATACACGTAACAGGCGCGTTTGCAACTCGGCTGGCATATCCCCGATCTCATCGAGAAACAGCGTGCCACCATCGGCTTGCTCAAAACGCCCCTGACGTTGATTTTGCGCCCCTGTAAATGCTCCCCGTTCATGGCCAAACAGCTCAGACTCCAACAAATCACGAGGAATTGCTGCCGTATTTAATGCGATCATCGGCTTGTTTGATCGTGGACTATGACGATGCAACGCACGAGCTACCAGCTCTTTACCCGTTCCTGAGTCACCTGTAATCAAAACAGTCACATGAGAACGTGCCAGACGACCGATCGCTCGAAAAACTTCCTGCATTGCGGGCGCTTCACCAATAATGTCGGGTACTTTAGAGTCAGACAAAGATTTTTGTGCACTTCTCTTTTGCCGCCGCTGATTAACAGCTCGCCCTGCCAGCTCTATCGCATCATCAATATCAAATGGTTTGGGCAGATACTCAAAAGCCCCTTTTTGATACGTCGATACGGCACTATCCAGATCAGAATGAGCCGTCATAATAATCACGGGCAGATCAGGATACTGTTCACTGACTCTATCCAGCAACGTCAAACCATCCATTCCAGGCATTCGTATATCAGAAAAAATGGCATCCGGTTGAGATAACACCAATTGATCCAGCATATCCTCTGCATTTTCAAAGCAACGAACAGAAAAATTGGCACCGCCCAGTGCACGCTCCAAAACCCAGCGAATAGAGTCGTCGTCATCAACAACCCAAATCGTGCTTGCAACTTTAGCCATTCAAATTCTCCAAGGGTAATAACAGAGTAAAAGCTGTTTTACCTGGCTCACTTGCGCACTCAATCAAACCTCCATGTTGATTCACTAATGATTGTGCGATAGAAAGCCCAAGCCCGGTTCCATCGGCTCGGCCGGTAATCATAGGAAAAAAAACTTTTTCCAGCATCTCTTGCGAAATGCCAGGTCCATTATCAACAATATCAATTCGCAGCACCAGTTTATGCTGTTGATGACCAATATGAAATTGGCGGCAGGCACGGGTTTTTATAATAATCCGCCCACTTCCTTCCAGAGCTTGTGCTGCATTTCGAATCACATTCAGTAATGCTTGAATGAGCTGATCTGAATCACAGAGCAAGTCCGGGATACTTGGATCATAATCACGCTCAATAGTCATTCCCCGGGAAAATTCAGGTTCTGCTTCTACCAGACGGCTCACATGCTCCAAAAGCTGATGAATATTCACACGCTCTCTTGAAGGCAAAGTATTTGGTCCCAGCATACGGTTTATTAAATTACGCAAACGATCGGCTTCACCAATAATAATTTGCGTATACTCTTTCAGTGAAATATCTTCAAGCTCTCTTTCGAGCAATTGGGCTGCACCACGCAATCCACCCAGTGGATTTTTGATTTCGTGCGCCAATCCCCTCACCACATCATGGCTGGCTTGTTGTTGTGCCAGCAAGTTGGCCTCTTTGGTGACTCTTAAATGGTGATCAATCTGCTGCAACTCCATTATCAGTGTTTGGTTATCATCCACTTTATCCGCAGGTGTGACTGTGCAATCGACAGTTATGCTTTGTAAATCAAAACTGCAAAAAATAACTTCTCGCTCAGTAAAGCGCTGGCCACTATCGAGTGTATGTTGCAGTATATTAATCAAATCGGTAACTTCGGGTAAAAACTGCTCAAGCCGATACCCTTTGGCTTGTCTGATACTCACGCCCAGCATCACCTCAGCCGCTGAATTCATAAACACAACTTCAAGCTGCGAATCGAATAGTATGATGGCAGTGCTCTGATGCTCTACAATGGTGTGTTGAATATTTCCCAATCTTTAGAACCAGGCTAAATAAATTCAGCAAAAAACTCAGGCTGAGCAAGTGCGGCTTGATGAATCTCAGCATTATAATAACGTGTAGCAAAGGGTTTGTTTTTTGCGTTTTCCCGCCTGAACTCCGTCAATACTGACGATTTACTCGCTAATGTCGCACTCCACCAACCGGAAGGGTAAACGCATTGAGGAAAATTCAGCGTATGTATGCAAGAAAAACCCGCGCCCTGCATTGCATGATGCATATCTGCAATAATTTTCTGATGAAACAGAGGGGATTCACTTTGCTGAACAACGATGCCATCATCCGTCAGAACACGAAAACAGTCACGATAAAATGCTTTGGAAAAAAGCCCTTTTGCAGGGCCGACAGGGTCGGTGCTATCGACGATGACAATATCGAAACTTGCTGCCTGTGCATCTTTCATCCATTGAATACCATTACCAAAATAGAAGTGAGCACGCGGATCACTGTTAGATTCACACAGTTCAGGAAAATATTGTTCCGAGAGGCGCGTCACCTGTTCATCAATCTCAACCTGCCAAGCCTCTTCAACACATGGGTGTTTTAAAACCTCACGCAACGTACCGCAATCACCACCGCCGATCACAAGCACTTTTTTTGGAGATGAGTGAGTAAATAGAGCCGGATGAGAAAGCATTTCGTGATAGATAAAATTGTCACGCGTCGTCAGCATGACAAAGCCATCAATGACCATCAAATAGCCAAAATGCTCGGTATCGTATATCTCTATATGTTGATAAGGCGTTTTTTCATCATGCACTTTATGCCGAACTTTTATTGAAAATGCAGCGCCATCATCTTTGAACTCTTCGGTAAACCACTGTTTATCACGGATGATCATGTTTGTGCCCTTGATGTGAGTGATCCCCGCCAGATGAAGGCATCATCTCCCCTGTCGTTGCCATCGTTAAACGGCCATATTTCACACCGCGAATACTGGCTAACTGATCCGAAAGCTCTTGCAATTGCTTTCCCTGACCTTTAACCACCAAAACCTCCAGGCAATTATTATGATCCAGGTGAACGTGCAAAACAGAGATAATATCACCAACAAAGGAGTGCTGAATATGTGTCAGGTTTGAAGAGAGATCTCGCGAGTGATGATCATATACGATTGTAATCGTGCCGACCGTCTCCTGTTCTGTCCCCCACTCTTCCTGAACCATTCGCTCACGAATCAGATCACGAATGGCTTCAGAGCGGTTGTTATAGCCTCTTCTTTTAATAAGGTCATCAAAATACTCTAACAAATCACCACTAATCGATACACCAAACCGAACCAGATCACTCATTTATATCACCTCTTACAACAGTATGCGTTCAATGCCACCTTGCTGCGTTTTATTAACGAAATCCTTTTGCCACGCCTCACCCAGAAGGTATTTAGCCAATTCCACTACAATATAGTCGGTCGTCACGCCCGTCTCATCGCCGTATCGAGACAAGCCTTGCTGACATGCAGGGCATGATGTCAACACCTTGACCTTGCCTTTTGCTGCATGTGGTTGCCCCGTCAATTCTTTGATGCCTTTCTGCAACTCCTCCTGTTTTCGAAAACGAACTTGCGTCGAAATATCAGGCCGTGCGATGGCAAAAGTACCGGCTTCACCACAACAGCGATCGCTCAATGCCACAGGCTGCCCCATTAATGAACTTGCCACTTCCAGTGAGTTATGGATTTTCATAGGGGTATGACACGGTTCGTGATAGAGGTATTGCACACCCGTCTCACCTTCAAACTTCACGCCTTTTTCCATTAAAAACTCATGAATATCCAGCAAGCGACAACCTGGAAATATCTTCTCAAACTCATATTTCAACAGTTGATCCATGCATGTACCACATGAAATGATCACTGTTTTAATATCCAGATAATTCAGTGTATTGGCAATGCGGTGAAACAGCACTCGATTATCTGTGCTGATCTGCTGCCCTTTTTTCTCATCTCCTGATGATGTTTGCGGGTAACCACAACAGAGGTATCCGGGTGGAATCACCGTCTGCACTCCCACATCAAACAGCATCGCTAACGTGGCCAGAGCAACCTGACCAAACAGGCGCTCAGAACCGCAACCCGGAAAATAGAAAACAGATTCACTATCTGCATCAATCTTGTCTGGATCACGCAAAATTGGCACGACTTTACTATCTTCTAGACCCAGCATTTCACGGGTTGTTTTTTTTGGTAATTGACCCGGCAATGGTTTTTTAACCAGATGAATCACTTGCCTTTTAAGTGACATCGGCTTTGTGGTTGCTTCAGGCAAGAGCTTTCTTTGTTTGCCTTTTGGCCCAAGTGCGTTATAACCCAGACGCTGCGCAGCATAGCCTCCCAAAATTACAGATTTATGCATAAATCTGATCGTCGCGGGCTTGGTTGCATTAAGATAAGAGATCCCCAGCTTTGCATTTAAGGTGGTCTTACGCTCGCCATGTGCTTTCAAAATTTTACGCATACGAACCGTCACATCACCAAAATCAATATTGACCGGACAAGGTGGAAGGCAGCGATGGCAAATCGTACAGTGATCCGCCAGATCATTCATCTCTTCAAAGTGCCGTTTGGAAACACCACGCCGTGTCTGCTCTTCATAGAGAAACGCTTCGATAATCAGACCCGTCGCTAAAATTTTGTTACGTGGTGAATAGAGCAGGTTAGCGCGCGGCACATGCGTTGTACATTCGGGTTTGCATTTGCCGCAGCGCAGACAGTGACGAATATCATCATTCAGCGCGCCCAATTCGCTGGCTTCCATAATCAACGCTTCTTGCTGCAACAGACGCAACGAAGGCGTATAGGCATCATCCAGCCCCGAGCCTTTCATCAACTTTCCGCGATTAAAAATGCCTTTGGGATCGATCGCCTGTTTATAGTCAGCAAAAGCACTCACACTGCTTTCATCCAGATACTTCATTTTGGTCAGACCAATGCCGTGCTCACCGGAAATCACGCCACCCAGTGCTGTTGCCAACGCCATTACACGATCAACAATCTGATCAGCTTCGTGCATCATTTTGTAATGATCGGAGTTGACCGGAATATTGGTATGCACATTGCCATCCCCGGCATGCATGTGCGTCGCAACAAACAGGCGACCTGAGCGCCACTGTTTATGAATCGCATCCAGTTTATCGTGCACTGCTTCCAAAGCGAAACCGCTGAAAAATTCCTTCAATGGTTTTTCAACTTCTTTGCGATAAGAGATGCGAACGCTACGCTTTAATAACAAGTTTATCAGGCTCTCATCGAAGTCCAGATCACCATGTAACGTTTTATCAAACAACTCTGGAAAATTGATCACAGGCGCGTCAAAATTTTCGAGAAATTTCAACCAACGCTGCTGTACCTTAAACAGATGCTGAAGTGCCGCCTCTTTTTTTGCAGCAACAATGGCATCATTTTCCGAACTGGCCTCATAATCTTTGGCTGTGACTAATTCAGGCATATCGCCTTCAAGATACTGGATCACAGCGTTCAGTGTGTTGAGCTTGTTTTTAATGGAGTATTCGATATTGATGCGTTCAATACCTTCGTTATATTCAGCCAATCGCGGCAGAGGTATGACCACATCTTCGTTAATTTTAAACGCATTGGTGTGTGCAGCAATTGCAGCGGTACGACCGCGATCTAACCAAAACTGCCGACGCGCCTCCGGGCTGACGGCAATAAAACCTTCCGCACCCCGCGCTGCCACTTGACGAACCACTGAAGAAGCGGCCTCGGCCACACTATTTTCATCATCACCTGAAATATCTGCCAACAACACCATTTTAGGCAGTCCGGAACGTGTACTTTTATTGGTATAGCCCACTGCCTGCACATAGCGTTCATCCAGGTGCTCCAGCCCGATCAGTGAAACTGCATCATGTTGATCCAGATACTCATTAATCTCTACAATCGCAGGCACTGCCGCTCCCAGATCATCACCAAAAAACTCCAGACAAACCGTGCGAATAAACCTGGGCATACGATGCAGCACAAACACCGCCGAAGTGATCAGACCATCGCAGCCCTCTTTTTGTACACCCGGCAAGCCGCCCAAAAATTTATTCGTCACATCTTTGCCCAAACCACTTTTACGCAGTTCAGTGCCCGCAATACGGATGACTGATGGCTCTCTTAATACTTTTTTACGATCAGGAGAGCGGTAAGTCACGCGAAACTCAACCCACTCTTCGAGATGAATTTTCCCCAGATTATGATTTAAGCGCTCAACATCCAGCCACTCGGCATCAGGTGTCACCATCCGCCATGACACCAGATTATCCAGCGTTGTACCCCACATCACTGCCTTTTTGCCACCGGCATTCATGGCGACATTACCACCAATGGTTGAAGCATCCTGGGAGGTCGGATCAACCGCAAAAACCCACCCGCCGGATTCAGCTCGCTGCGCCACACGCCGCGTCACAACACCCGCTTCTGCTCGCACCGTCGCAACAGGCGAGGTCACGCCATGAAGCTCGCTCATTTGAACTTCAGACAATGCTTCCAGTTTTTCAGTGTTAATCACAGCGCTGTCTGTATACAGAGGCACAGCCCCGCCGGTATATCCTGTGCCGCCACCTCTTGGAATGATGGTCAGCCCCAGTTCAATACATGCCTTGACCAGAGCAATCACTTCATCTTCGCTATCGGGGCACAGCACAACAAAAGGGTATTCAACACGCCAGTCAGAAGCATCCGTCACATGAGCCACACGCGCCTGACCACTGAAATCAATATTATCTTTACGTGTAATATGTGCCAGACGTTTTAACGTGAGTTTACGTAAAACCCGTTGCTCTTGAATCTGTTTTTCAAATAGCAGAACCGCATCACGCGTCGCATCGACCAGACCCAGTGCCAATGGGTTTTTATCCGCCCATGCCACAATTTGATCCAGCCGATGATGCAAGGCATGGTTCAAAGATTCCCAGCGTTTGGGGCTCTCTAACAGATCATCCTGAATAAACGGATTACGAGACACCACCCACATATCGCCCAGTACTTCAAACAGCATACGTGCTGAACGACCCGTTTTACGAGAATCCCGCAACTGGTTAAGCACATTCCAATGCGCCTCACCAAGAAAGCGAATCACAATTTCACGGTCACTAAAAGAGGTATAGTTGTAGGGTATCTCGCGAATACGAGTGGTACGATCAGTCATGAAGCTTTGCAGTGCGTTTATGATAAATAAGAAGGCCAGTGTAGCATGCTATCCTTGAAAAATAGCATCATAGATAAAGCAACTATTTTACTCAATATTTATAGTTATTTAACTCACTGGCGGAATGATCCAGATCTGGATTTACAAGCTCTTCACCCGCAATTGCATGGCTACCATCAGCCCATTTACCCAGATCAATCAACTGACACCGCTCAGAGCAAAACGGACGCCATAACTCATCGGCAGACCATATTATTTTTTTCTGACAGACAGGGCAAGAAACTTCCTTATTATTCATAGCATGCAACAACTGAGCTGAAACTCAATATTTTCTGATGACTTTTCAGAACGTTCACTGAATGAAGCCTTCATAAAATTCACACTGAAACGGTGTTTACCACCACTCATTTCCGTGTAATAAGGTGAACTCTCTGGCAACAAAATACGAATCAGTTGAGTACTGGTATCAGGGGTATATTGAAAAAAACCTGATTCTGCTATTTTATTTTGCGGCGTACCACTGTTACGAATGGTACGTAAAATTAACTCTATCGCTTGCCGTATCACATCAAACCCTTGCTGCCATTGTAGTAAATCCTGCCTGCGGCGCTCTGAAGGCTGCATCAACCAAAAGTGATAAATAGGTAAGTCAGAAACACAAGAGCCTCCTGTCATGCAACCTTTTTGCTGAATTGCATTGAAAAACTCATTACGCTGCGGCCCCTGCTGAGAAGGCAAAACGTATAACCGCTTCGCTAAACGCTCAAACTCTTTTAACGTTTTATCGAGCTGCTCTCGATTCACTTCAGGGCTTTTTACCAATTTACCTAAAGTAGCGATCTGCCTATCAAGTTCTTTAACAATTTCAATTTTAAGATCCGAACGAGAAAACAGAGCCTTAACATCAAGAATGCCCGACAAAACAGCAGCACTATCCCAAGAGCTCCCACCCCGTTCGTGGTAACTCATCTGATCAAATAGGGATTCAAGGCGAAGAAAAACCCTTATGCGTTCACTTATGGGTTGCTCATAAACAATATATTTTGGCATGTAAAATTTTACCAGTACACCTGAAGCTTACTAATCCCTCAGAAAAAACTATCAAAAGGGTAAAATCCCCTTGACAAAACCGAACTAAATCATAACTGAATCCGAACTTAATTAAAAATCCAAGCCTGTTTATCTCTAACCACCCGATGAATTTTCACAAAAAACAGATAATATTTCTAAGGGATACGATATTTTGCACGCCTAAATTCAGGAGCCAAATAGGCCAAAACTTCATCAATCCTGTCATTCAACTCTTCTGTATAAACCTGTTTGAAACTAACATCCGTCTTTTTCAGATAGTCACGCAACGTCTGGCTAATCTCTTCATAGGCCTGTTCAACCGGATAGTTCATATTTTCACGTTGCGCCTGTCTCTGCATGGAAGCAAATAGCGCTTTTTTATCGCGTCGATCGAGCACTAACAAAGCTGTAATATTTTCTGGGTCAACCTGGCTGAGTTGCGCTGGCCAGACCTTTTGAATCTGGCCAGCTTTAGGCTCACCATACATTTCATAATAACCTTTATGATTTCCAGCCTTCGGTGTTAATACCTCGTTTACGAATGCGACACCATTCACCGGAAACCCCGCCTTGACGCATTGCTGCATTACGAATGAAGTTCCACAGCGAGGGCCCATAGCAGTAACGATTCTCATAAATCGTATACTACAAAATTTCATCTGGTTATGCCAAAAGTGTAATGGTCTATTTGATCTGTAAAACGTGCATAGAGAGCCAACAATTTTCAAGAGCTCTTCGAATCAAGCAAATAAACCAAACCGTGAAACTTTAGCTTTATGTAAGTAGCCATGCTGCTGGAAGTGCAGTAATTGCGCCATCATCCCAAGTCTGAATACGTGTGTCATTTGATACAAGTAAGGTATGCAATAAAGGCTTATCCAAAATATCAGCAAGCTTACGCAGATGTTTTGCATCAGATGATGATATATGTTGGCTCTTCTTTATTTCAACCGCAATATAGCCTTCTTCAAGCTCCAACAATAGATCAACTTCTCTACCGTCTAGTGTGCGCAGGTGATAGCACTCAATAAGTAGTCGACTATTTTTAATCTGCTTAAAAAACTCTGAAACAACTGCACTTTCAAACTCTCCACCTGTTAACTCTCCTGATCGTGATAACAGTACACGCTGGATTCCAGGATCAAGAAAGTGGACTTTAGGTGATTTGGACAAGCGTTTATTTTGATTACGAAACCAAGGAGGCAGCAGGATCATTTGATAGCTGAGCTCCAAATAATTAATGAATCGTTTGGCAGTAATATTCGTAATGCCCGCCTGCTTTGCCAGTGTGCTGATGTTCAGCAGCTGAGATGTTAATGAGGCTAAGGTTTTTTGTGCACGAACAAAAGGCTCCAGCTCCCGGAGATTGGCAAGGTCACGAATATCGCGTTGCAGGTAGGTACTAATATAGTCATATAACCAGTCACGTTTCTCTGCATGTTCCAGTGAATCATCAACAATAGCGGGCATGGAGCCATAATTCAGGTATTTTTGAAATTCAGCTTCGGCTTGCGCATAACGTTGATCCATTTGTGGAATCCCTTTAAAGCAGGCTGTATTAACTGGATCATTAAGAAACTGTATCAATTTGGACGGTTTAATCTCATCACTCCATGAAGAGGTTAACCTTTCTGGCAATGTTAGTGGGTAAAGTTCAATTAAAGCGACTCTACCAGCAAGGCTCTCCTTAACTTGTTCCAGTAACAGAATTTGACTGGAGCCTAATAAAACGAAGCGTGCATCAGGAAATTGGTCATAAACTGCTTTTACGGATTCAACCAATTGAGGTAGTTTTTGGATTTCATCCAAAATAACAATGGGGTATTGCTCATACCACTGAGTGGCAGACAAAACTGCAAAGTCTGGTCGGGTAACAGGATCATCAAGGGATATATAGTCAAAATCAGGAAAGAGCTCTTTTACGAGTGTTGTTTTTCCGGTTTGCCGAGCCCCCGTCAATATAGTGATACGACCAAATTTTGATTCGGACTTTTTTCTTAGAAAATCATATACAGCTCTATTTACCATAACAAAACAAATTATAGCGTAATATTTTTATATTACTATACAATATTACGCTAAAAACAAATTTATCAACAATCCAGGCTATGAATTTCTGGCTTCATTGACTCTCTTCAAGTTTTTTCTTATCCGTTTTTGTGAGCTTACTTACCACCAAGTGGTATGACTCACTCGACAAATCACGAATCATCTCCCCCGATAGATCTCCATTTAAAGAAATTGTAATCCAATGCTTTTTATTCATGTAATAACCGGGGATAACTGAATCAAACTGACTCACCAGAACCTCACCATCAGCGGGTGAGCATTTTAACGTAACTCGTGGTGTCTCTTCCTGCTGAGATACAAGAGCAAACATTTTTCCCATCACCTTAAATACCAAAGCTTCTGGGCCAAATGGATAACCTCCTTCAGAGCCTTTAAATTTTGAAAGGTACTCTTCGATCTCTTTTTTTTTCATTTAAAACCTCTACATTTAATTGATATAGCTTAATGCCTAACCCGTCAAACGCGCATAAAGACCTAATATTTTTTGCGGAAGCTCCTTCGGATCACGCACCACGACATAGCCGTTTTTACCAAAAATATGTGGCAAGTAATCATCGGCTTTGTGATCAATCGTAATACAGAAAGGAATCAAGCCTTGCTGCTTGACCTCCAAAATTGCCTTGCGAGTATCCTCCACACCATAGCGACCTTCATATTTGTCCAGATCATTTGGCTTGCCATCGGTCAGAATCAGCATCAGATGTTTCGTTGCCGCTTGCTTGCTGAGAATATTCCCTGAATGACGGATGGCTGCACCCATTCGTGTGTAGTAACCGGGACGAATCGCCTGAATATGCCCCCGCACCTGATCGTTATATCTCTCTTCAAACTGTTTGAGATGATAAAAACGCACCTGCTCCCGCTTGCGAGATGAGAAGCCATATAGAGCATAACGATCACCACATGCGGAAAGAGCTTCCGAAAAGAGCAGCAGAGTATCGCGAATCACATCAATCACACGCTGCTCATTGTTGACAGCGGCATCCGTAGAGAGTGACAGATCAGCCAGCATCAAGGTGACGATATCACGCTGATTTTGACGCAGATCACGATAGAGCCCTGACTCCTCCGCAGCTGTGGCTGTTTTACACGAAATATAGTGATCCAGATAGGCATCCATATCCAGCTCGCTACCATCCTTTTGGCCGTGCAACCAAATACGATTTTGTACCAGCGCAGAAAACTGCCCTCGCAAGCGACGTGCCACACGCTGCAACGCTTCTGACAATGGCCTGGGTTCTGAATCACGCGGTAACATCGGACGAATCACACACTGATCCGGCAACATTTTTTCTTTGCGCCAATCCCACTCGGGCAGAGTGACTTCGCCCGCCAAGGGAACATCGTCATACTCCGCAGATGGCAGATCCAGATCAAGCCGTAAGCGTGATGCACTCGTCTTTTGATCACGCGCGATAGATAAAACATCCATATCGGCCGCTTTTTGAGCGGCCTCTTCATCTTCGTCATCATCGGTGGCGCGATTGACCTTGATGTATTCAGCCCAGCTGAAAATATTTTCCCAGCGAACAGTGATCAAGCCATCTTCACCATTCGGCATCTCCACCTGTTCGGCCTGATAACGGTGCTTTTGTTGACTCTCTTTTGCTTCGCCTTCGGGGCTGGATTCATCGTCATCACTCTCGGCCGGTTCGTGCCGCCGTTGAATTATTTCATTCAAATCGGGATATAACCAGATATAAACCGGCTGAGGCGAATGCTTTGCTTTTGGCAAGTATTCCCGACTTCCTGGCTCCGCCAGTGCGGCCCAAATAGCGCGCTCCTGATCGAAATCTTCTTTTGATAGATGCTCGGGTAAAACTCTTCGCTTTAACTCCGCTTCGGCCAAACGAAGGTAGCGTTGACGCATACCAGGGTACTGCTGCAATATCTTCAAGCTGCGTTGCTGGTTATCAACAAACCAGTCTCTCTTTTCTACAATATCCACAGCCGCCAGCGCTGCCAACCAGAAATAGAGGTCACGATTCAGATCACTCGAAGGGTAGAGACAAAGCTTTTCTGGCAACCGCAAGGTCTCCTGGTCACGCCACGCCAGCGCCGCTTTTTTATGACTGCCAGCAACTCGCTGTAACCAGTGTCGCTGAGCGCCATGCTCTCTTGGAGTCGCCGCTTCTATCTTAAGCCCTCCATCTCCTCCCAGTGCCCGAAACATGATGGAGATCGGTTTTGTGACTCCTGACAGATAAACAGCCGCTCCAGGGTAGCTATTTTGAGCATGACGAGTAATCAGACGATGCCAATATTTTCCAACAGCTTCTTCCATACAGTGCCCCCTGTTCCTGACCTGTTATTTAAAGTGAGTCGGCGCTTGCCGATTTGACTGCGCACTGCTCTCATCACCTTGTCGCCAGTGTAATAAACTTTCACCTGGCGCTTGCACTTTTTCACACGCATCAATACAGCGAGCACACTGTGTACAGGTAAACATATGGCGTTTATTCTTGCGAGGTTGCAATCGCATGGGGCAAGTATTGTCACACGCTTGAGTACACGTTTTACACGCGTCACCCCGATCTCGGTCAAAAGTCACAACCAAAGCACGATCATTCATCATCCAGGCCAAACTCTGAAACAACCCCACCGCGCAACCAAAGCGACAGAACAGATGCCGGGCCAATAGAAATTCCAGACTAAACAATAGTGTCGCCACACCAATAAAAAGCCCTTGATTACGGGTTAATTCACCTGACAAAAGGTTCGAATAGATCATTGCCGGAGGCAACAGGTAGGTCAGTAAAACGACGGCCCACAGAAATGAAAACCCAATAATAGCCAAACCCGTCCAGTACCAATAAAACCCTCTCTCAGGATAAGTGGTTCCATCCGACTCGGTTTCAGGTAACTTTTTATTGTCCCACAAACTGGGACGACCGCTGGCTCGGCGCATCAAAGAATTAATCATCTCTACCACAGAAAAGTGCGGACATAACCAGCCACAATAGAGCCGCCCATATCTCCATGAAATCCAGATACCACCGCCGACAAAAAGCACGAGCGGTAAAAATCCTAATGTAATAATTTTTAATACGGCAGCAGTGGCAGTCAGCTCACCTTGCGTCAGCGCGGCTAATCCAAACTCCCAGTTCATCCCCAGAAAAATAAAGTGCCCCTTGAGCAGATCAAGGCGAAAAAGATCCAACGGTGGTGCCAACAAAAAGAGTAAAAAGAAACCAGACCGAGTCCACCCTCTGAGGCGTTGAAGCTGCATCAACAGTGCGCCTTATTCACCCAGACAGGCATCCACCACTTCCATCAAACCTGAAATCGTCTCCAGATCATCGGTCAGCGGTTCAACAATGGCCGCTCTGCAAGCCTCTTTTAAATTCATGCCAGATTGAATCAGGCTGCCGCAATAAACCAGCAAACGTGTTGAAACACCCTCTTCCAGATCATAACCATCCAGGGCACGCAGTGCTTTTGCCAAATCAACCAACTGCCTGGACTTCTCTTCTGGAAGCCCTGACTCCTGATGAACAATTCGCACTTCCAGACCGGCTTCAGGGTAATCAAAACTTACTGCCAAAAAGCGCTGGCGAGTGCTGGGCTTCATCCCTTTTAACAGATGCTGATAACCTGGGTTATATGAAACCACTAACATGAATTCATCGGGCGCATGAAGCAGTTCACCTGTGCGCTCAAGGGGTAAAATCCGGCGGTCATCCGTTAATGGATGAAGAATCACGGTTGTATCCTTTCGTGCTTCAACCACCTCATCGAGATAACAGATCGCCCCTTCCCTGACCGCTCGTGTCAAAGGGCCATCACACCAGACGGTTTCGCCATCACCGATCAAATGCCGCCCAACTAAATCTGCAGCGGTCAGATCATCATGGCAAGCCACGGTATAAAGTGGTCGCCCTAACTTTGCGGCCATATGCTCAACAAAACGGGTTTTACCACAACCTGTAGGGCCTTTAATCAAAAGTGGTAATTTATTCTTATAGGCATGCTCAAACAAGGTGACTTCGTTCGCTTGAGCTTTATAAAACGGAATTTGTTTAACATCACTGCTGCTTAATGCGCTCACTTCACTCAACATGTCACACGCTCCTATGAAAAGAAAGGGGGCGTGAAATACGCCCCCAATATGATCCTCTGTTGATTATTTAGTTGCCATAGGTGCGGCTTTATCTTTGGCAAAAAAACTGGCAATGTAGGTAAACAACCCCACTAGGAAGACAAGCCCCGCTATTACACGCAACCAATAGAAAGTGGCAAGACTATCTTGCACCGCCATAAAACTCATGGGCTCTTCGGCCATTCGCTGAGTCATGATCTGCATAATCCCTGCACCCGTCAGTAACAATGTAATCACCACCATTGAAATGGTCATCAACCAGAACGAAAGTTTTTCCAGGTTCTGTGCTTTAGCGGGAGCGGCTTCACCCTGATTACGCAGCAGCGGCATTGCATAGGAGATGATGGTTAATACGATCAGAACGTAAGCACCATAGAATGCCAGATGACCATGTGCGGCAGTCAGCTGCGTACCATGCGTATAATAATTGACCGGAGCCAGCGTATGCATAAAACCCCAGACACCTGCACCAAGAAATGCAGTCACTGCAGTTCCCAAAGCCCATAGAACAGCGGCCTGGTTCGGATGATCTTTACGGCGACGATTTACCATACTGAATGCGAACAACGTCATCATAAAGAATGGAATCGGCTCTAGTGCTGAAAAGACTGAACCAACCCACAACCAATATTCAGGTGTGCCGATAAAGTAGTAGTGATGGCCAGTACCAATAACACCTGTAATCAAAGTCATGGCGATAATCACATAGAGCCATTTTTCAATAATTTCCCGATCGACCCCTGTCACTTTAATTAATACAAAAGCGAGAATCGCACCAAGAATCAACTCCCATACGCCTTCAACCCAGAGATGAACAACCCACCACCAGAAATATTTATCCAGCACCAGATTAGTTGGATTATAAAAAGCAAACAGGAAGAAAACGGCCAGACCGACCAAGCCCGTCAGCAGCACAACACTCACGACCGTCTTGCGACCACTCAGTATTGTCATACCGATATTATAGATAAAACCTAAAACAACGATGACAATACCAATTTTGGTAATCGTCGGTTGCTCCAGAAACTCTCGTCCCATTGTTGGCAGCAGATCATTTCCGGTGATTTCTGCCAACGTTGCATAAGGTACAGCCAGATAACCAACAATTGTCAATGCCCCTGCAACAAGGAAAATCCAGAACAGCGCCAGCGCCAGTTTTGGACTATGAAGCTCCCGTTCGGACTCTTCCGGCACTAGAAAATAAGATGCCCCCATAAAACCGAACAGTAGCCAGACAATCAATAAATTTGTATGCACCATACGTGCAATATTAAAAGGTATTTCCGGAAACAAAAAATCGCCCATTACATATTGAAGCCCCATGATCAGGCCAAATAAAATTTGCGCCACGAACAGTCCGATAGCTGCAATAAAGTAGGGCTTGGCAACGGCTTGTGATTGATACTTAAGCATTGATCTCTCTCCTTAACCCTGAATATTGGGTGGCCAGTTATTGGTATTAATCTCAGAAGTCCACTTAAGGAATTGTGCAATACCCTCCAGCTCCTCTTCTGTCAGATTAAACTGCGGCATACTACGGCGACCCGGTACGCCTTCAACGGGACGACTCTTAATCATCACTTTTATGGCTTCGGTACTATGCCCCAGACGTTGATAGACATTCCCAAGTTCAGGCGCAAAATAGGCTCCTTCACCCAATATTGTATGGCAACCCACACAGTTATTGTCCTCCCAGACTTTCTTGCCCAGAGCCACCTCCGGGGTAATATTTTGGCGATTGTCACGTTCGGGCAGTCGCTCCATGGTGTCAACAGTCAATCCAACAAACAGCAAGAATGAAAACAGTCCGCCGCCGATGAAGATATTGCGAGCCATGGATTTAGTGAAAGGTTCACTCATATCCTTCTCCTTTTGTGTATTATTGTATTGTTTAAGCATTTAACTGCATCACCAGGCTTTTCTCCTTGACCTAGATCAAGCGCTATCGGTACAAACATCAATATCCATTAAAGATATTTGAGGTATTTAAAGGTGGAATGGAATAAAACAGACATAGAGCAGCTATACAACTCATCCTTATTCTCAGGGCTGGACGAACAGCAACTAAAACAAGCCCTGAAAAATACCCAAATCAAAAGAATGAAAAGTGGTGAACAACTCTTTTCCCAAGGCGAAGATGCCAATCATTTTTTCTGGTTAAAAGCAGGTCTAGTCAAAATCTATCGCCTCTCTCCGGCAGGAGAAGAGAAGGTGATCGAAGTGGCCAGACCAGGTCAAACTTTTGCCGAAGCCATCATGTTCGCTGGCAAACCCCGTCACTACCATGTCAGTGCAGATTTTATAGAAGGCGGTGAAGTCTGGTGCTTTTCAAATCATGATTTCAAAGAAATTTTAAGGCACTCCGTAGATACATGTTTTCACCTGATGACCAATATGAGCAGGCGCCTGCACAAACATATTAACGAGATCGACCGATTAACATTGCAAACGGCCACGGATAGAGTGATTAACTATCTATTACTGAACATGCCTGAAAATAACGATGAAATTCACCTTCTAACATCCAAGCAGATGCTTGCTGCGCAGCTCTCTATAAAACCGGAAACACTCTCTCGAACACTGCGAAAGCTTAATAATGAAGGATTGATCAAGACAGAAGGAAACGTGATCAGAGTATTGAACCTTGAAGCATTGCATAAAAAAGTGGAAGTATAGCCTTTTAAAAAGCAATAACTTTAATCTTTAAAAGCGACCAAAAGACAGGCTTGATACTCAACATCAATCTGACCATAATAAAGATTCTTACTACAATTCTTACCAGGGAATAAACGTATGTTAGCTGCTACAGTAAAACTCTCAAGCAAAGGTCAAGTTGTCATCCCAAAGGATATTCGTGATTCACTACATTGGGGAGTGGGTGTAGAGCTGGTTTTGTTGACAACAGAGCATGGCATTATGTTGTCAACAAAACCACCTGAAAAGAAAAAGCTTTCAGCAAAATCTCTACGTGGATTTTTACAACATACAGGTGAACCTGTTTCAACCAAACAATTATGTAAGCCAGTAGAGTATGACAATGATCGCTTTTGACACAAACTTATTAGTACGCATCGCTGTTAATGATGACCATCGGCAAGCTGAAATTGCAGAGCAATTACTTGACTCAAATGAAGTGTTTATTTCACGGACAGTGCTATTAGAAACTGAGTGGGTATTACGTTCAATTTATAAAAAATCATGTGGTGATATTGCTACGTTTTTTGAAAATGCCTTGATGACTAAAAACCTTGTGATAGAAAACTCTCTGGAAGTGGGTCATGCCCTTGAGTGGTATAAATTAGGTGCTGATTTTGCAGATGCTATACACCTTTGTATTTGTGGAGAAAACATACTCCATACCTTTGATGCTGGATTTTGTAAGGCAGCTCATAATCTACACATAACACCAGCGCTTAAAGTTTTATAACCGCAACCTTTTTATTAAGATGCGGTTATAAAAATATTTTTTATAAGATGACACTAAAACGTTGCCTGCCCCATCAACCATAACTTATCAGTATCCGTAGCATATGTATCTGCACTATAGCTTGCATATTTCGCCAGGAGTTTATAGTTTTTACTAAACTTCTTAATTGCAACAAGATCAATTTCAGAGCCGTACTTATCACTGCTATTGTCAGCACTGAAGTTACGATAAACAGCCATCAGCTTCACACCACTGACCTTGCCACTGATTGAAAAAGAGAGATCAACCAGACCATCTTCTGGTGTGACCAAAAACTTATCGGCCCAACCATTCATCGCATGCTTTGTTGCCAGTGGCGTACCAAATGCATAAGTTCCATCACCACCCAGCACCTCATAACCTAATTTTGCGGTAATACCTGATGCCTTAACACCGAATTCACCCAGAAAGTAATCTGCATCAATCGTACTAGCACCGTCTTTATAAGAACTTTGAGATGCAAACTCAGCGGTGTAAAGCAGTTTGATCACCTCGGCAACTTCCGTATCACCCGTAAAACGCAGACCTAACGTTGAGTTAGACTCAGTAGGCGCATCAGTTAACTCAAGGAAATACCCATAACCCGTGACCTTACCTATAGGCAAACCAGAATATGATGCATTGACTAAATGGGTTTTTGTATCAGTATCACCGCCAGTAATCGTATTTACATTGTTAACATAACCATAAACAATAGTTGTATCTGTTAACGAAGTATTAACGACGGTCAATGCATCAAAAGATTGTGCATTTTGACGCCAGCCGACATTACCAATAAAACGGGCGTTATCAAAAATAACTTCTTGCCGACCCAATTTAACAGTGGTACCAGCCATGTTATAAGCCAAATAACTTTGGTTAACTTCGCTCGTCGCCGGATCGGCAACAACAGGATAATTCTTCTTTCCATTCGTTTTGCTGTTGAAATCATCAACCAGCGCCTTTACATGCTCTCCCTGCATAAAAAGGCTGAACCCCTGAAAATCACCTGTTTTATAAGATAAACGAGAGCGTAGAGTCATGGCATTTGCTTTATCACTGATTCCCGTTTGATCAACACTTTCATAACGTAAACGAAAATCAACAGTCGCTTTGCCAGAGCTCATCGCATCCGCGAAAGGGTCGGCTTGCACCGACTGCATATAGCCCACAGTTGTCAGACCTATTATTGCACTGCCCACCAGCGCTTTACTCAATACAACATTTAGTGATTTTTTCATCTCTGTTCCCTGCTCATTAACAATCAACACACAGGTAAGAGCAAAAAATATACCAGAAATTTTAATTCTTATTTTTCAAGATGTTATCAACAACAAATAAAAACATAATCTGATTTTTATTCATTTATGCACCAACATGACCTTTCAATGCGCCTTGATGTGTCAAAAATATGCCTCATTCAGGATCGCGAATAAAACATCGGCCCACCCCGGAACGGGGCAAATCCTGTACCAAAAATAATTCCTGCATCCAGCAGGTCAGAATCTTTGACAATACCTTCCTCCAAACAAGCATGGGCTTCATCCAGCAGACGTTTGATCAAACGTTGCTGCACATCATGAATCGTCGCATCACTGGCTTTACAGCGTTTTTTCTCTATTTTTCCTTTTTTATATTGATAAAACCCTTGTCCCGTTTTTCGACCCAAATGACCCGATTTAACCAGTTCAGCCAACCGGTCCGGAACTTTAGCCTGCAACTGCTCAGACAAAATTCCCGCTACGGAATAACAGATATCCAGACCAACCGTATCCGCCAGTTCAACAGGCCCCATCGGCATTCCAAAATCAAGCGCCGCTTCATCAATCACTTCAGGTGCAACCCCTTCTGATTCCAAAGTCACCGCTTCCAGCAAGTACGGCATCAATACACGATTCACTAAAAACCCCGGTGAACTTTTCACCGGCAAGGGCAAACGATTGATATGACGGGTCAATGCCGCCGCTTGCAGCGCAGCCTCAGGATCAGTTAACGCTCCACTCACGATCTCAACCAGCTGCATTTTGGCCACAGGATTAAAAAAGTGCAATCCGACCAATCGTTCAGGATTCTCCAGTGCTTCCCCTAATACTTCAAGCGGAATACTGGAGGTATTGGTCGCAAGTAGAGCCCCTTTCTTCAACTGTGGCTCTATTTCACGAAACAGTGACTGCTTCGCATCCACATCTTCAAAAATGGCTTCAATCACAACATCTGCACGAGATAAGCCTATGCCCTCCATGTCAGGCCTTAACCGCTCCAGAGCTTCGGTGATTAAACGGGGTTGTTTCAGGCGCTTCTTAAATAAGCCATGCGCTCGTTGCATCACACGCGCCAGCGATTCATACTGACGATCCTGTATCGTGACATGCAGACCACAAAGTGCGCACCACGCCGCAATATCGCCACCCATCACACCGCCGCCAATAACGTGAATATATTTAGGGGTAAATAGTGATTTTTTGCCTTGTGACTTAAGTTGCTCTTGCAGAAAAAAAACACGCACTAAATTTTGTGCGGTTTCACCAATAATCAAGCGAGCCACTGAAGCCGCCTCTTCACGCATCATCAGCTTTTTATCACCACCATACTGATCCCATAAATCAATCAACGCATAGGGTGCGGGGTAATGCTCAGGTCGAACACGCTTTTTAACTTGCCGCCGCAATATCAGAGCCAACAACTGCCGCGCAGGTGAATAATTTGTCAACATTTTCCAGCCACTTGCTTTGCTGACAGCAGGTTGCTGCATGATGATCTGACGAGCCGCTCGCTGTAACTGGCGCTGTGGCACAGCCGCATCCACCAAACCCATTTTTTTTGCGCGGCGCGCATGAACGGCTCGACCGCTCAGCATCATATTCATCGCCGCAGGTGCACCCACCAAGCGAGTCAAACGTACTGATCCACCAAAACCGGGGTGAATTCCCAGGAGCACTTCAGGCAAACCCAGCTTTGTTTTAGGGTTTTCATCTGCAACGCGGTAATCGCAGGCCAATGCCAACTCCAGACCACCTCCCAGACAAAACCCGTGAATCAGTGCCAAAGTCGGAATATTCAACCGCTCCAGACAGTTAAATACCGCTTGCCCATGACGGATAAGCTCTAATGCCTCCTCATAAGTTTTAATCTCTTTAAACGCATTGACATCCGCACCCGCAATAAAACCACTCTCTTTTTTTGACTGAATGATCAAACCACGGGGTTTTTCTGTTTGAAGCTGTTTTAACACGGCTTCAAACTCATCCAATACCTCATAGCTCAAGACATTGGTTGTCGCATCCGCCTTATCCAGACTCAACCAGACGATGCCATCATCGTCATCCACACGTTGCCAGTGATTATTCTGAAGATTCTCTTTTTCTGACATGATCTCGCCCCTAAACTCGTTCGAGCAACATCGCTCCACCCTGCCCGCCTCCAATACAGAGACTGGCAATCCCACGTTTAGCCTGGTTACGCTTTAAAACATGCAACAGATGCAGCACAATACGTGCGCCACTGGCACCTACCGGATGCCCAAGGCTGATACCGCCACCATCGACATTGAGCCGCATTTCATCAATCTCCCCGACAACACTTCGCCGCCCCAGCGATTCACGGCAAAAAACCGGATCTTGCCAGGCTTTTATACAGGCGATCACTTGCGCGGCAAAGGCCTCATTAATTTCCCAATAATCTATTTTTTCAGGAGTAAAGCGATGGTTTTTTAATATTTTTGCCATGGCATAGGTGGGACCTAAACCCATCTGCGCCGGATCAAGCCCAGACCACTGACATTCAACAATTCGCCCCAAAACCGGTAGCTGATATTTTTCAATGGCTTCCTCACTCGCTAAAACCAGCAGTGCCGCACCGTCCGTCACTTGAGCACTGTTGCCTGCCGTCACCATTCCAAACTTACGATCAAATACCGGCTTCAGTTTGGCCAGACGCTCCATTGAAGAGTCCCGACGCAGCCCATCATCCTCGTTATAATAGTGGCCTTTGGTATCATAAATTGTTTCGATCTCTTGCATATCACCTGCATCCTGTGCCGCTGCCAAACGCTGATGACTGCGCATCGCATAAGCATCCATCGCTTCACGATCGATATTAAAACGCTCGGCCAAAATCTCTGCCGTTTGCCCCATGGAGAGCCCCACCACATGATCGGTCAAACCTTTTAAAATACCAATAACGGGTACTAAATGTGCGGGTCGCAACATTGCGAGCATCTTCAGCTTTGCAGAAAATGTACGGGCGCGACTCCAGTCCCCCAGCCAGGCCACCATTGAATTATTCAGCATAACCGGTGCATAGCTCATCGCTTCAACCCCACCCGCCAATACCAGATCTGAACGACCCGTAGCGATATTCAGTGCAGCACTATCCAGAGCTTGCATGCCTGACGCACAGTTGCGTTGCACCGTCCATGCCGGCACATGGTGGCCGCACTGCAACCTCAGCGCCACCACTCGAGCAATATTGACCTCTTCAGGCCCGGACATCACACACCCCAAAATGACCTCATCAAGATCATTCGGCTCAAAAGGTTGACGAGCCAATAATGAACTTCCTGCTGCCACCGCCAGTGACGAAGCAGTGAAAGCCCCCGGTTTACCTTGCGCTTTTAAAAAAGGAGTGCGTGAGCCGTCAACAATATAAACAGCTCGACCTGGATAACTGCTTGCTTTTAGTGCCACTTTTTACCTCACTTTTTCAACTCGCTTGCTGCAAAATCATCCACCTGAATCACCAAATTACGCGCCGCTGTTGCAGCCTCTATCAACTGCGCCTCTTCTTCACTCATTAAACTCAACTCAACACATTGAGCGATTATATTTTTATGGTCAGAGGGTACTTTTCCTGATTTGATTGCCGCACGCAGTTTTTTCTCTGCAGGCTCTGCAGCGATCACTTTTTGCAAAGTATCTTCAATCAGCCCTGTGGGTTCATTTAGCTCACTGGCGATAAAAATCCCATGAGTGAGACGATCGCGCGTTTCTGATGGTGAAAGCAGCAACCTTGCGACTTGATGACCGAGTTTGTCACTGGCTTTGGTATATCGCCTGCCTAGAGGAAATATCAAAATACGCAACAAACATGCGGCAGGTCGATTGGGAAGATTTTTGATAACGCCATCAAAACTCTGCTGAATGGTGTAAAAAGCATTTTCACATATCCAGCGGACAATGGGCAGATCCTGCTCAGGGCTGCAATCATCATCAAAACGTTTTAAAGTGCAAGAGATCAGATAGAGCTGACTCAACACATCGGCAAAACGGGCTGACAGTTTTTCATGACGCTTCAATGCCCCACCCAGAGTCAACATCGCAACATCTATACTGATTGCAAGTGCTGCACTCATTCGGGTCAATCGTTGAAAATAGCGTTTGGTTTGATTTTTTATCGGCGGTTTAACCCCATAACCATCGCTGATCCCCAGCAAAAATGAGCGGACCGAATTGCTTAAACTAAAACCTACATGCCCCCATAAAGCCTGATCAAACACCTCAAGTGCACGTTTTTTATCGGGGTCTGCTGCGGCATGGATCTCGCTTAAAACATAAGGGTGGCAACGAATCGCGCCTTGACCAAAAATAATCATACTGCGCGTCAGTATGTTCGCACCTTCCACCGTAATTCCTACCGGCACAATCTGATACACACGCCCCATCAAATTGCGCGGCCCCATGCAGATTGCACTACCGCCTTGAATATCCATCGCATCATTCACCACCTGACGCATACTTTCAGTCAGATGGTATTTAACAATCGCTGAAATTACAGAAGGTTTTTCGCCCTGATCGACCATGCCAGTCGTGGTTATACGCGCAGAGTCCATCATATAAGTGAGACCTGCAATCCGTGCGAGCACCTCTTCCACCCCTTCAAAATAGCCAATCGGCATATTGAACTGTTTGCGTATCCGCGCATAAGACCCTGTCATTCGGCTGGCCAGTTTTCCCGCCCCGGTACTCATTGCAGGCAGCGAGATGGAACGCCCTGCAGCCAGACACTCCATCAACATACGCCAGCCTTGCCCTGCGCCTTCTGCTCCGCCGATGATCCAGTCCACAGGAATAAAAACATCTTTACCGCTATTGGGGCCATTTTGAAAAACAGCATTCAGTGGAATATGGCGACGACCAATCTCAATACCGGGAAGATCGGTACGAATCAAAGCACAGGTAATCCCCAGCTCCTCTTCACCTCCCAGCAAATGATCGGGGTCATATAACTTAAAGGCCAATCCCAATAAAGTCGCAACGGGCCCTAACGTGATATAACGCTTTTGCCAGTTGAGACGAATTCCAAGCACCTCTTTGCCTTCAAATTCACCACGACAAATCACTCCGGAATCTGGCATTGCGCCTGCATCACTGCCCGCTTCCGGCCCAGTCAGAGCAAAACAGGGGATCTCTTCACCCCGAGCCAGACGGGGCAGATAATAGTCTTGTTGAGCTGAAGTGCCGTAATTGAGCAAGAGTTCGGCAGGCCCCAGAGAGTTGGGGACCATCACTGTCACAGCGGCACTCACGGAGCGGGTCGCCACTTTCATCACTACTGACGAATGCGCCAATGCTGAAAATTCCAAACCACCAAAGCGCTTGGGAATAATCATCCCGAAAAAACCATTTTTCTTGATGAACTCCCAGACTTCAGGAGGCAGATCACGATACTCTTCTGTCGCTTTCCAATCGTCGATCATTTGGCATAAATCTTCGACGGGGCCATCAATAAATGCCTGCTCTTCTTGAGTTAATCCAGGTAAGGGGATACTCAGTAATTTTTCCCATTTTGGGTTGCCACTGACCAATTCAGCATCCCAACCCACCGTGCCTGCCTCCATGGCTTCACGCTCAGTTTGAGACAGACGAGGTAAAATTTTGCGGAACAACCCTAAAATTCGATCACTGATCAGTGATCGACGGCAAGAAACAATATTCAGTGAAGCAACAGCCAGGAAGGGAATCCATAATGAAAACGGTATATCACCAATCGCAATCGAAACCATAATCAAAACAAGCCCGACCGATAGACTCCAGATACGTAACGATGTACGCCAATAAAGCAAAGCGATAGAAAAGGTAACAACCACTAACCACAACACACTTGTCATGACAATTCTCCGATAAATTTAATAAATTTCGGAACTGTTATTTCGCGCCTTCAACACCATTTTTGTCAAGTTTTTTACTATCTTTTTTAACTTTTACTTCCTTGGTCTCACTAACAGGTGGTTCAGGTGGCGTAAAACAATCACCAACATCATTACAAATAGTTCCCTCCTGATCCCACGGCAATTGACGATAAAAGGCCAGTTCATCGAACCCCATAAAGGGATATTTAATGATGTCAAAGTAAGGCGAATAATCAAAGTCACATGGCTTGGCCAGACGAGAATTGCGCTGATACATATGCATATGCCCATGGCCTGACGGTTGAATCACAGGCAAGATAGGAAAATGAACGCTTGAAAAAGCTTCCGCAATCATGGAAGAGCAGACCGTACGTGTCTGTTCGCCTGCATTATGTTCAAACAAAGTGGAGCGCCAACGGCGAGGTAAAATTGAGTAAGGGAAAATAAATCGGGCAAGGTCAAGAAGCTGGCGTAAATCATATTTCATACCAAGACGCTCGGCAGCATATTTCACCACCCTGTTCGCATCATCAAAAGAGATCGCTTTGGGGCGACAAATACGAAGATGCTCCGAAGAGTATTTATTCAAAGGTCTGACAACTGTATCCTCTCCCAATAACGCTTCGATAATTAATTGGTCACCAGGGCTGCCAAAATAGTATTTTTCAATTTGTCTTCGTACCGATTCGTCTTCAATATCGTGTAAACGACCAATATAAAGCGCCGAATGCGTCCATGGACTATGAGTAATATTTTTTATCACTTCACTGACACGGCTGTGACCTTCCACCAGCAATACATCAGCCGGACGTAATTCGTGGCAAATACGCTTAAAATCAGACAGCGGCACTCCACCACTTCCTATATCTTTATTCAGCCACTGAGTTGCTCTGCCAATCAACCAGCGTTTAAGCCCCATTCGATACACCGTGCACTCAATCACCCCGCATATTTAACATTATATATGGACGTTATTAAAGCATTAGAGTCCAAAAAACCATTAAAGTTGCTTCTCGCCATGCTCACTGGTGGGGCAAAGGGGCATGTATTTTTGCTCCGCAAAAAAAGTCATCCGGTGGTGACCTCAATACTTGCCATGATGCATTTCGGTCTGCTGCCTTCCAGACGCTCCAGTCTGTCGGCTAGACTTTGAGCAGATGGGACTTGTATTTTTTTCAATACGCACACTGGGTAACACTAACCAATTTCATCCCGTCTCTGGGAATCCCGAGGCTCCGAGTTTATCTCGGCACAAAGAGCGTATTGTTATATTTTTGCTCTTTATTTACATGAGCACATCAATGCCCTTTCTCTCTACTATATCAAGTAACTTTCTTGATGCGCCTGCTGGCTTTTTACTGCCACCTTCCCACTTTTGAATGGTTGATGGACTAACATTAAAAACACTTGCAAGGGCTGCTTGACTTAACTTTAACCTTTTTCTTATTGAAACAATTTGGTCAGGTGAATATTCTTTAATTTCTGGCAAACATAATTTTTCAATATTCTTCATTGTAATATCATCAACCAGGCCACTTTTATTCAGATCTCTAACAGTGCTGGTAATTGATTCTGATATTGAATTTCTCATAATGATTCCACCTCAATAAAGTCACTCTTTTCAATCGCTACTGATAATTGTTTTGGTGATAGTTTTACTAGAACTTTTGCGAACTCTTTTAAAGCCATAAGTTCTTGGAAGCTTAGGTTGGATTTTTCGTTTTTTGAAAATCCATGTATGAATATGGCTAGATCACCTTCTTTATAGCAAATAATCGTTCTTCCACTGCCACTTTTTCCCTGACCTTGAAACCGAATACGCTTCTTTACGAGATATCCACCTAAATCCGCTTCAAAGCTTCCTTTTCTAACTTCGTCAAGGGCATCTGATAATTCATTGATGGGAAGTTTTCTTTTTTTAACCCACTTTGCAAAATGCCTTGTCATTAGCTTTTTCATGCACAAACTTTAGCACTAAGTGATATAGATTTCAATGTTAATTGAAACTGGGAAATAATTTTTTATAAATATAACATGAAAATAGTGTGTTTGACCCTTCAAAGGGGGCTGCGTATAGTTCGAAATTATAGTTATACGGAATAACAAGGATATATTTTTTTGAAAATAAAACGCTTAGTCATGACCCCCGGCGAACCCGCAGGTATTGGCCCTGATTTATGTATCCAGGCAGCGCAAAACAATTTTGATGTTGAACTGATTGCAATTGCTGACCCTGACATGCTCGTTGCCCGCGCTGCATTGCTGAATCTACCTTTGCAATTAACTACATTTGATCCAACTAAACCCGCCGAACCACACTGCTCTGGAATACTGAAAGTGCTGCCCACACCACTTTATGAAAAAACCGTATGTGGCTTACTCAATTCCAATAACTCTAGGTATGTACTGGAATCAATCGCTCATGCGGCTCAAAGCTGCATGGATGGTATGTTTGATGCGATGGTCACGGGACCGATACATAAAGGGATCATCAACGAAGCGGGCATTACATTCAGTGGCCACACTGAATTTCTTGCAGAACAGTCTAACACTGAGCAAGTTGTGATGATGCTCGCCACAGAAGGATTGCGCGTTACACTGGCCACTACCCATTTACCATTAAACAAAGTTAGCCAAGCCATTACTCAGAGCAGTTTAGAGCAAACGATTAGAATTATTTATCATGATCTAAAAAAATATTTTGGTTTAAATAAACCTAACGTATTAGTCTGCGGCTTAAACCCTCATGCAGGTGAAAATGGCCATATGGGTATGGAAGAAATTGAAGTAATCATGCCTGTTCTGGAAAAGTTACGCCAAGAAGGTTTCAGCCTTGAAGGGCCATTGCCTGCCGATAGCCTGTTTACACCACATTATCTAAAACGTGCTGATAGCGTACTCGCGATGTACCACGATCAAGGGCTACCAGTGCTCAAACATATGGGTTTTGGCCATGCCATAAATGTTACACTCGGCCTGCCTTTTATTCGTACCTCAGTGGATCACGGAACTGCGCTCGATTTAGCAGGAAAAGGCACAGCCAATATAGGTAGTTTAAAAGTCGCAATTCAAACGGCGGTTGAGATGATCAATCATTCACAAACCTAAATAATAAGGTCATTCATTTACATAATGCAACATCGAGCACGCAAACGGTTTGGACAAAACTTTCTCCGTGACCCCCTGGTCATTCAAAAAATTATCACCGCCATCTCCCCTCAAAAAGACCAGCACCTTGTCGAGATTGGCCCCGGCCAAGGCGCTATTACAGAGCCTCTGTTAGAAGCGACCGGGCAACTTGATGTCATTGAACTCGATCGTGACTTAATACCTATCTTGCAGAAAAAGTTCAGACAATTTTCGGGCTTGAATATCCATCAAGCCGATGCGCTTGGGTTCGATTTTCGTACACTGATTGGTAATGATAATGATCAGCGGCTGCGTGTGGTCGGCAATTTACCTTACAATATTTCCACACCACTGATTTTTCATCTGCTGAAACAGATTGATATCATTCAGGATATGCACTTTATGCTGCAAAAAGAGGTAGTTAATCGTATGGCTGCCGCTCCTGGAAACAGAAGTTATGGCCGTTTGAGTGTGATGATTCAATATCATTGTCAGGTACAAACACTGTTTAATGTGCCACCCGCATCATTCACGCCAGCACCCAAAGTTGATTCTGCCATTGTGCGATTAGTGCCGCACAAAATGCCACCTGTCGAAGTTGATGATAAACAGACCTTTCAACAAGTTGTCACCCAATCTTTTGGACAACGGCGTAAAACATTGCGAAATAATTTAAAACCATTATTAAGCAGTAAACAAATCGAAACTCTTGATATTAACCCGGGGTTACGCCCGGAAGTTTTAACACTACAGCAGTATGCTCAATTAAGTAATGCAGTAAGCACCCTGGAAACCAATGAAAAATAACTCACCCCATAAAAAAAGCGCAACAAAATAAATCTGCTGCGCTTTTTTATTTCTTAATTTGCACCTTTAAAGTTTAACGTTTATAACCACGCTTTAATGTTCTGTCTTTAAAAATACTATCCTTTAAACCCACGTTAATATCAACATCTTTGACTGTAAAAATTGATGTATGACCGTTTTGAACATTCACTACATCCACCTTATCCCAAACCCATGCTTTATCAACTTGCTGCCATTTGATAAATTGTTTTTTCAGCAGGCCACCTTTTACATCATAATAGTCGATTCTATTTTTGACACAGCCATCAGGAGTTTCTGCTTTTTTAAACCATGAAACTCGTTTGCTATAGAGTGGATTACTCTCTTTAGGTATGCTTTCTACAACATAATATTCTTCACCATTCCGTGTATCCATTCGCAAAAATTTATGCTGATCTTCATCCAGCTTTCTTAAGCTAATATCACTATAAGTCAGGTCTGATCCCATAAATGCATCACCAGGGTCACGAATCGAGACACGACGAATTTTCCGTAGCGCAGGCAAATAAATCCATTGGTCTGCATTTTTACCTGCATCAGAATCGTACGCCCAACGCATAAAGGCAGAGCCTTTGGCATCTGCCGGATATTCTGTAAAAAGTAGCATTTTTTCAAGGACATTGTCATCACCATGGTAATCTTTCCACAGCCTTAAAAATACTTTCTTTTTTTCATTGCCATTTTTATCTTTTAATATGATGGTCAATTGAGTGCGTTGGTCCGCACCGGGATATTTGTAGTTACATTGCTCTACAATCTGTTCACCACTCAGAATATCGTCAACAGCTTTTTTTTCCTGTGCGACAGCGTTACTCCCTAACAAGCCAACCAGTAAAAAAGCTGAAAAATATTTCATGCCATCCATACACTAAACCTCCTGGATAATTCGATAATCAAAATGACAGCTTTTTCTAAGATACCAAGACTAAGAAAAAAGTTTCATTCATCACAAATTAATTCAAAAACACATCCAAAAAAAAAGAGAAGGCTAACCTTCTCTTTTTCACACAAAAAACTGATATGGTTGAATTGGTTTTAACTAGCTTCCAGCATTACCATGAGGTCCAGATGCACCTGGCAACTGAGGTGCTGTACCAAACTCAGTATTCAGATCACTCGCTGCACTCCAATCCCATGTTTGAACAGTAAAGCTGTAATCATCAACTTTTGCGTTGTTCTGATCAATCACTGATTCATATGAAAAATCTGCTGCCGCAGTACCCAGAGTTCCACCCAAATCAACCGTCTGACCAATCCATACTACAGTTAGCTCTTCACCCGCATTCCAGGTGATACCACTATCCATCGTACCCGCAGTTCCATTAGCACTTGCTGCCGGCTTTTGTTTATAAATAAAAGACTGTTCAAATTCAGAACCTACAGTGTTGTCATCAATATCCTGGATAATATCAATCTCTATACCGGAGCCGCCTGCAGCACCCCAGCCAGTATTAACGTCAACCGTTGAGATAAAATCGCCTTGTGCGACACTAGAGCTGTTTGTAACCTGGCGACTCGCAATTCCGTTTGGACCACCATCTTTCACGAAATTTTCCATCCAAAAGTCTTGTGAGCTCGAGGCACCTGCAGTCGTTTGAGACAATTCGTCGGTAATAATTGTCCAGAAATAAGTATCTGAGCCATCATTAGCTGTCATCTGGATAAATCCATCACCAGTTACAATCACGGCACAAGAGGAAAATGTGGTAGGACAGGGAGCAGAGCCTGTTGCATTGCCCGAGCCGTCTACACCTTGAATAATACCATTACCGTTACCATCGTCAGTCAAATACCATTGACCATAGTTCGTGGGTGGAGCTGCCATAACCGCGAATGGTAGTACAACAAGAGCGACTGAACCTAAGATAGGCAGTGCTTTGATTTTATTAATAAACATTATAGTAAACCTCCTACAACCTTCAAATTACAAATAGCTACACAACAAAGTTATCCGTAACTTAAATGGTAAATACTACGGATGCCCAGATTAAAAAACCGACACCGAGACCTAAAAGAAACTACCATACTGGAGTCGAAAAAGTCAAAACCCCGCACTTATACAAGCCCCCTCATTCTTCACAAAAAGCCAAATTAAAGAGCCTTACCATTTTTATCGGCCAACGTTGAAAAACTCTTAATATTGGCGTGCTACAAAAACAGCTCCCAACAACCCAACGTGAGAGTTCAATATTAATTTAACCGGGATATTTTCCAATAAACCTGTCATTTTATTTTTATTATTAAACGCTTGCATAAATATATTCTGGCGCATCCACTCAATAATTTTGGGGGCAATTCCACCCGCGATATAAAGCCCACCGTATGGTAGCGTTGTTAATGCATAATTGCCTGCAACTGCACCATAAACTTCAACAAACAATTTCAGTGACTTTTCAGCCAAAATATCGCGATGCTTTTTTGCAAAACAGGTAATCATTGCGGCAGGATTATTGCTTTTCATTTTTTCACGTAAATCTGCACTCTCCTTATCAGGCTCCAAATCACGTATAAAGGAATAGATATTAAATAATCCACGGCCTGAACAGACCGATTCAATAGAGACCCGCTCACCCTTCTGTAGCAAATAGTTCAACAGTTCAACTTGAAGCAAACTGCCTGGAGCAAAATCAGCATGGCCACCTTCTGCAGGTAGTATCTGATATCTGTTTTCATGAGAAACAATCTGCCCCATTCCCAAGCCTGTTCCTGCACCTATCACAGCTTGATGCCCATGCACCACTGCTTTTCCTTGCTGAAGTACAAACAGATCTTTTTCTGCCAGGCAACCTATTCCATGACAAACAGCAACAAAATCATTGATCAAACGTACAGGTGCGCCATTAAAAATCTGACTTAGGGCAATGCTGTCCAAATTCCATAACAAATTTGTAACCCGAGCCGTTTGGCCATCAACACCATCATAAACAGGCCCCGCCACTGCAATGCACACTGATCCAATAGACTCTCGAACACTGCCACTTAATGATTCAAGAAAAGTCGCCAATAAAGCATCAAAAGTGGCATAGCGAGATGACTCAAAAGAGAGAGTGTTAATTTCTTGACCTTGAGCAGAGTCATAAACCTGCAAAAGCGTTTTAGTCCCTCCAATATCCCCCGCTAGCACAACCATCCTTTCCCCTTTAAATTTGCTTTATTATTTTAATAGTTCTGCCGCTGCCTGATCAATCAACCACAACTGCTGTCTGTTTTTAATCTGTTGTACGGGAAAAACTGCTTCATTTGCAGTATTACTTAATACTTTACTAACAACCTCTGCTTTATTGCTACCCGCCACCAAAAACAGTAATTGCCGGGCCTGGTTCAATACCGGGAATGTTAAGCTTACCCGCCACGTTGCTTTATCTTCCACATAAACAGCTGCGACCAACGCCTTATGTTCATGCAAAATATCTGTTTTGGGAAATAGTGATGCGGTATGTCCATCAGGCCCGACACCTAACAAGATCAAATCAAACTCAACTTCGCCGTTCACACCTGAGGGTAGACAGTCACGGAGCTGTTGTGAATAATCAGTCGCAGCACTATGTACATCACTGCACTCAGCTTTAATACGATGAATTTGTGATTCAGGGATTGGCACATGCCTTAGTAATGCGTCATACGCCATTCTGTAATTACTCTCTTTATGATCAGGAGGCACACTGCGTTCATCTCCAAAATAGATATGCACTTTTCCCCATGGAACGGTTTCGGCATACTCAGGCGTTGCCAATAGCTCATAAAGCGCCTGAGGTGTAGAGCCTCCAGAAAGAGCGACATGAAAAGCACCCTGTCTGGCCACTGCTGTTCGTGCTGAAATTAAAAAGAAGTTAGCCGCCGCCTGATTGAGAGCCACTAATTCTGAATATTTTTTTATTTCCATATCTATTCTTTATCCAAGCAATAAGTTCCAATATTTTCAATCGTTCAAATTTCTATCGTATCGAGCGATAAAAAAGTTTATAAGCTTATTCCATACCATGTCGATACTGATCATCATACAACAGTAAAAAATTGATCAGGGAAAAACAGTTAACAATGGAGATATTGGCCGCCAAAAAACGCTTTATGGCATTAAACCGTGAACGTTTGGCGCGTGCTCATGCTTGCCTTAGCCATAAACAGCAATCCTTTCTGGAAGTTTTACCTTTGCTTTTCCACACAAACCACCCGGCCTTTCCTGGTTTTATATCAAAATCCACACCCAAAGGAATTTCTGACTATACTCCCACAAAAAAAATACTTGATATCGCAAAAAACCTGGCCCGAAGCTTCGAATATAAAAAAAGAGCCCTGTCACACTATGAGATCTACTCTCTTTTTCTTATGGGCAGTAGTGGCACGGTTGCATATTCAAAAAAGAGTGACTTTGATATATGGGTATGCCATAGCAAACAAATTGAAGCTGACAAACTTGATGAATTACAACAAAAAGCCAAGGCTCTCGAAGAGTGGGCTATTACATTTGACCTGGAAGTCCATTTTTTTCTGGTTGAACCTGAATCTTTTCGCCAGGGCCATACAGAGCAACTCTCATCCGAGAGCAGCGGTAGCGCACAATACCATTTATTGCTAGAAGAGTTTTATCGTACCAGTCTGCTCTTGGCTGGCCGTTACCCTATTTGGTGGCTGATCCCACCAGGTAAAGAGCATGAATATGATAAACAGGCCCAACATCTGATCAAACAACGCTTTGTTGCTGAAAATGAGTGTATTGATTTAGGCGGCATCGATTTTATCCCGTCAGAAGAGTTTTTTGGCGCGGCACTGTGGCAACTATACAAGGGCGTTGATTCGCCTTATAAGTCCGTCCTCAAAATTTTACTCATGGAAATATATGCCAGTGAATATCCCAACATTGACCTTCTCTCTGCTCGTTTTAAAAGTGCGATCTACAGTGGCGTTACACAGCTCGATAAAATTGACCCTTATGTCATTTTAATCAAAAAAATTGAAGAATACCTGGAACAACGTCAAGAAAAAGAGCGCTTACAACTTGCTCGTCGCTGTTTTTATTTCAAAGCTAACGAACAGCTCAGTAAAACTATCCCATCCAGACAGGAAGGGTGGCGCTACCAACTACTACACAACCTGGTCACCACATGGGGTTGGACACAACAAGAGATCAAGGTACTCGATGAACGTAACTCCTGGAAAATAGTAAAAGTTCAGAAAGAGCGTGAAATTCTGGTGGGCGAACTCACTCGTAGCTATCAATTTCTCTCGGAATTTGCACGCAAACATGCAAAAGAGGCCAATATCAGTCAACAAGATATGACCATTCTGGGTCGAAAACTGTATGCAGCGTTTGAACGAAAAGCTGGAAAAGTTGAAATCATCAATCGTGGTATTGCTCCAAACCTATGGGAAAGCCAATTAAGCTTTTATCAAAAAAGCGGACAAAACCAGCAATCGCAATGGTTGCTTTTCACTGGCCAGATCACAGCCACAGAAATTGAAATCACCCCACCTATAAAACGTGGGCGAAATCTTTTTGAACTCATAACCTGGTGTTTTTTTAACCGCTTACTGGATGCACGAACCGATATTACCCTCAACGCCCCCAACAGCCCGCTAACGATCAAAGAACTGCAACTCATTATTAATGCACTTGAAGATCATTTTTTCAGCAAAACCTTAACGGACGCCTCTTTTGAAGCATTAATGCAGCCCGCAAAGATAAAAAAATCACTTTTATTCATTAATTTGGGCATTGATCCAATGGAGTCGCGTACACGTGAAGGTATCCATTTGACCAGCGATCGAACAGACTCTCTTAGTTACGGCGGCCTTCATGAAAATTTAGCGATTCATTTTGATCAAGTAACACTCACGAGCTGGAAAGAAGTTCAGGTTATCTGCCATCGCACAAAAGAGCTCGGCTTACTCGATAGTTTATGCCAATACATAAACCAGGGGGTTCCAGCAAAAAAAGAGGCACCACCTTCAATTGAAACATATTGCTTCACGCCCACAAGAGGCATTGCAATTAGCAAACGAATCAATGACCTGTTTAATGATGTTGTTAAATGTTTCTATGGTCCACATGCCGAAGCAGCACGCTACCTGTTTATTGCAAGCCAAACCCACTATGTACTCAAACTCAAAAATAACACTCTACAATATGAGGTATTAGAAGACACTAAAATGCTATTACCCTTCCTGGAACAAGAGTCCAGTCAGTTCAGCCCGGTTGTTTTTGACAGACATGTACTCACTACTAGTCCATTGCCCATACTCTACCTTATTAATGAACCCAGTACAGTGCAGCTCTTTTTTCAAGAGAGTGACAATGAAATTTCCGTATTTATACTGGACGAACGAGGCAGCTTATATCAGCAACGCGAGAGTTACTTCAGCCTTAAAAGCATGTTGAGCCAATATAAACTTTTTATTGATTCAGTCATCGATAGGCAGCGCTTCCAGTATTCTGAAGATGAAATCAAAGACCTTGCGACCACATTAAAGTGTTACCAGATCGATAAAACCAAAGAAAACGGGTTTCAAATTATCCCACGCAACATCAATCACTTAAACCGTGCTCAAGGCTACTTCAACATGCAGGTGATTGTTGAAGCAGATGAACACAACCAGGCAATATTTACCTTTTATTGTGACGGACAAGAGTTCAGCTCATTGGAATTTGGCCAGGCACTGTATGACAAAGTCGCCGCTTACGTACTCAAAAAGCGCCAAAGCGGCCTTGCTTATCCCATCTATATTACTGACCTGGATGTCCCCAGATCACTGCTCGGCGGACAAGCTGAATATGCTCAAACCATTCACTTTTTAAATTACAAAAAACAGGTGGAAAGTAAACTCAATGAAGCTTTGGAGCTATTAGCAGTACCTTCTGATCGCTAAAAACATAATAAACGCCAATACTTCCATTTGCCTAATGGCCTCTCAAACCGTAGCATAAGCATTTTTCGAGAAGAATCATCAAGAGTTATGTCAACAAATACCATAAAAATCGCTACACGCAAAAGCCCTTTGGCGCTTTGGCAAGCTGAACACGTAAAGTCGCTCCTTCTAAAAGCGCACCCTGAATTAAAGGTTGAGCTGCTAGGTATGAGCACTCAAGGTGATAAAATTCTTGATAGCCCCTTAGCTAAAATTGGTGGCAAAGGGCTTTTTGTTAAAGAGTTAGAACAGAGCATGCTTGAAGGTCACGCGGATATTGCCGTGCACTCCATGAAAGATGTGCCGGTAGAACTTCCTGACGGCCTGCACCTTCCTGTTATCTGTGAACGTGAAGACCCCTATGATGCATTTGTCTCCAACCATTATGCCAATCTTGATGAACTGCCCCAAGGCTCACGAGTGGGCACATCCAGCCTGCGCCGCCAATGCCAATTAAAAGCACATCGCCCGGACCTGAAAATTCTTGATCTACGCGGCAATGTAAATACACGCCTGGCCAAACTCGACCGAGGTGATTTTGACGCCATCATACTTGCCGCCGCAGGTTTGATTCGTCTGGAGTTTGAAAGCAGAATCACTTATCGCCTGACCAGCGAAGAGAGTTTGCCTGCCATTGG
Organism: Gammaproteobacteria bacterium; assembly: GCA_015490755.1. Classification (GTDB taxonomy): domain Bacteria; phylum Pseudomonadota; class Gammaproteobacteria; order JAADGQ01; family JAADGQ01; genus S141-38. The sequence goes on from WFXF01000004.1 coordinate 49,820, forward strand.
CCAGGGTGCCGTTGGTATCGAATGCCGAACAGATGATGCCCGGGTTAATCAACTTATTGCCGCACTGAATCATAATGACACGCACACCCGAATTATTGCAGAGCGTGCAATGAATCATCGCCTTGAAGGTGGGTGCCAAGTCCCTATCGCAGGCTTTTCAGAACTGGAAGGCAATCTTCTTAAAATGCGTGGACTTGTCGGTCAACCTAATGGTTCAACCATTTATCGTGCGGTCATTGAAGGCCCTGCCTCTGATGCAGCCAAACTCGGCGTACAATTAGCGGATGATTTACTCTCTCAAGGCGCAGGAGAAATTTTGAAATCCCTTTATAATGAATAAGAAACCTGATCTGAAAGGGCTAAAAGTATTAATTACACGCCCAGCCCATCAGGCAGCAGCCACTTGCGACCTAATAGAGCAGCACGGGGGAATCGCTCATCAATTCCCTGTACTGGAAATTTCAGCCACACAAAACCTGAAAGAGGTCAATACTGTCATATCACATCTTGATGATTTTGATATTGCAATATTTATCAGTCCAAACGCTGTAACCTATGCCTGCAAACTGATCGACCATCCACCAAAAGCGTTTCACTCAATCAAATTGGCCGCTGTCGGAAAAGGCACTCAAAACGCCCTGTTACAGTGCGGTTTAACTACTGACATCTTGCCTGCCGATGAGTATCACAGCGAAGCACTACTGGCGATGCCTGCACTTCATGCAGTAACAGGAAAAAAAATTATTATTTTCCGTGGTGAAAGAGGGCGAACACTGATCGCAGATACTTTGCGCCAACGTGGTGCCCTGGTAAAGTATGCAGAAGTTTATCGACGCAAACAGCCCCAGGGAAACACACATTGCCTACTGAACCTTAAAATCGATATGATAGTGGTCACCAGCAATGAAAGCTTGCATAATATATTCAATATGACAATAGAAACTGATAAAAAGTGGCTACTTAATATGCCACTTGTTGTTTTTAGTCATAGAACCGCTAAACTGGCACAGTCACTCGGATTTATACACCCAGCTAGAATAACGAAAGTCGCTAGTAATGAAGGGCTTATTGAAACTTTAAATATGGATGGCATTAAGCCACCAGAATAATAATAGATAAAAATACAGGGACAGAAAAAAAGGCACTGCTATGACCCATACAGACAAAGCGAAACAACCTGGCACACCTCCAAAAAAAACATCAGGGCAAGCACCCAAACCACAAGAAAAACATATCGTACCTCCCAGTAAAAAAACTGATACAAAACTTCAAGCAAACAGTAAAAGCAGTAGCGGCAATATTATTAGCGTACTAGCGCTGCTTGTGTCACTCGCTGTAGCAGTCGCTTGCTATCTTTTATGGCAGCAACTCACTACGATGAACACCCAGCTGGGTGAAACACAACATATTGCTCAAAGTGCCAACAACACGATAAGCAGTGCGGCCTCTGCTTCAAGTGATACGCAAAGCACTATTACTCAAATACAGAGCCAGGTAAAAACACTGGAAAATAAATTATCACAACTTGCTGATAGCGAGCAGCAGGCTTTACAAGAGTTCAAACAGCAACTGGAAACACTGCAAAGTCAGCAACAAACCATTCAAACATCAGTAGATAGTTTACAAACAACTGCCAGTAACAACAGCAACCCATCAGGGTGGAGCATTTCCGAGGCGCTTTACCTCGTCAACATAGCCAACCACAGACTTAACCTGGAAGGTGACATTGACACGGCTATTGCTGCACTAAAAGCTGCTGACCTGCGACTCAAACAAACAGGGGATCCAAGCCTGCTTGATGTCCGCCGTATACTCGCCAATGAAATCAATGCGCTCAGTTCAGTAGAACTTCCAGATTTGAATGGTATCGCGCTATCGCTGGATAGCTTGGAAAAAAATGCTGAATCACTTATCATCCCCGACATAGAACCTTCGGATACTTTCAAGTCTGGTATCAATATTGATAATCAATCCAGTACTGATTGGCAAGCTGCAGCAAATTCAATCTGGAATGAAGTTAAAAGTCTCGTTTCAGTGCGTCGTGGCGATGACAGTTCCGGTCCTCCATCATTGGCTCCAGACCAACGCTTTTATCTACGCCAAAACCTGCGTTTCAAACTTGAAGCCGCACGTATCGCACTACTGCGCAAAGATACTGCCGCTTTTCGCCAAAACCTGAACATCGCACGTGACTGGATTCAAAACTACTTTGTTAGCGACAGTGCTGCTGCTAAAAACATTCTGAACTCTCTGGATCAAATGCAAAATATCGAACTAAAGCCTGCTTTTCCTGATATTTCAGCATCACATAAAATGCTGCGCGCTCTAAACAAAGGGGAGGCCGCATAAATGAAGATTTTGATCTATATTGCTATTGCCCTTGCCGCTGCGGCAGGTGCCACCTGGATTCTATCCGATGGCCCGGGATATGTACGCATTGACGTACATTCATGGGTGATTGAAACCTCTTTTGCAGTTTTTTCTGTACTCGTAGTTATTCTGTTCATCACCTGCTATTTTCTACTTCGCCTCATAAGCGGCACATTACGAGCCCCTAAAAAAATTAGCCAATGGAATAAAACTCGTAAAACCAAAAAATCACAAAAGAAAACGACAGAAGGGTTAATTGCATTAACTGAAGGCCAGTGGAGTAAAGCCGAAAAGCTATTAACCACAGGGGCTCGCAATAGTGAAACCCCTCAGCTTAATTATTTAGGTGCTGCACAGGCTGCTGAAGCTAAAGGGCTACCTTCCCGGCGAGAGTCCTATCTTGGTAAAGCACAGAGCTGCGATGCAAACAGAGGCGCTGCAGCGGGTATTGCCCAAGCTGAACAACAGCTCAAACAAAAAGAGTACGAGCCAGCACTCACTACGTTGCTGGAACTGCAAAAATCATCCCCCAAACACCCCCAAATATTAAAGTTGCTGGCAATGCTTTATGTAGAAACGGGCCAATGGGGCAATGCACTGGCACTCGTACCTCAACTAAGAAAGCGCGAATCTTTAGCCCCCAATGAGCTTGTTGCACTGGAGATAGATATTTGGCATCATCTACTGGAAAATGCAGCACACCAGGATCTTAGAAAACTCCATGAAATATGGAATCAAATGCCCTCTCGTTTGCACCAGCAAGAAGACCTTGTTTTTGCTTACACACACCGTCTCAATGCACTCGATTCTGGCCATGAAGCTGAAACACTACTGCGCAAAAGTTTACGTAAACACTGGTCTGAATCACTCATATATGCCTATGGCTTTGTCGAAGGCGCAACCCCTGAAAAGCAGCTTAAATATGCTGAAAGCTGGTTATCCAAACACCCTGATGATGCAACGCTGTTTTTAACGCTGGGCCGACTCTGTCTAAAAACCAAATCACCAGAACAAGCACTAAAATATTTTCACTCAAGCCTTAAAGTTGACGAACGCCCGGAAACATACCAGGAAGCAGGTAATTTATTACTCCAGCAAATGGGAAAAAATTCAGAAGCCCTGGAGTGTTTTAGAAAAGGCCTTGCTCTCACAATCCGTACCATCGCACAACCTGGGGTATTTACCAAAGCAGAGCCCGTACTGCAAAAGCCATCGCAGGTACTTCTTCCACAAGCCTGATTAATTAAGGGCAAACTATAAGTTTGCCCTTAATTAATCCCACCAAGGAACGGACCAACAATTCAAGTGACAAATAGTATTATTGAGTTCTTTCGGAGCAAACATGACGCTTTTCAGCCGTTACAGTACTGTTTTTTTGGCTATTCTTTTTCTGCCCATCACACAACTGTCGGGTGCAGAGTTTACCGTTAACGATACAACCGATGCTGTTGATTCTGACCTTAAAGATGGAGTGTGCAATAGCAACCCTTGGTCTAGTACCAAATTAAAAACAGACAAGGATGCAGCAGGTGAGCTAGCCACATGGAAAAGTAATGCGCAATGTACATTGCGTGCAGCCATTCAAGAAGCC
>WFXF01000005.1 GCA_015490755.1 Gammaproteobacteria bacterium
GAATGGAAGTCGTAGCGAGGGAAAGCCATTTTGAGGCAGATTTGGTGTAAATTTGAGGCGAATAGTTGTTCTATTTAACGAAAATTTACACCAAATATGGCCGAAATGGATTTTCCGCAGTAGACTTTTCATTCTCGGACAGGCTCCTAGACAGAACTAAAACCTTTACTATCCACCGTCCAACCTTAAATTGAAGGAAAATTATAATGTTACTGCTGTCTCGCTTAACTCTTATATTATTGCTTTCTTTATTTTTTACACTGACTGCCTGCACAGAACAATCAGAACCCGAAAATTCACCAATAAAAGTAAAAATGCTCACCAACAAGGGTGCTATTACCCTGGAACTTAACCAGGCCAAAGCACCAAACACTGTAAAAAACTTTCTGCGCTATGCCAACCAAGGCTTTTATAACGGCACCATTTTTCACAGAGTTATTCCTGGCTTTATGATTCAGGGCGGTGGTTTCAAACCCGGTATGGATAAACTTGAGACACACCCTGCGATTACAAATGAAGCCAACAATGGACTAAAAAACCGCACAGGCACCATTGCCATGGCTCGTACAGGAGACCCTCATAGCGCCACAGCGCAATTTTTTATTAACGTCAACAACAATACTTCATTGGATCACACCAGTAAAACCAGTCGTGGCTGGGGCTACACCGTTTTTGGCAGAGTGACAGAAGGTATGGATATTGTAAAAGCCATTGAGAACACCAAGACCACAAGCTACAAAATATATAGCGATGTACCCGTTTCAGATATCATTATCGAAAAAGTAGAAGTTCTTCAATAAATAATATAGCAATGATGCCTCATACTTTATTCATATCCGATCTTCATTTAAGTGCTGATCAACCACAAATTACCAAATTATTATTGACTTTTTTGCAGCATGAAGCGCCTCATAGTGAAGCACTTTATATTCTCGGTGATTTATTTGAGTACTGGATAGGTGATGATGCTGTAGCACCTGAGCACCAAACTGTGCTCGCCTCCCTACACCAACTCACCAAAAAGAGTACACCAGTCTATATCATGCACGGCAATCGAGATTTTTTGATGGGACATCACTTTGAAGCACAAACAGGCTGTCAACTGATCAATGACCCAACGATCATTGATCTGTATGGCACACCAACTTTATTAATGCACGGTGATACATTATGCAGTGACGATAAAGAGTACCAGCAATTTAGAAGTGTAGTACGAAACCTGCAATGGCAACAGAACTTTCTTGAAAAATCAGCCAATGATCGTACTTCGATCGCCAACCATTACCGGCGCGAAAGCCGCGCTCAATCATCTAACAAACCAGAAAAAATTATGGATGTAAATAATGATACTGTAGAAAAAATCATGAACCAGCATAACGTTCTACAACTCATCCATGGCCATACGCACCGACCAGCCATTCATGAAGGTCAAACAAAACAACGCAGAGTTGTATTAGGGGACTGGTTTAAGCAAGGCAGTTTTTTACGGTGTAACGAGAATGGTTGCCATCTCGAAAGCTGGAATAAAACCAGCTGATCAACAGATAACATTAAAAAAAAGGAGTCTTAGATAAAGACTCCTTTTTTATTTAGGAATGGTTATTTATTTGTGAATTCAGGATAAGCTTCCATACCGCACTCACTCTGATCTACACCATCATACTCTTCTTCTTCACTGACGCGAATACCCATGACCGATTTAATAATAAACCATGTAATAAAACTCGCACCAAAAACCCAGACAAAAATGGTCAACCCACCCACAATTTGTCCAACAAAGCTTGCTCCGTCGTTAGTCAGAGGTACAACCAGCAAGCCCCAGATACCTACAACACCATGTACAGATATAGCACCCACTGGATCATCAATTTTAATTTTATCGAAGGCTAAAATTGCAAATACAACGATCACACCGCCAACAGCACCAATCATCATGGCCTGAAATGCAGTCGGAGTCGAAGGTTCTGCTGTAATAGCAACCAAACCTGCAAGCGCACCATTAAGAATCATGGTCAGATCCGTTTTACCGAACATCAAACGTGCGACAATCATCGCACCGATCACACCACCCGCAGCAGCGGCATTGGTATTCAAGAAAACCATCGCAACTGAATTGGCACTTGCGATATCTCCTAGCTTCAACACAGAGCCGCCATTAAAGCCAAACCAGCCCATCCATAAAATGAACATCCCTAAGGTTGCCATGGGCAGGTTTGCACCAGGAATTGCATTCACAGAGCCATCTTTAGCATATTTTCCTTTACGTGCACCCAACAAAATCACACCAGCCAGCGCTGCAGCAGCACCCGCCATGTGAACAATGCCTGAACCTGCAAAGTCAGAAAAACCTAAATCACCGAGGCTATATAGACCAAAAACTGAAGCACCGCCCCATGTCCAAGAACCTTCCAGCGGGTAGATAACACCGGTCATTACCACGGCAAAGAAAATAAAAGCCCACAATTTCATGCGCTCAGCAACCGCACCAGAAACAATGGACATAGCAGTCGCTACAAAAACCACCTGAAAGAAAAAATCGGAAGCTTTGGAGTAAACCGAATCTCCACCAAAACCACTTTCAACCGAAGAAGCCAGAGCATCAGCAACCAGTGTTTCACCACCGCTAATACCTGAAAGAAAATATCCGCCGCCATACATGATCTGATAACCACAGATCAAATACATCGTACAGGCTACCGCAAAAAGAGCGACATTTTTCGTCAGTATTTCTGCTGTATTTTTAGAACGAACCAAACCCGCTTCCAGCATTGCAAAGCCAGCCGCCATCCACATAACAAGTGCACCACATACCAGGAAATAGAAGGTATCCAGTGCGTATTGCAATTCAAAAATATTATTTTCCACTTTGAAACTCCTGCTATATTAGTTATAAGGCATCACGACCTGTTTCACCTGTGCGAATGCGTACAGCTTGCTCAACTGCTTGCACAAATATCTTGCCATCACCAATTTTTCCAGTTTGTGCTGCTTTAGTGATCGCCTCAATTGTTTGATCCACTAACGACTCTTCAACAACAAGCTCAAGCTTTACTTTTGGTAAAAAATCCACCACATACTCTGCTCCACGATACAGTTCAGTGTGCCCTTTTTGTCGACCAAAACCCTTTACTTCAGTGACGGTGATTCCCTGCACCCCAATTTCAGAAAGTGCTTCACGCACATCGTCCAACTTAAACGGTTTAATAATCGCTGTTACTAACCTCATTTACTTTCTCCCGATGCTTTAAAACATATCCATGCAAATTTATCCCTACCCAGAATCTTTTACAATTCTCTGGAAATAAACAAGCATATATTGTGCCAACAAAACAACTTATTGGCTTTTATGTAGCCACTGTGTGATAAAAGCCACACAATAACTAATGGCGCGCACCAATATAGCACATCAAAATAGTTACGCGCGCCTTTTTAGTGCTTTTTTATCGGTAAACCATTAACATCAAATGCAAGCGATTTAATCAATAATAAAGGTATCGATTGGATGATTGACACAAAGTTACTTGATGATTTGGCACGTAATCTGTCAAAACTTACCCCCCCTGGTATCGACACAATACAACAGGATTTAGAACGCAACTTCCGCACCGCTTTACAAAATACATTTTCCAGGCTTAATCTTGTCAGTCGTGAAGAGTTCGATGTGCAGAGCGAAGTACTGGCACGCACCCGCACCCGCCTGGAAGCACTGGAACAACAAATCAAAGCATTAGAAAACCAAAAAAATACCAAGGAGGCTGTCGGACTTAGGGAATCGTAGCGAGGCGATTGGGAAATCAAGGAGAGTTTTTTCGGTATTTTGAGGCGAATAGTGGTATTTAACGAAAAAAATCGGAAAAATGGAGTGATTTCCCACCGCCGTAGTAGATTCGCCCTAGGTCCGACAGCCTCCAAGTAACTCCAAACAATTATAAACAGCGGCAAGGATGCCGCTTCAAAACAGCCAAGGAATAGACTCTATGTCACTCGCAGTCATCTACAGTCGGGCACAAACCGGCATGAACGCGCCATTAGTTACCGTTGAAGTTCACCTATCTAATGGTTTACCCAGTCTCTCCATCGTTGGTTTGCCTGAAACTGCTGTAAAAGAAAGTAAAGATCGCGTCAGAGGTGCACTGCTTAATTCAAACTTTGAGTTCCCTGCAAGGCGTATTACAATCAACCTCGCTCCCGCTGACCTACCTAAAGAGGGGGGGCGCTTTGACCTACCTATCGCACTAGGCATTCTTGCAGCCTCCGGTCAAATCCCCAAAAAAGCATTGGAACAGTACGAGTTTATTGGAGAGCTGGCTTTGACAGGAGAGTTGCGCAGTATACGCGGTGCACTGCCCGCAACCCTGCAAACACGAAAAGCCAAACGCACTTTGATGATCCCCCAAAATAATGCCGATGAAGCTTCGCTGGTCAGTAATGTCAATATACTTGCAGCCAACCATTTACTTGACATTTGCGCTCATTTGAATAATCAATCCCAACTCACAAGCTACCAACCAAAAGCCATACAACAACCACAATATGATGGCCCTGATTTATCAGATATTCGAGCTCAGCACCTTGCAAAACGTGCATTAGAGATCGCTGCCGCTGGAGGGCACAGCCTTCTTATGGTGGGACCACCAGGGACAGGAAAAAGCATGCTGGCCTCAAGGTTACCGGGAATTCTGCCCTCAATGACAGAAAACGAAGCATTGGAATCCGCTGCAATCAACTCCATCAGCCATCATGGATTTTCACTTAAAAACTGGAAAAAACGCCCTTTTCGCTCGCCTCATCACACCGCATCCGGGGTTGCTCTCGTTGGCGGTGGTGCTGCAGCCAGCCCAGGAGAAATTTCGCTCGCACATAATGGCGTGATATTTCTTGATGAACTACCTGAATTTAAACGCAATGTACTGGAAGTATTGCGTGAACCTCTGGAGTCAGGCCAGATTACAATTTCACGTGC
>WFXF01000006.1 GCA_015490755.1 Gammaproteobacteria bacterium
TGTAGGTCGGGTTAGCGCAGCGTAACCCGACATGATGGAAAGGAAGGTGTTAGCGGCGGATGTGGATAGTGAATGAGTTGTGGCTTGCTGGATTGGTGTCATGTTTCTCGTCAATTACTTTGTCGGGTTACGCTGCGCTAACCCGACCTACGTTACCACTCACTATAAATCACATAGAGCCTTTAGAAGTTTCTATCTGGGGATTGGGGAACCCAGACGTTAAGGCAATACGACGGAGCAATCCGTCAAGCTTTTTGCTTTAGACGAAAACTTTTTATCGAATGTGTAGAGCTTTTCATATTTCTGACATTGAGTTAAATGCAAAGCATCTGAAAAATCCACCCCTTTTTTATGCCACTCAATCGCTTGAGCTATAAAAGCAGGGTTAGATAAGTGAATATTGCTGAGACCAAATAATTTTACCAAAGCATTACAGATCTCTTCGTGTGAAAACTCATACGCATACCTTAAAACCCACTCGGTTTCCAGAATAACTGTGTCCGAAATAAATACCTCTTGAGTGTTAAAGATTGAAAAAGCTTTTTTGTACTGTTTTTCATCATCACGGGTAAGAAAGCGAATAATGATATTGGTATCAACAGCAATCATTGATACTGATCCTTAATACCTTGTTTTATAGCTGCGTTCATATCATCGACTGTTTTAGGCTTGCCTGCATAATTCAAACAAGAGGCAACATCACTCAGGGCTGTTTCTTCAAATGGTGTTTTAGGTTTAAGTAGAATGCCGTCACCCATATCAACTACCACAAGTTCTTGTCCGGTTTCCCAATGATGTGCTGTTCTAAGGGGTTTAGGTATAATCACTTGGCCCTTGCTGGATAATCTGGTTGTGTTCATCGACATAAAAAATCTTTCAAAGGTAAGAATAATGTAAGAACATTAGTGAATAACTAAGTATATGTCAAATTAATCACCGCAACCCTCGCTTCGCTCGGGTATTCAGCCAAGTAGCTAAGTAAGGTGCGTTTCACGCACCAAAATTATTTCAATATTAGAAACATGTTTATTTCATATTCAAACGTCATTTACAACATGCCTGTGGTGCATGGAATGCACCCTACCTGGCTTTTTCACTTCTACTAACAACCCTTTATAATTCACCGTTTCAATAAATGGCCAAGCATAAGATTCCATGAACAAATACCTCCAATCGAATGATAATAGTGATGTGATCGCAATTATTCCCGCAGCAGGCAAAGCCTCTCGATTGCCTGAGCTCAATCACAGTAAGGAAATTTTTCCAGTACGCTGGAATCCGCAAACTAACCAGCCTTTACCTGATGAAAAGCCCGTCTGCTTTTATTTGCTGGAAAAACTCACTCAAGCCGGTATCAGAAAAGGCATTATGGTGATTCGTGAGGAGAAGTTGGATATTGTAAAAACCGTGGGGAGTGGGGCTTGTGTCGATATGGATATTGCCTACCAAATGCTCAAACTTCCTCATGGGACGGCCTACACCATTGATCAGGTTTATCCGTTTGTGAAAGACAATATTGTTGCGATTGGTTTTCCCGATATTCTGTTTTCAGGTGAAAATGCCTTCAGCACAATATTAAACACATTGCGCGGCTCGGATGCAGATATCGTGCTGGGTCTGTTTCCAGCCGATAAACCGCACAAAGTGGATATGGTCAATATTGACGAGCAAATGAACGTCACCGAAATTGACATTAAACCTCAATCCACCACTTTGACACTCACCTGGGGCATTGCTGTATGGAAGCCTGAATTTACACGCCTGCTGCATGAAACACTCAATAATCTGGTGAGAAAAAGCTCCGATCCAGAGCTGTTTATTGGTGATGTAGTAAGAGTCGCAATTGATCAAGGATTAAAAGTTCGCGCAGAAACCGTTTCAAAAACACCTTTTCTGGATATAGGGACACCTGATGATCTCTCTAAAGTAACAAAAACCTCTTCGTAACAAAAAATTTGACTTCGTGCTACCATAGGTATTACGATAATATAAATCGTGCCACCTGATGGCGCGTTTAAATAGCATCAAAAATCATTTAAAGTAGAGGTTATTAGGAAATAATGAAAGCTCAAAATATATTCGGCACCACCTTAGTTGCCGCTTTTGCGATTACCCCCTTTTCCAGCACATTGGCTCATCATGGTGGTGTTTCAGCTGCTTTTGGCCCCGGAGCTCCTGTAGAAACATCGTCCCCACTCACTCTGCCTAAAGGAAAGTTTCTGCTTTATGAGCGCATTGAAGTCTCCCCCTTTAAAAAATTTGGCGATGGCCGTGATGAGGGTGGCAACGACAAGTTCACGTTTACTAATACTCTGTTCGGTTACGGTATTAGCGATGCAGTTTCAGCTTATGTCAGCCTGCCCTATGCAAGGAAAGAGCTGATTGGTGATAAAACTTCACAAGGTTTTGGTGATATTAATCTAATTGTCCATTATGGATTTAAATACGGTACGCGAGACGGTTTCAAGGGCTGGTACTCATTGAATGCAGATGATACTGCGGGCAAAGAGTACACCATTCCTGAGTGGAAATTCGGTCTCTCATTCAGCACAACACTACCTTCTGGCAAGATTCACAACAAAGATAAAAATGGCGACGTTTTGAGCGTCGGTTCGCAGACTGGCTTTGCTGTTCCTTCATATAACTTGACTGGCATGGTTTCAAAAATGTTTGCCCCTCACTGGACATGGAATGCTGATGTACAGTTTCGTACTTTTTCTTTCAACGGCGGCTCTGGTGGTGGCAAGCCCGGTAACGAATCTCGCTTTAATAACGCTATCATGTATGAAGCGGTTGAAAATCCGGGTGGATTCTTATCTCGTTTAGACCTGATTCTGGAAGCCAATATTCTGGATTTAAGAATGGATATGGATGAAGATCGTATTCAAGATGAAGCAACGGGCGGTACCATGCTCTATCTCTCACCTGGTGTTCGTTTTACTTTCAGGGATAACATCAGTTTAGGCCTGCTTTATAAAGAGGTGGCCTGGAAAGACCTCAATGATGAACCTAATCAACAAGGTGGCGAAGGGCTTGAAGATTATCGCTTTATTGCAACACTCTCAACAGCATTTTAACCCCCCTTGCAGAAGCAGGTCTTTCTACAATTAAGCGTGACCTGCTCCTGTTTTTTTAGGAATGAAAAATGAAAAACCGATTAACTCAAAAATACAACTTTTTGCTGCTGTTCATATTGGCACTGGCTCCACTGAGTCAAAGTTATGCTCATCCGGGTCATGCGGATCCCGTCACCATCAGTCGTGACACTCATGTTTACATGCAAAAACTGATACCTCACTATCTGAAAGTCCAAAAAGCACTGGCTGCGGGTGAATTAAGTGCAGAAGCGAAAGGGGCTGCTGATGCCATTCAGCGTTTAGTCAAAAAAGCGCGCAAAAAAGAGAGCGACTCTTCCGGAAAAAAAATGTACAAAGGGGTTGCCAAGGCCGCAGGTTTTATCAGCTCAGCCACCAGCATTGATACAGCTCGTGAGGAGTTCGATGAACTTAATAATATTTTAATGCCCTTCTTTGATCATTGGCCGAGCCATATTCTGGAGCACGATCTGGTGCTTTACACCTGCAAAGAGACCGAGCAGTGGTGGCTGCAAGCAAATGGTGATACGGTGGCTGACCCTTATCGTGGTGCGTCTGTCGCATGTACTGAATTAACTGAAAAAGAAGAGTAATCATGATACTGAAAAAACAACTGATCCAGCTAGGTACGGGTCTGACACTATTGCTTGCTGCAACACTGGCCAGCGCTCACTACCCTTTTTTGATTGGTGATCGCTCTCCTGACATGGGTAAACGCGGTGGTATTATTAATCTCACCTATGGCTTGGGCGAACTTCATGAGGATGTTTTTGTGGATGCCAGAAAGCCGGATTGGGTGCGTGGTTACACCTTTGACGGCGGCACCTTTGATCTCACGGATAAACTCCAGAAAAAAGGCAATATATCCAATATTAAATACCGCTCGCGTCGCGTTGGTGATACCTGGATTGTTGCTCATGTGCCGATGACCTGGAGTGAACATGACAGCACATTTACTGAAACGACGGTTCGCACAGTAATTCACCAAGGGCTTTCCCGTGGCTGGGAGACACCGTTAGGCTTACCACTAGAGATTGTGCCACTGAATCAGCCTTATGGACTGTTACCCGGAGACTCCTTTCGTATGGAGTTGTTGCACGAGGGTAAGCCACTTGTCGGTGCAAAAATTTATGCTGAGAAATACTATAAAAAGCCGCTACAAAAACCTTACCCTTCAGAAGCATTGTTAACACGCACCTCTCGTACAGATCGCAACGGAATCGCAAATATCAATCTGCATAGCGCGGGCTGGTGGGTACTGTTTACCGTACATGAACTGGAGGACATGGAAAAAGATGGCCAGTCAGGGATTGCGACATTACAGGATGCCGTGTGGGTCTATGTGGATGAAAAACCCGAGGCTATGAAATGAAAGCGATGAACATTGATATAAATTTTGCCCGTTTATCCTTGTCGTGGAAGCTTCTGGTGACGGGGTTCGTCATTATTCTATGCAGTGGTTATCTCGCTGCTGTGTTTAATGCCGCCTTATCTGTAGGGATGGATCCACAAGCTATCGCCGACCACTATGCCGATAAAAGCGTCTCCAGCACTGAAGCAGCCGCGATCGCTGAACAGGGCTTTGTTGAAGAGGAGTTCTCTTTTGATGACGAAGAAGATTCTATGGCTGATATGAGTATGGGAGAAATGGCGGGTATGGATCACTCACAGATGGATATGTCTGGTATGGGTCATGGCGCTGGAATGAGTGGTGATGATACCTTACCCCCTCAAATTCTGGCTCAAGTCTCCCATGTTCACCTGTTGTCATTTTCACTGTTATTGCTGGCGATGGGAGGCTTGATGTGCTTAACGCAAATGGCAGAATCGATCAAGGCTCTTGTCGTCTCTCTGCTTTTTCTGGGGCTTTGGGGAGACATCATCAGCCTGAATCTGGTGCGCTTTGTCTCGGGTGGTTTTGCTTATATGACGTTTGTTATGGGAACGATCATCGGGCTCTGTTTTGCTTTTATCTCCTTTCGCGTTTTGTGGGAGTTGTGGCTCATGAAACCAGAAAAAAACGCTCTGTAATTTATTTATAAAGGAAAAATCATGGTTCTGAATATTCGTAATCCACTGTCGTACCTGTTGACCCCTGTACTGGCCATTTGCCTTACCCTTGGTATCACCCAAAATGCCCAGGCTCACAAAGGTCATGCAGGGCCGATGATTGATTTCATGAAGAGCAAAGCGGCTCTGAAAGAGATGCTGCCCAGTGGTGCCAAAATCGTCAAACGTAAACAGCCGCTGAAAGAGAGTGCCATTGAATGGGCAGAAAAAACTTATGGTGTTGAGCTTGATGAGAAGGTTTACAGTTACTACTTAGCCACCCATAAAACAGACAAAACCGTCATGGGGGCTGCGTATGTCAGCAAAACACACTATCGCCACGGTGATCTCAAATTCGCCGTCGGTATGGATGCCGATCACCGCATCACCCAGGCAGCCATTTTGGGAGTCAATGAAAAATATGTGGTCGATTTTGAAGGGAATGTCGGCACAGGTCTGATCGCTGATTACGCAGGGCTTTCGCTCAAAGAGCTGATCGCCAAAGCGGATGAGCTGGCCTCGTCTGATAAAGCAACACGGGAGTTTGCGGCGGCAGTGCGTGATGCGGCTGTATTGCTGGCAGCGTTTATGCAGAAAGCTCAACAATATGATTGAATTTTGTTGCTTTTGGTTTGGCGAATAGTTTAGTCTTCCGCTATGACATTTTTTCGCCAAACAAACAGACGGACATCACTCCTATGGAGCTTGATACTGATTCTGTCGTTACTGTTTTCGCAGGATGTGGTGTTACATGCCCATGATCTGGACTCTGGCTATGGTGAGCATCTCAACCATAGCCATACCTCCAAAGGCACAAGTGATCATGATTACCTAAGCAAAATCCACTCAGCTTCTGACCTCTCCCATAGCGAGTATCACGACA
>WFXF01000007.1 GCA_015490755.1 Gammaproteobacteria bacterium
ACAATGAACTCATTGGCGCCTGGAAAAAACACTTTAGATGTTGAAGTGACTAATATATCTTCTCATGGAGTATGGATTTTGGCTCACGGCAAAGAGCTATTCATGTCGTACGACGATTTTCCCTGGTTTAAAGATCAGCCAATAAAAGCGGTTCTTAATGTTGAAGAACAATCTCCTGGTCACTTCTATTGGCCGGAGATAGACATAGATCTGACAGAGGAAATCATTGAACATCCAGAGCGTTTTCCGCTCAAGGCAACAAGCACATAACAAGGCGCTGCACCTGACCGCTATTCCGCTGCGCTCCATAGCGGCAGGTGAGCTTTGTCGTTATGTTTCAATAGAAATAAGGAATAGTGCAGGGCTATGAAAAGATTGATCTCATTCTCGTTGCTAATGGCTGTTATGATCACGATTTGGTATTTCTCCATACAGGTTGTAATTAGAATGTATGGAGAGCCAAATGATGTAGCAGCAGCAGGCGATATGTTTGGCGGCATAGACTCGCTTTTTTCTGGCTTGGCGTTAGCAGGTGTTATCTTTGCAGTATGGTTGCAAACGTTGGATGTGAAGACAAATCAGGAAAATCTTGAAAAAACCATGAAGGCAAACAGATTGTCCTTGGAGATAATGGCGCTATCTTCATTAATACAGGAGGCAAACGCCGCGCTGGAGCGGTACGAGCGATGGGAAAAAGCGGAAGGTGCAGGTGATTATTCACAGGCGAAAAGCAAAGTGCGTGAAAAGCTAAAATCTCATAGAGAAAAGCTGGAAAGCAAGTTAGACGAAATCAGGAAAACATAACAATCGCATCCAGCGGATCCGCAAAGCTACGCACCTTTTTGTGCATGTCGCTATCGCTCCATTTTCGCACAAAAAGGCGCTCCACTTTGCGGCCCGCTGATGCGGGGCGTTAAGTGCAAAAAGGATAGGAGAAAATGGAAACTATCGTCATATTCGCCAATTCTGTAAAACATGGCCAACATTGCGTGGCAGGTAAAAGCCTAGCTACGGGACAGTGGATTCGGCCGGTCGCAGATGCTAACGGCAAAGAACTTGATCATGAACAAGCGAAGTATAGAAATCCTTATGGCCGATATTTGGTGAAACCGCTACAAAAAATTCAAATGGAATTGGGAGCTAATGTGCCACTATCCCATCAACCTGAGAACTACTTGATAACGAATAGAGAGTGGTCGCAACAATACAAAATTGAGCCGCACGAAGTACCGCCCTTCTTAGATTCCCCAGAAGACCTATGGGGGCATGGGCACGCTGTAGATACAAACATGATAAATCTCGGGTTTGTAACCATTCAACAGTCTCTCTATCTAATATCTGCTACAGATCTGAATTTATACAGAAACGAAGAGAACAAAAGACGAATCGCGTTTTCCTACAATGGCACAAACTATGATTTACCAGTAACTGACCCCAATTTTGATGCGCTGTTAAGTGGTGAGAAGGAAAATCACGGGTTTATCTGTGTAAGCCTAGGTGAGGAGTATAATGGGCGGCATTACAAAATTGCAGCAACTATCATATAGCGGAACTGGCGAACTACTATGAAAGTATACACTATCGGGTTTACCCAAAAAAAAGCGGAGAGGTTTTTTACCCTTGTCCGCAATTCGAACATTAGTACTTTAATTGATGTAAGGTTGAACAACGTGTCACAGCTTGCGGGCTTCGCTAAAAAAGATGATTTGCGTTTCTTCCTCAGGGAGTTATGTGATGCGTCGTACATTCATATTCCAGATTGGGCTCCGACAAAAGAAATTCTCAACGCCTACAAAAAAAATACAATAACATGGGATGCATATGAAGATAAATTCATGAACTTAATGGCCAAGCGTTCGATAGAAAAAGATGTTGATCAAAGAATTTTAGAGAAAGGCTGCTTGCTCTGTAGTGAACATGAGCCACACCACTGCCATAGAAGGCTCGTTGTTGAATACTTGAACGAGCATACCGGTCTCGAACTTCAAGTTAAACATTTGACCTAAAATGATACGCGTACTAGTTATTATACCACAGGAATTCAATTGCTTTTCTAAGTTTGAGAGAAAGGTAAATCGTATTACACAAAGCTTTTCTAAGTTCACAGTTGTTTATCCAAAAGATAACAATAATCTAATTCAGGAACTTTTCGAAAATAGAGAAGAAGTGAAACTTGAACATGATCAAAACTGGGATATAAAGTCCATTACACATGCCATTGTGTTTGATGATGGCGAAGAATTTCCTGAAGAATTAGCTAAATTGAAGAACCACGACGTGCCAACCCGGCTAATTCAAATTAAAATCACTAGGGTAGTCAATATTAAAAAAGAAGAAAAATATCAAGGCATGAGATCAACGCCTGATTTTGAATATATCGGAAGAGGCTCATACTGGGGAAATCCATACTCTATGTACGAGGAAGGTGATGATCGTGACGAAGTCATTAGAAAATATCGATATGATTTTGAATTCGACAAGTTCATAAACATCGACAAATCAAAAGTCTATGATTTGGCCGGCAAACGACTGGGGTGCTTTTGCAAGCCAGCCGCTTGCCATGGCGATGTGTTGGCAGAGTATTTAAATAGCTGGGACGATGGCAAATAGGCACTTAACAATGCCGTCAACAAGGACGCAAAACTCTTCGCTACGCTACGAGTTTTGCGCCTGTTACGGCTGGCGTTAGGGCAGGAAAGAGATCATGAGCAACGACACAATATTTTTTACACAAATTGTCTCCATTATTGTGTTTATATTAGCGTTGTTTGGAATCTATAGATCCCTTGTCTCTCAAAAAGATGGTGTAATTGAGTTACTTCGCGAGCAATTAAAGCAAAAAGATCACAAAATAATTGAGTTACAAGCTCAGTCTCCAGATGTTCTAGCTAAAACTCTGTCTGAAAGAATAGAAATAGCTGTAAAAGAAATAGAGAGGCTTAAACTGGATGGAGACAAGCACAAGGAAGAAATTGATGAAAAAGAAAAAGAATTACATAAATCTAAAGAGCAGCTTTCAGCACTTGCTGAACTAATTACTGATACTGATCTGGTTTGTCCGCATTGCAATGCACCTTTATCACAAAGGGCATTCTATCCAATTTATGGTCATGTTAATGGTCGTGAAGTCGAAGCAGATGCAGAGTATTCGGAATATGAGTGCGGCCTTGTAGTTAGAGATGGAGTAGAAGAATCACCATGCAAAGGTTAAAAAGCCCTAAC
>WFXF01000008.1 GCA_015490755.1 Gammaproteobacteria bacterium
CACACGCTTGTCCTCTTCGTCTATTACAATCACAACGTGATTGTTTGAATGTAAATCAATTCCGCAGTAATGTGTCATATCAGTCTCCTCATTTTATCTGAACAACCAGTTTAACAACTGGATGCGAGGAGGCTGGCTAGAGGATTATCAGACTCGTTGATTGGGTTGTTGATTTATGCTAATCTCACGGCGAATAGATAAATTGCAAAAGGAAAATAATATTGGCACGCTTATCCCGTTTTGTTTTGCCTGGGCAGCCTCAACATGTTATTCAACGAGGTAATGATCGCCAGAATATATTTCGGTCAGATGAAGACTATCAGTTTTATCTAGAGAAGCTACTGGATGCAGCCAATAAACATCAGTGTGATATTCATGCCTATGTGCTGATGACAAACCACGTGCATTTACTGGTGACACCAAATACTGAAAATGGTATTGGAAAAATGATGCAAATGCTGGGTCGTTACTACGTGCAGTATTTCAATCACTGTTATCAACGTACAGGCACCTTATGGGAAGGGCGCTACAAGGCCACGTTAATTGATACGGAGCAGTATCTCCTTATCTGTATGCGTTATATCGAACTTAATCCCGTCAGAGCAAAAAATATGGTAGACCATCCTTCAGAATACCCGTGGTCAAGTTATCCATTTAATGCACTGGGTCGATTTGACAGGCTAGTCACTCCCCACCGCGAGTATAAAAGGCTCGGTAAAGTTGATACAGAACGTCAATTAGAATATCGACAGTTATTTCGTGCTCAGATAGCTGAAAATACATTGAAGGCTATTCGTGAGGCCACCAATAAAGCCTGGGTATTGGGTAGCGAGCGATTCAAAAAAAGAGTTGAAAAGAAGCTGGGCCGCCCAGTTGAGTCAGCTGGACACGGGGGTGACCGGAAATCAAAAGCTTACCTTAATGGTATAGCAAATCAACGAGTCTGACCGTATGCCGTTTTCGGCAATTAATCTAATGGGTTAGAGTCCCATCAAAGGAGTTATCCGTATGCCTTAGTAGTGCCGGGAAGCAGCGTATGAGTAATCATGGGTTGTAAGTTTCCTGAGTACGAAATTGCAGGCCGTAACGCAAGTGAACCTATATGTAGCTTCGTCACTCGAATTGTGGAAGCCGATCCTGTAGTCAACTGGAGAAGGCCAAAGGATATGAGAAGAGAAAACGGAATCGTCTTATATTTTCCACCGGAGTAGCAGGGTCGGCATGTAATGGAAGATTGATTGTGCAGGACGGGAGGCCCGTTGTGGTGGTGGCGCAAACCACCGAGTGATGCGAATAAGGCTCGACCGAAATCGTAGCATGCCATATCGGGATTCGGAGGGGCTCATAGTACTGTCTGAGGATACGGGACAACATAACCCGTCACCGAGGGAAGGAGCCCTGCTTTGTTTAACGCTTTTAAAGGATGGAGGATCAGGAGATTGCATCTATGCTAGTCACTCCGTTGAAGATCAGGACATTACAGAGGAAGCTATATGCCAAGGCCAAGCAGGAACCGGGCTATCGTTTTTATGCTTTGTACGACAAGGTTTATAGGGTGGATATATTGCATCATGCCTATCGCCTTGTTCGGTCGAAAAAAGGGAAGCCGGGAATAGACGGCGTGAGCTTTGAGGCCATCGAAGCAGTGCGTATTCGCGCGCATCGTGAACACCCAATGGCGGTCATCGTGAACATCAATTGGCGGGTATCATGAACACCAAATGGCGGCTGAACGTGAACGATTTTGCGTTTTAGCGCCATTTATTATCCGCCTTAAAAAAAATCTTCCTCCCATTGATTTCTTTCACTGCTAGTCTCCCCCCTTTTTGACCCAGGGGATGATGATGCCGACAATGAGAATATCAATGAAAAAACTAAGAGAAATACTGCGGCTTAAACTTGAAGCCAGATTAACGATACGCGCGATTCAACGAACCCTTCAAATCAGTGTGGGGGCCATCCAGAAAACTATCGCCCGAGCAAAGGAACTTGAGCTGACGTGGGATAAAGTTCAATCGATGGATGAACAGCAGTTAACTGATTTGTTTTATCCCGCCAAGGCATCACTGCCAGCCACCCTGTACGAGTTACCCGACTGGAATGAGGTTCACCGGGAACTCAGCCGCAAGGGAATGACCAAGCAATTATTATGGGAAGAGTATGCCGAGGCACACCCCGGTGGCTGTTACAGTTATTCGCGCTACTGCCGGCTCTATAAAACCTGGCTGAAAAAGCAAAAGCGCTCGATGCGACAAATCCATAAGGCCGGTGAAAAACTGTTTGTAGATTATGCAGGTCAAACCGTGCCAATTGTTAATCCAGCCACTGGGGAAGTAGATCAAGCTCAGGTTTTTGTCGCAGTGCTCGGCGCATCCAACTACATTTTTTCAGAAGCGACACGCAGTCAAAAACTGATCGACTGGACTGGCAGTCATGTGCGCGCGTTTGAGTTTTTTGGCGGTGTGCCTGAGCTGATTATCCCGGACAATTTACGCAGCGGTGTGAGCAAGGCGTGCCGCTATGATCCCGATCTAAATTCATCCTACCAGCAACTCGCCGCCCATTACGCTACCGTGATTATTCCCGCCAGACCGAGAAAACCCAAAGACAAGAGCAAAGCTGAAATTGGCGTGCAAATTATTGAACGCTGGATTCTGGCCAGACTTCGTCATCACACTTTTTTCTCGTTGCGTGAAATTAATTTATGCATTCAATCTCTGCTTGAAGAGGTCAACAACAAGCCCTATCAAAAACTCAATGGCACGCGCAAAGAGTGGTTTGAATCCATCGATAAACCTGTCCTGCGACCCTTGCCAGAACGGCCCTATGAATATACCGAAATCAAAGCGGTTAAAGTCAATATTGATTACCACGTACAATTTGATAGTCATTGCTACTCCGTTCCTCATCATTTGGTAGGAGAGCGCATTGAAATTCATGCAAAGGCTAATGTCATCGCCTTTTACTTCTATAACCAACGTATCACCAGCCATGTACGACAATACTACCCTGGCATGACTACCTCGCCTGAGCATATGCCAGAGCGCCATCAAAAACACCATCAGTGGACACCGGGACGGCTGATGAACTGGGCCAAGTCAATTGGCGATGAAGTCCTTGTCTGGGTGAAGGCATTGCTGGCTCAAAAAGAACATCCAGAGCAAGCTTATCGCGTTTGTCTGGGGCTGTTAAACCTGTCTGGATCATTTGATGATGCCCGCTTGAACAAAGCCTGTTTGATTGCCAACAACAAGAAACTTTATCGCTTAAAACAAGTGAAAAATATCTTGAAGAGTAATCAAGATAAACTCATTACAGCTGAAGAGAAACAATTACCGCTATTACCTCAGCATCATGAAAATATTCGTGGCTCACAAAGCTTTCACTAAGCAAGGAAAAGATCATGTTTGAACAAATTATTTCACAGCTGCGCGCCTTAAAATTAAACGGCATGGCAAATGCGTTTGCAAGCCAGAATGAACAACCCTCCACTTATGACAACTTGTCATTTGCAGAGCGGTTTCAATTGCTAGTTGATTGTGAAAGCAATGAAAGAGACTACCGCAAACAACAGCGTTTATTAAAAGCTGCCAAATTAAAAATCAGTGCCAATGCAAAAGAGATTGACTACCAGCATCCAAGAGGCTTGAAACGAGAAATGATGGCCGGTTTGTTGCAATGTGAATGGCTCACCAAGTCACAAAATTTATTGCTGACTGGGCCTTGTGGTAGCGGTAAAACCTACATTGCCTGTGCGCTCGCTCATGAGGCCTGCCTTAAAGGTCGAAGTGTTAAATATTATCGACTCTCTCGATTACTGCTCGCAATCAAACAGGCAAAAGCAGACGGTACTTATAGCAGGGTGTTAGCTCAGCTGGCAAAACTCGATTGTCTCATCCTGGATGACTGGGGGCTTGAGCCGCTTCAAGCGGCTCAACGAAACGATCTGATGGAAATTATGGATGATCGACATGGCACTGGCTCTACCATGATTTTAAGTCAATTACCCACCACGCAATGGCATCAGTCAATCGGTGACAATACCTTGGCTGATGCCATTCTTGATCGAGTGATGCATAACGCTCACCGGATCAACTTGAAGGGAGAATCAATGCGAAAACGGGGTAAAATTTGACTGATCGTGAACACTTAGTGTAAAAATAACGTGAGTCCAATGGGTCGAAGGTCTGGTGTTCACGATGGCCGCCATTGGGTGTTCACGTTCGCAATAATACGCACTCCGGGCTGAAAAGTAACCAATAGATCAACATCACTGTTTTCATCGGATTCCCCGCGAACGACAGAACCAAAGACCCTGACATTATTTGCATGATAGTTTGCGGCAATACGAAAAATTTCATTTTTACAGGATTGTAATTTTTTCAATGTGATGCGCATAGCGGACGCCCTTGAGATGAATATTTTTAATATGTATATCATTCTGCCACATTTTTTCTGATCTGACAGGATGAATCCAGAATAGGCTAAACCCAAACCTACCGCCCCGCATCAATCTCGATGTAAGGCAGGGGGATCAAGTATCATATCGACTGTTTGATTATAAAAAGTCAAACAAATCAATGGGTTTTACCCCTTGGTTATATATAGTTGGGTCAATTTAAAAGATCGTTGGAATATCTAAACAAACCCCTTTCACTGGTTACTCACTCTTTTTACCTTGCATCATTTGACGTGATTAAATATGATTATGTTTGATGAATAGTGATTTGAGGTTTGTTATGGAAACTAGAGTTGTGACAGCACATGTTCCTTTACCATTGGCGAATAAAGTTGATGATCTGGCGCAACGCCTTGAGCGTTCAAAAGCCTGGGTAGTGAAGCAAGCATTGGCTGCATGGGTTGATCAAGAAGAGGAGCGGCATCGTTTGACGCTTGAAGCGATGATGGATGTGGATAACGGTGATGTTATTGATCATCAATCCGTCCAGGCGTGGGCGGATAGTTTAGGTACAAATAAGCCACTTCCTGTGCCTCGTTAATGGAAGTACAGTGGACAAGTAAGGGGCTATCTGACTTAAGTCGCCTGTTTGAATTTCTGGCAGTAGTAAATCGACCCGCAGCAGCTAAGGCAGTGCAATCATTAATAGCTGCACCGAGGCAAATTATCGAGCATCCACGTATAGGCGAGCGGCTCGATGAGTATGAGCCAAGAGAAGTGCGTCGCTTATTGGTGGGTCGCTATGAAATGAGGTATGAGATAAGTAGTGATACTTTGTATGTGCTTCGTATTTGGCATACAAGAGAAAAAAGGTAAGTTACTTGCAAACAAAGCAGCGATTTAATAGTCTGATGGATTGCATGAGAGCCTTTCTACTTCAATAAAGCCACGGAAAACAAGGTGTTTTATTAACGGCGCTTAACCCGATTTTAATTTTGATGAGTATTTGAACAGTATGAGTGTGACCCATAAAGAGATTTTAGAGCAGAGAATGGAAATGCAATCAACAGGGATTTCATGCCCAGGCTCATCGAAAGTGTATGTGGAAGGGAGTCGCGCTGATATTCAGGTGCCGATGCGTGAAATCCGGTTGAGTGATACGCAAACCAGTGACGGCGTTGAAAAAAATCCACCTGTGATGGTTTATGATACATCTGGCCTTTATGGTGACAGCAATGCCGAGCTTGACCTCTCAAAAGGTTTGCCTGATATCCGCCATAGCTGGATTGATGAGCGCGGTGATACGCAGCGCCTTTCTGAGTTCTCTTCTAAATATACAATTGAACGTGCGAATGACAGCGAAACGGAGCAGATGCGTTTTCCTGAGGTTCGCAAGCCACGCCGTGCGCTGAAAGGTAAAAATGTTTCCCAGATGCACTATGCACGTCAAGGCATCATTACGCCTGAAATGGAATATGTCGCGATTCGGGAAAACCTGAAGCTGGAAGAGGCGCGTTCGCGCAGCGAGCTGGATCAACACGCCGGTGAATCCTTTGGTGCGGCGATTCCTGAAACCATCACACCTGAATTTGTTCGGGATGAAATCGCTCGCGGACGCGCGATCATTCCTGCCAATATCAACCACCCCGAATTAGAGCCGATGATTATTGGCCGTAATTTTTTGGTGAAGATTAACTGCAATCTCGGAAACTCGGCACTCGGCTCTTCGGTTGAAGAGGAAGTGGATAAAATGGTGTGGGGTTTGCGCTGGGGTGGAGATACTGTAATGGATCTTTCCACTGGCAAGCATATTCATGAAACGCGTGAATGGATTATCCGTAATAGCCCCGCACCGATCGGTACGGTACCGATCTATCAAGCTTTGGAAAAAGTCGATGGCATTGCGGAAAATCTGACATGGGAGATATTCCGCGATACATTGATCGAGCAAGCTGAACAGGGGGTTGATTATTTTACGATTCATGCCGGTGTGCGCTTGGCGCATGTGCCACTGACGGCGAAACGTACCACTGGCATCGTCTCTCGTGGCGGTGCGATCATGGCGAAATGGTGTCTCTCTCACCATAAAGAGAGCTTTCTCTATACTCATTTTGAAGAGATATGTGAAATTATGAAGGCCTATGATGTCTCATTTTCACTCGGTGATGGCTTTCGCCCAGGCTCAATTGCCGATGCCAATGATGAAGCCCAGTTTGCCGAACTTGAAACCTTGGGTGAATTGACAAAAATCGCCTGGAAACACGATATTCAAACCATGATCGAAGGCCCTGGGCACGTTCCAATGCACATGATCAAAGTGAATATGGAAAAGCAGCTTGAAGATTGTGGCGAAGCGCCTTTTTATACTTTAGGGCCACTGACGACAGATATTGCCCCCGGCTATGACCATATTACATCCGGCATTGGTGCGGCGATGATTGGCTGGTACGGCTGCGCCATGCTCTGTTATGTCACCCCGAAAGAGCATCTGGGTCTGCCTGATCGTGAAGATGTTCGTGAAGGCATTATTACTTATAAAATTGCGGCTCATGCGGCGGATTTGGCTAAAGGCCACCCCGGCGCACAGATACGTGACAACGCGCTCTCAAAAGCACGCTTTGAATTTCGCTGGGAAGATCAGTTTAATTTAGGGCTTGATCCCGCTCGTGCGCGTGAATATCACGATGAAACTTTACCTAAAGAGTCCGCCAAGGTGGCTCACTTTTGCTCAATGTGTGGCCCACGTTTTTGCTCGATGAAGATCAGTCAAGAGGTTCGCGATTTTGCGGCGGAAAAAGAGACGAATGTTATTGATGCCACCAAAATTGGAATGTCAGAGATGGCGGATAAGTTTAATGCTGAGGGCGGTAAAATTTATCGCCGGGCATAGATAGATCATGGTGCAGAAACCCCAAATTCTTGGTGCAAAGACCGTTGCGAAAACCCGAATTTTTCAGGTGGAGCAGCTGGATCTGAGATTTTCTAATGGGGTTGAGGTTTCATATGAACGCATGAGAAGCTCGGGAAACGGTGCGGTATTGATTGTGCCGTTACTGGATGCTGAAACCGTCTTGCTCACACGAGAATATGCTGCCGGTGTTCACCGCTACGAGCTGGCGCTGCCTAAAGGTAAAATCGAGACGGATGAAGATATCCTGCTCGCGGCGGATCGGGAGATGATGGAGGAAGTCGGGTATGGTGCGAAAAACCTGACCTTGATCTCTTCTCTGACCGTCTCTCCAGGCTATATGGATCATGTCACTCATGTGGTGCTGGCTGAGGATCTCTACCCCAAAAAGTGTGAAGGGGATGAGCCTGAAGAGATTGAGGTGATGCCGTGGCGTCTGGATCAGTTGAATGAGCTGTTGTTGCATGACGAGTGCACAGAAGCGCGTAGCATTGCTGCTCTTTTTATGGTGAGAGAGCGACTCTTGAGCCGATGAAAGGGCTGACCGATCTTCAGCAGCTTCTGCCCTCAGTGCGGCAAATTGCTCAGGATGCAGGAGATGTCATACTGAAAATTTACCATCAAGGGTTCACTGTTTCAGAAAAAGCGGATTCAACCCCCGTGACTGAGGCGGATATTGCTGCGCATGAGTGCATTGTTGCAGGCCTTTCCCGATTGACCCCCGGTATTCCGGTTTTATCCGAAGAGGGGGGAGTGATTCCTTATGAAGAGCGCCGTCACTGGTCTTGTTATTGGCTGGTGGATCCTCTGGATGGTACGCGTCAATTTGTAAAGCGAAACAGCGAATTCACGGTGAATATCGCCTTGATTCAAAATGGTGAAGCGGTGCTTGGTGTGATCTGGGTGCCTGTGATGCAACTGTTTTATTCTGCGGCAAAAGCGTGTGGTGCGTTCAAATGGCGTGTTCATGAAAATAAAAATCAGCGCATTCAATCACGACCCTTTCATGAGTGTTGTATTACCGTAGCAGGGAATCGTGGCTATAAAAGTGAAGCCTTCCAGAAATTTGTTGCAAACCTTGATCGCCCCTATCAACTGTTGATTATGGGAAGCTCATTGAAATCGTGCCGGGTGGCCGAAGGCGAGGCTGATATTTATGCACGCTTTGGTCCAACCGGGGAGTGGGATACGGCAGCCGCTCAATGCATTGTTGAAGAGGCGGGTGGTTTGGTGACAGATTTACAGATGAAACCTTTACGTTACAACACAAAAGATTCTCTATTGAATCCGGACTTTTTGGTGTTTGGTGATCGCAGCATCAATTGGCGGATCTACCTGCCGGAGCATTTGTTGAAGTGAAAGTCCGACCTGAGCAACTGACTGCTAATTTAAAACAACGCCTTGCTCCGGTTTATCTGGTGCATGGTGATGAAACATTGCTCGTGGCTGAAGCCAGTGATGCCATTCGTGGTTTTGTAAGAGAGCAGGGTTTTGATGAGCGAAATGTCTTTACCGTTGACCCCGGTTTTGACTGGAATGTGCTGCGTGAAGCGGGTGCCAGTATGTCACTGTTTGCACAGAAGCGCTTGATTGAGTTGCGACTGCCAAGCGGCAAGCCGCAAGATGCGGGATCAAAAGCGCTGCTTGAATACCTGAGTTATGAGCAGTCGGATAGTATTTTACTGATTGTCAGCGGTAAAATTGATGCACGATCACAACAGAGCAAGTGGTTTAAGGCGCTGGATCAGCGCGGCGTGACAGTTCAAATCTGGCCTATTAAACCTCAGCAATTGCCGGGCTGGATCAATCAGCGAATGAAAGCGGTTGAATTGCAACCTACGCGTGATGCGGTCGCGCTTTTGGCAGAGCGTGTTGAAGGCAACTTGCTCGCTTGTGTTCAGGAAATTGAGAAGTTACGGTTGTTAAATGGTGCAGGGAAAATTGATGCCGATGCCGTGCGTGACTCTGTGGTTGATAGTTCGCGCTATGATATTTACGGTTTGGTCGATGCGGCTTTAGGCGGCGATGTGGGTCGAATTACTCATATTGTGAATGGATTGCGTGGCGAAGGTGTTGAAATTGTGCTGGCACTTTGGGCGTTAGCGCGTGAAATACGCGAGCTGTCACGTATGGCAGCGGCACAGAAAAATGGTGAAAATCTGGAGCAAATTTTTAGAAAATATCGAGTTTGGGAGACCCGAAAACCTCTGATAAAGCGAGCATTGGCACGGCATAATGTCAACGTATGGCAGCAACTGTTGTGCCAGGCGGGGCGTGTCGATCGCACGATAAAAGGGGTTGTCGCAGGTGATGCCTGGGAAGAGTTGTTACAATTGGCTGTAAAAACGGCTTTGAGTGAGAGTTGAAATGACAAATTTAAATGAATATATGACGGCAGTGGGCGAGCGGGCACGTCGTGCTGCACGGCAGATGGCACGAGCGGATGTCGGCACTAAAAACAGGGCGCTGATGGCGATTGCAGAGTTGATTGATGCCAGGCAGAGCATGTTGCTGGAAGCCAATGCCAAAGATATGAAATCAGGGCAGGCGAATGGTCTGGATGCTGCTTTGCTGGATCGGCTGGAACTGAATGAAGCGCGCATTCAATCCATGTCGGATGGCTTGCGACAGATTGTGGCACTGCCAGATCCCGTGGGCGAAATCAGTGATCTGAATTACCGCCCTTCAGGCATTCAAGTGGGGCATATGCGCGTTCCACTGGGCGTGGTCGGGATCATTTATGAATCTCGCCCTAATGTGACGGCGGATGCGGCGGGCTTGTGCCTGAAATCAGGAAATGCAGCGATTTTGCGCGGAGGTTCTGAAGCGTTCCATTCAAATCAGGCCATTGCTCTATGCGTAAAAGAGGGGCTGGAAAAAGTTGGCCTGCCCAGTGAAGCGGTCTGTTTGATTGATACGGTGGACCGTGAAGCGGTCGGTTTACTGATTCGCATGAAAGAGTATGTCGATGTGATCATTCCACGTGGCGGTGTTGGCCTGATCAAACGAGTCAGTGCCGAAGCGACTGTTCCGGTGCTTAAACATCTTGATGGTGTTTGTCATACCTATATTGATGATCACGCTGATATCAAAAAATCTATCGCGGTCGCTTTTAATGCGAAAACACAGCGTTATGGCACCTGCAATACCACTGAAACGCTGTTGGTTTCAAAAGGCATCGCTGATCAGATTTTACCTGAATTATGTGACCTGTATCGTGAAGAAGGTGTTGAGTTGCGCGGTTGTGATGCAACGCGAGCATTGGTTGAAGGGGTTGCTACCGCTACGGATGAAGATTGGGGCACTGAATATTTAGCCCCTATTTTGTCAATTCGCATCGTCGAAGGTCTGGATGAGGCGATGGATCATATCAGCCAGTATAGCTCAGGGCATACCGAAGCCATTTTGACGGAAGACTATGCGCGTGCCCGCCGTTTCTTGCGGGAGGTGGATTCCAGTTCAGTGATGGTGAATGCTTCGACACGTTTTGCGGATGGTTTTGAGTATGGTCTGGGTGCTGAAATCGGTATCAGCACAGATAAGTTGCATGTGCGTGGCCCTGTCGGTCTGGAAGGGTTGACCACTCAAAAATTTGTTGTGCTGGGTGATGGCCATATCCGGCAATAAAAATATTCAGCGACCCATCGGTATTTTTGGCGGGACTTTTGATCCCGTCCACTTTGGGCACTTGCGTTTAGCGCTGGAGCTGAAACAGTTTCTGGGTTTGGCTGAAGTGCGTCTGCTCCCGTGCCATGTTCCGCCACACCGTGAAG
Organism: Gammaproteobacteria bacterium; assembly: GCA_015490755.1. Classification (GTDB taxonomy): domain Bacteria; phylum Pseudomonadota; class Gammaproteobacteria; order JAADGQ01; family JAADGQ01; genus S141-38. The sequence continues at coordinate 11,081 of WFXF01000008.1, forward strand.
CCCCTATTGCAACCCCGGAGCAGCGTTTGCTTATGTTGAAAGCTGCTCTGGGGGATCAAAGTGAACTGACCATTGACGAGCGTGAACTGAAGCGTGATGGCTTTTCATACATGTTTGATACGCTCACATCACTGCGCCGCGATCTGGGGACAACGCCACTTTGTCTGATTATTGGTTCGGATGCATTTATCGGTCTGCCCGAATGGCACCGTTGGCAGGAGCTTATTGAGTTATGCCATATTATTGTGATGCCGCGTCCGGGGTGGAAACGTATCGAAAAAAGCCCGTTAAATGAGTGGATGGATTCACGTCAGGCGATTTCACCAGAAGCACTCTCACATTCATCGGCGGGCTTGATTATTTTTAATGAAGTGACTCAACTGGATATTTCTGCAACAAAAATACGAGACTTACTTAAAAAAGGAGAGAGCCCGCGTTATTTGTTACCCGATTCGGTATTGTCTATTATTATTGAGCAAGAACTGTACAAATAACATGGTATCGATAATGTTAAATTGCGCCTTATCATTCGCAAAGGTTTACTAAACTCAGTAGAATACGCCACTTTAACTGGAAATATACAATAGTGAGTGGTGGGCATAATGAAAAGCCTTTGGGATGATAACGAAGCCAGGCAGTACAAAGACGATTTAGGGTTGCGGGTGTATACCTCGCGCTTATTGGGACGGGATACTTCATTGGTGTTGCATGGCGGCGGTAATACTTCTGTCAAGGCGACACAAACCAATCTGGTGGGTGAGCAAGAAGCGCTGCTATTGGTGAAAGGCAGTGGTTGGGATCTGGAGACGATTGATCGCCCGGGCTTTCCTGCTGTGCGTTTAAACCACCTGCTAAAACTGGCTCAGTTGGAATCCTTGAGCGACCCACAAATGGTTAATGAGCTGCGCACCAATATGACGGATGCCGCTGCGCCTACACCCTCCGTTGAGGCGATACTTCATGCCACCTTGCCTTACAAATTTGTTGACCACACCCATGCGGATGCTGTTGTCACTATTACCAACACACCTAACGGATTAGATAAGATTAAAGAGATTTATGGTGATACGGTTGTGATCGTTCCATACATCATGCCGGGTTTTGATCTGGCTCGGCTCTGTGCCATTGAATTTGAAAAACAGCGTAATGAAAACACCATCGGCATGGTGTTGATGAATCACGGTATATTTTCTTTTGCACAGACCGCTAGAGAATCCTATGAGCGCATGATTGAGCTGGTTGGTCGTGCTGAAGATTACATCAAACAGAAAAATGCGTGGGAATTGAATTATAGTGTGGCTGCCAGTAGCGAAGTGGATGCCGTTGCTTTGGCTGAGTTGCGTCTGGCCGTATCGAAAGCCGCCGGTTTTCCCGTTGTATTACGCAGTCAGCGTGATGAAAAATCAATGAGCTTTTGTAACCGCAATGATATCGGGAAAATTTCCCAGCAAGGCCCTGCAACACCTGATCATGTTATTAGAACCAAACGTTTGCCGTTGGTGGGGCTGGATGTTGAAAACTATGTCAACAAATACAAAAGCTACTTTGAAACACATGCTCCTGATGCCCGTGCCCCAAAAACCATGCTTGATCCCGCGCCACGCATCATTCTGGATAAGGCGCTGGGTATGGTCGCTGTGGGTAAGAGTGTCAAAGAAGCTCAAATTAATGCGGATATTTATGACCATACAATGGACATCATCGCTCGTGCAGAATTGATGGGCGGTTGGCAAGCTTTGCCTGCACAAGATGTTTTTGATATGGAGTATTGGGATCTGGAGCAGGCAAAGTTGCGAAAAGGTGGTCAGCCAGCGATGTTTCAGGGCGAGGTGGTACTGATTACGGGGGCTGCTTCTGGTATTGGCAAGGCGTGTGTTGAATCCATGCTGGCTCGAGGAGCCGCTGTTATTGCAATTGATATCGATTCGACTGTTGAAACTATATTTAATCGCGCGGATGTATTAGGTATTATTTGTGATGTGTCGGATGAGACGCAAATGGTCAATGCTGTAAAGCAGGGAGCGGCACATTTTGGCGGTATTGATATGCTCGTTCTTAATGCAGGAATTTTTCCGGGCGGTTGTCGTATTGATTGTTTGAGTTCAGAAGAGTGGCGTAGAGTGATGAGTATCAATCTTGATGCGAATCTGGTTCTTTTGCGTGAAGTTTATCCATTCCTGAAACGAGCCCCCAATGGGGGGCGTGTTGTGGCGATGGGGTCAAAAAACTATTTAGCGCCTGGCCCCGGTGCAGTTGCTTATTCATCGTCCAAGGCGGCATTGACACAGATGACTCGAGTGGCTGCGCTTGAATGGGGGAGTGAAAATATTCGTTTGAACACTCTGCATCCCGATTGTGTGTTTGACACAGGGATATGGACCGATGAAGTATTGGTTGCACGAGCAGAACATTACGGCCTGACTGTGGCAGAGTACAAGCGTAAAAATATCCTGAAAACTGAAGTGACCAGCCATGATGTAGCCGAGTTGGCTGCTGAAATGTGTGGCCCTCTATTTGCCAGAACGACAGCATCTCAGGTGCCGATTGATGGTGGCAATGATCGGGTTATTTAGGAGAAGTTTTTATTTATCGCCCTGAATTGTGATTACGATTTGGCGATTGCCACCGTAATTACGATGTTCGCACAGATAGATTCCCTGCCAGATGCCCAGATTGAGCTGCCCGTTAGTGACAGGAATTATGAGACTGTTGCCAAGTATGCTCGATTTCAGATGAGCGGGAAGGTCATCGGGGCCTTCATCAGTGTGAAGGTAATAGGGCTCATTTTCTGGAATGGCACGATCGAAGTAGCTCTCAAAATCCTGCCGAACTGTGGGATCAGCATTTTCATTGATCGTCAGCGAGGCTGAAGTATGTTTGATAAAGAGACTCATCAAGCCAATACTGAAATTTCTCAGCTCTGGAATTTCACCTGTTATTTCATTCGTAATAAGGTGAAATCCTCTGGGACGAGCCTTTAAATGAATCTCTTTTTGTAGCCACACTGCTGTTTCTCCCAAGTTATTTCGCTATGGCGCTACTTTATCATGTCACGCTACAATAGCGGCTCTTTTTATCAGGGTTTTCCATGAAATCACCAGAAGTTATTATCATCGGCGCAGGTGCTGCGGGCTTGATGTGTGCCATTGAGGCGGGCAAACGCGGGCGTTCGGTGCTGGTGTTGGATCAAGGTAATAAAGCAGGGCGCAAGATTTTGATGTCAGGAGGAGGGCGTTGCAACTTCACCAATTACGATGTCAGTGCAGATCACTATCTTTCTCACAATCCTCATTTTTGTAAATCTGCATTGAGCCGTTTTTCTCAGTGGGATTTTCTCTCTCTCATTGAAGATTATCAAATTCCCTTTCATGAGCGTGATCACGGCCAGTTGTTTTGTGATAACAGCGCAAAAGATATTCTCAATATGTTGTTGGCTGAGAATGAAAAAGCAGGTACAAAATTTCAACTGAGAACTGAAATTAAAAAAATCCATAAATTAGATGAAGGTTGCTTTAGTTTAAGAACATCAAAGGGTGATTTGCTTTGTGAATCTCTTGTTATTGCCACAGGCGGGCTCTCTATTCCCACCATGGGTTCGTCACCTTTCGGTTATAAAATAGCTGAACAGTTTGGAATTAAGGTTCGGCCTACTCAGGCGGGTCTGGTTCCTTTTACGTTGCAACCTGAAGATAAGGCGCACTATTCGACGCTGGCAGGCATTGCTGTCAATAGTGTGGTTACGAATGAACGTGCGAGCTTTCGAGAAAATGTTCTGTTTACTCATCGCGGGTTAAGTGGCCCTGCGATTTTGCAGATCTCATCTTACTGGAAACCGGGTGAAGCGATTGAGATTAATTTGCTGCCAGATCTGGATTTGTATGAAGGTTTAAAACAAGCACAGAAAGATCACCCTCAGCAGCTGATTAAAAACTACTTGGCCCACTATTTACCCAAGCGTTTAGTGGCTGCATTTCTGAATACAGAGTGGGAAAATAAAACGATGGCGGATACATCACACCTATTATTTGAACGAATTTCTGAAAATTTCCATAGCTGGAAGATTAAACCCAACGGTACTGAAGGCTATCGAACAGCTGAAGTGACAATAGGCGGAATTGATTGTGATGAAATTTCTTCAAAAACGATGGAAACCAGTCGTGTGCCCGGGCTCTACTTTATTGGTGAAGTGGTGGATGTAACAGGTTGGTTAGGCGGATATAATTTTCAATGGGCCTGGTCATCCGGGTGGTGTGCGGGTCAGTATGTTTGAAAGCCATTCACAAAACCTGTGGATAACTATGTGGAATAGTTCTGGGGAACAGGCTGCAAGCTCTATGTGCATGAATTTTTATGGGAAATGTCTAAGAAATAGACAATTCGCCCCGCTTTTTGTTAATACCAGATTTTGATTATGCTAAATATAAAACACGTTGCTCGATTGCTTGGTCCGTTGTTGGCCATTGCTTGCCCTCTGTTTATTGATATTCCCGGACACCCCCAGGCGGCCTTTATGTTAGGCATTGCCTTATGGATGGCACTGTGGTGGTTAACCGAATGTGTGCCCTTGGCGGTGACAGCGCTGATTCCACTGATTGCCTTTCCGTTGTCAGGCATTGCTACGGCCAAAGAGACCGCACCGCGTTATATGACCAGCATCATGTTTTTGTTTATTGGTGGTTTTTTAATTGCGCAAGCGCTGGAGCGAACCGGTTTGCATAAACGTTTGGCATTGGTGGTTTTATCTCGCTTTCATCAAAGCCCATTTCAGATTTTAGTAGGCTTTGCCTTTACTACTGCCTTTTTATCTATGTGGATCTCAAACACTGCCACCACTATGCTGATGGTGACCATTGCAATCGCTGTACTCAGTCGGCTGGATGACCTTTTCAGTTCGACCCAAATGAATCTCTTTGCGACTGTGTTGCTGTTAACGATTGCCTACAGTGCGAATATTGGCGGCATGGGCACTCCAGTGGGTACTGTGCCCAATCTGGTGTTTCTGGAAAATGTTCGCACCAGTGCGCCTGAGTTAGTGCCGAGTTTTGTGCAGTGGATGATGGTGGGTGTGCCTATGGTGATTATTGGTTTAATGGTTTTGCTTTTTATGATGGGACGAAAAGTACGAACATTACACTGGCAGGCTGGTTCGGTTGATCATCTGCATGACGAGTTGCGTTCATTGGGCCCACTTCAGCGTGATGAAAAATTTGTCGGTTGGGTTTTGGGGCTTACCGCACTGGCCTGGATGACACGACAAGGCATTAAAGGTGATGATTTTTCTATCCCCGGCTGGTCATCACTGCTGCCCTATCCAGGAGTGGATGATGGTACTGTGGCCATATTCTCGGCACTACTACTGTTTTTGATTCCCATCCGTCACGGTCAGCCCATACTCGGTAAAGATGCCATCGGCAAACTACCGTGGGATATCCTCGTACTGCTCGGTGGCGGCTTTGCTTTAGCTATGGGAATGCAGGGCTCTGGGCTCTCGCTTTGGATTGGGGAACAACTGAGTTTTCTCTCTGTTGTACCACTGCCGCTAATGTTGCTCGGTATTGCAATGGTGATCATCTTTCTGACCGAAATCACCAGCAATACTGCCACCACACAAGTCATGTTGCCTGTGCTTGCCGGTGTTGCACTGGCCACAGATCAGGATTTAATCGCTCTCCTGCTCACCACCACGCTGGCCGCATCCTGCGCTTTTATGTTGCCCGTGGCCACTCCGCCCAATGCTATCGTGTTTGGCTCTCAGCGCATACAAATCAAAGAGATGATCAAAGCCGGAATTCGGCTCAACCTCATCATGTTAGTTGTTATTGTGAGTGTTGTTTGGTTTCTGCGACCTCTGTTGCCTTAACGTTCTATATCCCATTTATGAGCTGATTTTGTTATTCTAGCGAACTGTTTACGGATGGTCGTTTTATAAGAGGAATAACCCATGCCAGAATATCGTTCCAGAACCACTTTTCATGGTCGTAATATGGCCGGTGCTCGTGCTTTGTGGCGCGCCACAGGCGTGAAAGAGGGGGACTTTAATAAGCCGCTGATTGCAATTGCGAACTCTTTTACACAATTTGTTCCAGGTCATGTTCATCTGAAGGAGATGGGCCAGTTGGTCGCAAGGGAGATTGAAAAGGCAGGTGGTATTGCTAAAGAGTTTAATACTATTGCAATTGATGACGGTATCGCCATGGGGCATGCAGGGATGCTTTACAGCTTACCCTCACGCGAAATCATCGCGGATTCTGTGGAGTATATGGTGAATGCGCATTGTGCCGATGCGATTGTCTGTATTTCCAATTGCGACAAGATTACTCCCGGTATGATGAACGCTGCATTGCGCCTTAATATCCCAGTGATCTTTGTCTCTGGCGGCCCGATGGAGGCGGGAAAAATTCAAAAAGGCGGTCAGGAAATTCATCTGGATCTGGTGGATGCAATGGTCGCAGGTGCAAGCCGCGAAGTGAGTGATGATGATAGCTTGCAGATGGAGCGTGTCGCGTGCCCCACATGCGGCTCTTGCTCTGGCATGTTTACCGCGAATTCGATGAACTGTTTAACAGAAGCGTTAGGGTTATCATTGCCAGGTAATGGCACTCTGGTGGCCACCCATGCAAAACGCAAAGAGCTGTTTCTTGAGGCGGGTCGCAGCATTGTTGATTTGGCTAAACGCTATTATGAGCAAGGCGATGAATCAGTGCTGCCTCGCAATGTTGCCAACTTTGATGCGTTTGAAAATGCGATGAGTCTGGATATTTCGATGGGGGGTTCAACAAATACAATATTGCACCTGTTAGCCGCAGCACAAGAAGCTGAGGTTGACTTTACGATGGACGATATTGATCGTTTGTCTCGTTCAGTGCCGAACTTGTGCAAAGTTGCACCAAGTACTCCTGAATATCATGTTGAAGATGTCCATCGTGCTGGCGGTATACTCAGTATCTTGGGCGAACTGGATCGTGCAGGCTTGATTCATCGTGATACCCCGACAGTTCATGCCAAAACTTTGGGTGATGCGATTGATCAGTGGGATGTTCAGCTAAACTCTTCTCAAAATATTGAGACATTTTTCAAAGCTGCTCCGGGTGGTATTCCAACGACAGAAGCTTTCTCTCAAGACGCTTATTACCCGTCGCTGGATCAGGATCGTAAAAATGGCTGCATTCGCGATAAAGAGCACGCTTACAGTGCGGATGGGGGGTTGGCTGTGTTGTTTGGCAATATTGCTGAAGAGGGTTGTGTGGTGAAAACCGCCGGTGTTGATGATAGTATTTTGAAGTTTTCAGGTACGGCGCGCGTGATGGAGAGTCAGGAAGCGGCTGTTGAAGCGATATTGAATGACAAAATTCAAGCGGGTGATGTCGTTATCGTGCGTTATGAGGGGCCGCGCGGTGGCCCTGGAATGCAGGAGATGCTCTATCCGACCACTTATCTGAAATCTCAAGGTTTGGGGGCGGTTTGTGCGCTTCTGACCGATGGGCGTTTTTCGGGAGGCACATCGGGTTTATCGATTGGTCACGTATCGCCCGAAGCTGCGGAAGGTGGTGCGATTGGTCTGGTTGAAGAGGGGGATACCATCAATATTGATATTCCAAATCGCAAGATTCATCTGGATATCCCGGATGAAGAGTTGGCAGAGCGTCGCTTGGTGATGGAAGCGAAAGGCAACCTTGCATGGCAGCCGGAAAATCGTGAACGTTATGTCTCCAAAGCATTGCGTGCTTATGCTTCGATGGCAACGTCTGCATCAAAAGGGGCTGTGCGTAAGATATAGCTTTTAATCTGCAACTTTTAAAGTGACTAACTCTTCAGAACTGGTGGGGTGAATGGCAACTGTGTCATCAAAATCCTGCTTGGTGAGTCCCGCTTTAACTGCGACAGAAAAACCTTGTAGCATTTCATCAACGCCATCTCCAACCAGGTGAATACCTACGACCTGTTCATTGTCCCCGCTGCAAACAAGTTTCATGGCTGTTTTGAAACCATGCTCGGCAAGAGCGTAACGCATGGGAGTAAATCGTGTGGTGTATGTTGTGACTTTATCGTATTTTTTACGAGCTTCGGATTCAGTAAGGCCGACCGTACCTGCGGGAGGGTGAGCAAACATGACGGTGGGAATGTTTTTATAATCAAGTTTGCTGGTTTTATTTTTTCCAAACACTCTTTCACCCAGTTTACGTCCCGCTGCAATCGCAACAGGTGTGAGTGCAGCTTTGCCTGTGATATCACCAATAGCATAAATACCATTTATACTGGTATTTTCATACTCATCAACAGAGATATTGCCATTAGGCAGTGCTTTGATTCCGGCAGCAGAGAGGTTAAGTTGTTCTGTATTCGCTCTGCGGCCTATGGCCCAGATGGCTGATTCACACGCATCTATGGTTCGTTCATCTTCAGCGCAGAGAGTGATGCTGTTTTGCTCTTCAATGAGCCTGGATATTTTAAATTCGGTATGAATCGTGACTCCCTGTTTTTTCAGGTTTTCCATCACAGTTTCACTGATTAACGGATCGAATGCTCTCAGAGCAGTGCTACTTTGCAAAATGAGTTCAACTTGTGATCCCAATGCTTGCATCACACCTGCAAGCTCAACACCAATATAACCCCCGCCGATAACGGCTACCTTTTGTGGTTGGGTGTGAAGCTCAAAAAAATCATCGGATGTGATGCCTAATTCAGCGCCAGGCAGATCGGGTATGATGGGTTGGCCACCAGTGGCGATCACAATGTGGTCAGCGGTATATTGATCGCCATTGACTTCAATGGTGCTTGAATTGATAAAGTGGGCAAAGCCATCAATTTTATCAATACCTTGATTGTCGATTGTCCGGTTCCAGCTGGCATTGATCATGCTGATATAACGATCTCTACCTTCTATGAGCGTTTCCCAATCAAATGCCTGGTTTTGAACTTGAATTCCAAAGCCTGATGCATCGGATACCGCATGGGCAATACTCGCTGCGTACCACATTACTTTTTTGGGTACGCAGCCGACATTAACGCAGGTGCCGCCTAATTTATGACCCTCTATGATGGCCACTTTTTTACCAAATTCAACAGCTTTTTTAGCAACGGCAAGGCCACCGCTACCACCACCAATGGCGATTAAATCATAGTGACTGGGCATGTTTCTTTCTCCGTAAAGCATTTTAGGATAGCCGTTGGTTTTCTGGAAAACCAACGGCCACTTTACTCGCCTTTTAACCAACTTTAAAGTGCTTGGCAACGGCTTCTGAATTACCTAAATATTGGCCGTTAACAAACAGTTGCGGAACAGTATCTGAACCTGTTGCGGCACGCACTGCACGAACGGTGATACTTTTATTCAGCTCAATTTCTTCAAAATCAACATTGGCATCACGTAAAATACCTTTGGCTTTGGCGCAAAACGGGCAGCCAGGTTTGGTAAATATAACGACATCATCCGGTTTTTTTGCATGCGGATTGATGTAATCAAGCATGGTATCAGCATCTGAAACTTCATACGGGTCACCTGGCACATCGGGCTCAATGAACATCTTTTCGATCACACCATCTTTGACCAGCATGGAGTATCGCCATGAACGCTTGCCGAAGCCAAGGTCATTTTTATCAACCAGCAAACCCATGCCTTCGGTGAATTCACCATTACCATCAGGAATAAATGTAATGTGCTCTGCATGTTGGTCTTTTTTCCATTCGTTCATTACAAAAGTGTCGTTGACTGACATGCAGATGATTTCATCAACACCATTTTCTTTGAATGTCGGTGCCAGTTCATTAAAACGAGGTACATGGCTGCTGGAGCAGGTCGGTGTAAATGCCCCCGGCAATGAAAATACAATGACCGTTTTTCCTTTAAATAACTGATCGCTGGTGATATTGACCCAGTCGTTGTTTTGACGAATTGGGAATATGACTTGAGGGATGTTTTGGCCTTCTCTGTTTTTGAACATGATTTGCTTCTCTCTGTTGTTTAAGTAGGTAAAGAGTATGTTAGAAGAAAATAGTTTATTTGTTAAATTGATTGTTTTTATTGGGGTGATAGAAAATAACTATCTATGACCATTCAGAATATACGATGTTTATTATGTATCGAATAAACAGATCAAGTATTGAGTTGATGGATGCAGTCAGGGGCGGCGGCTAAAATAGATTGTCGAATGACTTCAATGGCTTCAGGACGTGGGAACTGTTTGCGCCATGCGATAGCAATACGGCGTGAAGGTGCGGGAGGGGTGAGTGGGCGATAGC
>WFXF01000009.1 GCA_015490755.1 Gammaproteobacteria bacterium
AGTGTCTAAGGAAAAGTTTGAACGCACAAAGCCGCATGTAAACGTAGGTACGATTGGTCACGTAGATCACGGTAAAACGACGTTGACAGCGGCATTAACAAAAGTATTGGCAGAGCAGCATGGTGGAGAGTTTAAAGCTTACGACCAGATAGATAATGCTCCGGAAGAGCGGGCGCGTGGAATCACGATTGCAACGGCTCACGTAGAGTATGAATCTGATAGTCGCCATTACGCTCACGTAGACTGTCCGGGTCATGCGGACTATGTGAAAAACATGATTACCGGCGCAGCGCAGATGGACGGAGCGATTCTGGTCTGTTCGGCAGCAGATGGTCCAATGCCACAGACACGTGAACATATATTGTTATCACGTCAGGTTGGTGTTCCGTATATCGTTGTATTTCTGAATAAAGCCGACATGGTCGATGATGAAGAGCTGCTTGAGTTGGTTGAAATGGAAGTGCGAGAGCTTCTGGACAGTTATGATTTTCCAGGAGATGACACCCCGGTTATTATCGGCTCAGCGCTGAAAGCGATTGAAGGTGACACAAGTGATATCGGTATTCCAGCCATACTGAAACTGGTTGAAGCGATGGATAGCTACTTTCCGGAGCCCGAACGTGCTATAGACGGTGATTTTCTGATGCCGGTGGAAGATGTATTCTCAATATCGGGTCGTGGAACAGTTGTTACGGGTCGAGTTGAACGTGGCGTTGTGAAAGTGGGTGAAGAGATCGAGATTGTTGGGATCAAAGATACAGTTAAAACGACTTGCACAGGTGTAGAGATGTTCCGCAAGCTGCTTGATGAAGGTCGGGCAGGTGATAATGTAGGTGTATTGCTGCGCGGAACCAAGCGAGAAGATGTTGAGCGTGGTCAAGTGTTGGCCAAGCCGGGTTCAATTACACCACATACAAAGTTTGAAGCGGAAGTGTATGTGCTGTCGAAAGATGAAGGGGGTCGTCATACTCCATTTTTTAATGGCTATCGTCCACAGTTTTACTTTCGCACAACGGATGTGACGGGGTCGTGTGATTTACCGGAAGGTGTAGAAATGGTCATGCCGGGTGATAATGTACAGATGGTAGTGAGTCTGATTGCTCCGATTGCGATGGAAGAAGGGTTGCGATTTGCAATACGTGAAGGTGGACGTACCGTAGGTGCGGGTGTTGTTGCGAAAATTATTGAGTAATAGAAATGACAAACCAAAAAATTAGAATTAGCCTGAGTGCTTTTGACCATCGGTTGATCGATTTTTCTGCGGCAGAAATAGCAGAGACGGCTAAGCGAACTGGTGCGCGTGTTGTAGGTCCCATTCCCTTGCCGACTCGCAAGGAGAAATTTACAATTTTGATTTCGCCTCATGTCAATAAAGATGCGCGTGATCAGTATGAAATTAGAACTCATAAGCGTTTGATTGATATTGTTGAACCGACAGAAAAAACAGTTGATGCGCTGATGCGTCTTGATCTGGCTGCAGGTGTTGACGTTCGTATTAAGCTCAATTAGTTGACTGTTTAAAGACAGTTGAAATTGTTAGTAGAGGATTAGGTCGATGGCGATCGGATTGGTAGGGCGAAAGCTCGGAATGACTCGAATTTTTACTGAGAATGGTGCCTCTGTTCCAGTGACTGTGGTAAGTGTTGAGTCAAATCGCATAACACAAGTTAAAACATTGGGGAGTGATGGTTATAGTGCCTTGCAAGTGACAACAGGGGAGCGCCGTGCTTCACGAGTTACAAAGCCAATGGCGGGTCACTATTCAAAAGCTGGTGTTGCTGCAGGTCGTGGTCTATGGGAGTTTCGCATAGATGAGTCTGAGGCTTCGGCTTTTGAAGTGGGAGGCTCTCTGGATGCGACACTGTTTGAGGCTGGTCAAAAAATTGATGTGATTGGCACAACGATCGGTAAAGGTTTTGCAGGAACGATAAAACGCCATAACTTTTCTATGGGAGATGCAACTCACGGTAACTCATTGTCGCATCGAGCACCGGGTTCCATTGGTCAATGCCAAACACCTGGGCGAGTTTTTAAAGGCAAGAAAATGTCAGGCCATATGGGCGATGTTAGACGTACGGTTCAAAATCTTGAAATTGTTAAGGTTGATTTGGAACGGAACTTTATTTTAGTTAAAGGCGCTGTTCCTGGAGCTAAAAATGGTGATGTCATTATTCAACCTGCAGTTAAAGCTAAGAAATAGTAGGAGTTATCTGTGGAATTAACAGTTCATAGTTTTGGTGGTGGCGTAAAAAGTGAAGCGTTGACTGTGTCGGACATAGTTTTTAATAGTAGCTTTAATGAACCATTGGTGCATCAGGTAGTTACTGCGTACTTGGCGACCGCTCGAAGCGGTACCGCGGCTCAAAAAACACGTTCACAGGTCAGCGGGGGAGGGGCTAAACCATTTCGTCAAAAAGGAACAGGTCGTGCGCGGGCTGGAACAATTCGTAGTCCATTATGGCGTTCAGGCGGAGTGACGTTTGCTGCTGTTCCTCGCAATTATAGTCAGAAAGTAAACCGTAAAATGTATGTTCGTGCATTTCGTTCGATTTTTTCTGAATTGGTTCGCCAAGACCGATTGCGGGTTGTTGAAGATTTTTCAATTGAAGCACCTAAAACCAAAATTTTAATTGAAAAATTAAAAGGTATGGAGTTGGGTAAGGTATTGTTGGTTCAGGATGTTCCAAACGTAGACCTTGAGCTGGCATCCAGAAATATACCTCATGTTTTGGTTTCTAGTGTTAAGTCGCTTTCGCCTGTAACGCTGATTGGTTTTGATCATGTCCTTGTGTCAAGCAGTGCGTTGAAGATCGTAGAGGAAAAGTTTTCATGAACAAAGAGCGTTTGTTAAGTATTGTTTTAGCCCCGGTTGTTTCTGAAAAAAGTACAGTTTGCGCAGAGTTAAGTAACCGTTTTGTCTTTAAAGTAGCTAAAGATGCAACAAAACCAGAAATAAAAAAAGCTATAAGTTTATTGTTTGATGTTGATGTTGAGTCAGTATCAACAAGCAATGTAAAAGGTAAGCGTAAGCGTTTCGGTGCAATTCAAGGTCGTCGCGCAAACTGGAAAAAAGCTTTTGTTAAGCTTAAGTCAGGTCAGGATATAGATTTTTCTTTAACGTAAGAGTTGCTTTATATCTGCTTAGTAGTTGAATTTGAAATTTACGGAATTTTAAAATGGCGTTAGTCAAAGTAAAACCAACATCTGCAGGACGTCGCTTTGTTGTTAAAGTGGTTAACCCTGATCTCCATAAAGGAGCTCCGCATGCGCCACTTTTAGAAAAGCTTTCTAAAAGTGGCGGGCGTAACAACATGGGGCGCATTACTGTTCGTCATCGTGGTGGGGGCCATAAGCGTCACTATCGTATTATTGACTTTAAAAGAACTAAAGATGGTGTTCCTGCTCAAGTAGAGCGAATTGAATATGATCCTAATCGTACAGCAAATATTGCTTTGCTCTTGTATGTTGATGGTGAAAGGCGTTATATTGTCGCGCCTGATAAGTTGAAAGTAGGTGATGAGGTGATTTCTGGTCCGGAATCACCTATTAAAATAGGGAATTGTCTACCTTTGCGCAATATTCCATTAGGTACAGTGATTCACTGTATTGAAATGAAGGTAGGTAAAGGTGCACAGATCGTAAGAAGTGCTGGAACATCAGCTCAGTTAGTTGCTAAAGAGGGTGTTCACGCCACTCTGAGGCTACGCTCTGGTGAAATGCGTAAAATGCGCATTGAATGTCGCGCTGTGATTGGTAGCGTAAGTAATGCCGAGCATAGTTTGCGTTCCTATGGCAAGGCAGGAGCTAAACGTTGGAAAGGTATACGTCCAACAGTTAGAGGTGTTGTTATGAATCCGGTAGATCACCCTCATGGTGGTGGTGAAGGACGTACATCCGGTGGCCGTCATCCAGTGACTCCATGGGGTGTTCCAACAAAGGGTTATAAAACACGGAAAAATAAACGTACGGATAATTTGATTGTATCGCGTCGTAAAAAACGTTAAATAAAAAGTTAATAGAGGAACTTGTAGGTGCCACGTTCAATTAAAAAAGGCCCTTTTGTCGACCTTCATCTGGCAAAGAAGGTAGATGCGGCCATTACAGAAAATAACAAACGCCCCATTAAAACATGGTCCAGGCGTTCGATGGTTACACCAGAGATGTTGAGTTTAACTATTGCTGTACATAATGGCCGTCAACATGTTCCGGTATTGATTACTGAAAATATGGTTGGGCATAAGTTGGGTGAGTTTGCAGCAACTCGTACGTATCGTGGCCATGTTGCTGATAAAAAAGCCAAGAGATAACGGAGCAATTTAGATGCAAACAATAGCAAAATTGAGAAATGCTCATATCTCTGCGCAGAAAGTGCGTTTGGTTGCTGATATGATCCGCGGAGTTCCTGTTGATCGTGCCATTAATACGTTAAGTTTTAGCACTAAAAAAGCAGCAGCTATTATGAAAAAGGTTCTGGAGTCGGCAATCGCAAATGCTGAGCATAATGATGGCGCTGATATTGATGAGCTGAAAGTGTCTCGAGTGTTTGTAGATGAAGCGACAACTCATAAAAGAATGCGTGCACGAGCTAAAGGTCGTGCTAATCGTATTCTTAAAAGAACGAGCCACATTACTGTCGAAGTTTCAGATAAATAAGGCGAAATATTATGGGACAAAAAGTACACCCCATTGGAATGCGACTCGGTATCGTCAAAGAATGGACATCAACTTGGTATGCGGATTCAAAAAGTTATGCAGATAATTTGCATAATGACTTGCAGGTGCGTGAATTTATTCGCTCCAAACTTAAGAGTGCATCTGTTAGTCGTATTCAGATTGAACGCCCTGCTAAAAATGCAAGGATTACGGTTCATACTGCCCGGCCAGGTATTGTAATTGGGAAAAAGGGTGAAGATATTGAGTCTTTGCGTAAAGCCGTAAGTAAAATTATGGGAATTCCGGTTCATATTAATATCGAAGAAATTAGAAAGCCAGAACTGGATGCGTATTTGGTTGCTGAAGGAGTTGCTCAGCAACTGGAAAAACGGATCATGTTTCGTCGTGCGATGAAGCGCGCAGTTGCGAACACAATGCGTTTTGGGGCCAAGGGCATTCGTATTAACGTTGCTGGGCGTTTGAATGGTGCAGAAATAGCTCGTACTGAATGGTATAGAGAGGGTAGAGTGCCTTTGCATACTTTGCGTGCAGACATTGATTACGGTACAGCAGAAGCGCATACCACTTATGGAATTATTGGTGTGAAAGTCTGGATTTTTAAAGGTGAAGTCTTTGGTCGCCCTGAGATTGAGCCACGAAAAGAAACCAAATCTAAGCACACAGCAAAAAAGTAAGAGAGTTGAGCCGCAATGTTGCAACCAAAAAGAACTAAATTTCGTAAACAACACAAGGGTCGAAACCGTGGTTTGGCTACGACTGGCAATAAGGTCAGTTTTGGTGAATTCGGTTTAAAGGCCACAACGCGTGGAAGAGTGACCGCGCGTCAAATAGAAGCAGCTCGAAGAGCGATGACACGCCATATTAAGCGTGGTGGAAATATCTGGATTCGTATATTTCCAGATAAGCCTATTTCTAATAAGCCGTTGGAAGTTCGAATGGGTAAGGGTAAAGGTAATGTAGAGTATTGGGTCGCGCAAATTAAGCCTGGTGCTGTAATGTATGAAATGGAAGGGGTTTCTGAAGATATTGCTCGTGAAGCATTTAAGCTTGCGGCAGCAAAATTACCCGTAAAAACAACTTTTGTAACTCGGATGGTGATGTGATCATGCAAGCAAGCGAGTTGAGAAATAAAACTGTAAGTGAACTGAATGATGAGCTTTTGGCTTTACGAAAGGAACAATTTAACTTAAGAATGCAAAAAGCAACTGGTCAAATGAACAAAAATCATTTGATTAAGAATGTGCGTCGAAATATTGCTCGTGCAAAAACAGTTTTAAAACAGAAAGTGAGTGAGTCGGCATGAGTGAAAATAGCAAAATATCTCGTACTCTAGTTGGGCGGGTTGTCAGTGATAAAATGGATAAGACTGTTACGATTCTTTTAGAGCGTAAGCTACCTCATCCAATTTACAAAAAATACATTCGTCGTTCGACTAAATTGCATGCTCATGATGAAAGAAATGAATGTAAAGTTGGTGATTTGGTTTCAATTGTTCAGTGTCGCCCGTTATCGAAATCTAAAAGTTGGCGCTTAAATGAGATTGTTAAGCAGGCAGCAGATTAGATAGTAATTAGTAATAAATAAAGAATTAAATCTGGAGTATAAAGTGCCATGATACAGATGCAATCAATGTTGGACGTTGCTGATAATAGTGGGGCGCGCCGGCTTATGTGTATTAAAGTGCTTGGCGGGTCGCATCGGCGGTATGCCAAGGTTGGTGATATTATCAAGGTCAGTATAAAAGAAGCGATGCCTCGCGGCAAAGTTAAAAAAGGTGATGTTTATAGTGCTGTCGTTGTACGCACTAGAAAAGGTGTTAGGCGCTCTGATGGTTCACTGATTCGTTTTGATGGAAATGCTGCAGTATTGCTGAATAGTCAAAAACAGATGATTGGAACACGTATCTTTGGCCCTGTAACGCGTGAGTTGCGTGGCGAAAGTTTTATGAAAATTATTTCATTGGCTCCTGAAGTTCTTTGAGTTCTGTTAGGTATTATTAGTAATGCGCAAAATTAAGAAAAATGATGATGTAATTGTCCTTGTGGGCAAGGATAAAGGTCAGCGGGGTACGGTAGTTAGTGTCGCATCAGATGGTCGAGCAATTGTGGAAGGAGTTAATATGGCAAAACGCCATACAAAGCCTAACCCTAATGCGGAGCAGCCGGGTGGTATTGTTCATAAAGAGATGCCTATTCAGCTTTCTAATATTGCATTAGTTAATCCTGAAACAAATAAAGCTGATCGAGTTGGTTTTAAAGTACTGGAAGATGGTCGTAAAGTTCGTTACTTTAAATCTAACGGCGAAGTCGTTGACGTTTAATCGCAGGTAGCATGATGGCAAGATTAAAAGATTATTATGTAAAAACGGTTGTTCCAAAGCTTATGGAACAATTCAAATATAAGAATGTTATGGAAGTCCCGAAAATAACCAAAATTACACTGAATATGGGTGTGGGTGAGGCGGTCGGTGACAAAAAGGCAATTATTGGTGCCGTTGATGATATGACTAAAATATCTGGGCAAAAGCCTGTTATTTGTAAGTCTAGAAAGTCTGTTGCTAGCTTTAAAATACGTGACGGTATGCCTATCGGTTGTAAAGTTACGTTGCGCCGTGATCGTATGTATGAGTTTATTGATCGCCTGGTTAATATCTCTATTCCTAGAATTCGTGACTTTCGTGGTTTGAATGCCAGATCGTTTGACGGTAGAGGAAATTACAGCATGGGGGTACGCGAGCAAATCATGTTTCCAGAGATTGATTACGATAAAATTGATACTTTGCGAGGCATGGATATTTGTATTACAACATCAGCCAAAAATGATAAAGAGGGGAGGGCATTGCTTGAAGCTTTTAACTTCCCATTGAAAAAATAGGGGTTAGATTATGGCTAAGCTTTCAATGGTTAATCGAGAGATTAAACGAAGTAAAACAGTTGAAAAATTTGCAGCTAAACGTGCTGAATTAAAATCGCGTATGTTTGATGAATCTTTGAGTGAAGATGAACGTGCACATGCGTATCGCAAATTCCACTCTTTGCCACGTGATTCAAGTCCGGTGCGTATGCGCAATCGCTGTCGAGTCAGTGGTAGGCCGCATGGGTTTTATCGTAAGTTTGGTTTGGCACGAAATAAACTTCGTGAAGCTGCAATGCGTGGTGATGTTCCGGGGCTTGTTAAAAGTAGCTGGTAAGAATTGCCAAATAATAATTAATGATTATTGTAACTCTAAAATAGAGAGTTAGAGATAAAGTAGGGTTTATTGAAATGACTATGACCGATCCAATCGCGGACATGCTTACGCGTATTCGCAATGCGCATATGGCTCAAAAAGCGGAGGCCAGCATGCCATCTTCAAAAATAAAGAAAGCGATTGCCAAGGTGCTTGTCGAGGAAGGTTATATTGAAAGCTTCAGTGTAACTGAAGAGACAAAGCCAACGTTGAAGCTGACCTTGAAATACTATGAAGGCAAACCGGTTATAGCGAGTATTGATCGTGTTAGTAAACCAGGTTTGCGGATTTACAAAGGTAAAAATGAAATACCTAAAGTAATGTCTGGTTTAGGAATTGCTGTTGTCTCGACCTCTGGTGGGGTTATGACAGATAAAGCCGCTCGTGCTGCCGGTCTCGGCGGTGAAGTTTTGTGTTATGTTTCATAACAGGTAAAAACAAGATGTCCAGAATTGCAAAAAGCCCAGTTAACATCCCAGCCGGTGTTCAAGTGGCACTAAAAGATTATAAAGTGACTGTTAAAGGCCCTAAAGGTGAGTTGGCTTTTAATATTCATCACTCTGTAGATGTTCTGCGGGACGGGGATATGTTAAAGATTGCTCCCAAAAAACCTTCGTCAGGTTTAGCTATAGTTGCTACAACTCGCTCTTTGTTGAATAACATGGTTGTAGGGGTGTCAGTTGGATTTGAGAAAAAGCTGGAGCTGGTTGGTGTTGGTTATCGTGCGCAAGCTAAAGGGAAGCAATTAAGTTTATCCTTAGGTTTTTCTCATCCGGTTGAATACATAATTCCAGATGGAATTGATGTTGAAACGCCAAGCCAGACTGAAATCCTGGTTAAAGGTTCAGATAAGCAGAGAGTTGGGCAGGTCGCAGCAGATATAAGAAGTTATAGGCCACCTGAGCCATATAAGGGAAAAGGGGTTCGTTATTCAGACGAAACCATTATTAGAAAAGAAGCCAAGAAAAAATAAGGGTTTGTAGTGAATAAGAAAACTTCTCGTATACGTCGGTCTCGCCGAGGGCGTGCAAAAATAAAAGCGCTTGGCATGCACCGGTTATGTGTAAATCGTACGCCTCGCCATATATATGCCCAAATTATTGCGCCTTCTGGTTCTGATGTGTTGGTATCTGCATCAAGCCTTGAAAAAGATGTGAAAAAAAGCATCTCAAGTGGCGGTAATGTTGATGCTGCTGCATTGATTGGTAAGGTTATTGCTGAGCGTGCAAAATTAGCCGGGATAGAACGTGTTGCGTTTGATCGCTCTGGCTATAGATATCATGGTCGTGTTCAAGCGCTGGCAGAATCTGCACGTGAACATGGTTTGAAAATTTAAAGGGCATTAAGTAATGGCGAATGTGAATTCTCAAGTATCCGATGGGCTGGTAGAAAAGCTGGTTAATATCAGGCGAGTGGCTAAAGTTGTTAAAGGTGGTCGACAGTTCGGTTTTTCTGCGTTGACAGTGGTTGGCGATGGTGAAGGCAGAGTCGGCATTGGGCGAGGTAAAGCCAGGGAGGTTCCTGCTGCGATTCAAAAGGCTATGGAAGATGCTCGCCGTAATTTAAAGAGTATTAACCTTAAAGGGAGTACATTGCAATATGCTATTACTTCGAACTATGGTGCAACAAAAGTTTTCATGCAGCCCGCTTCCGAAGGTACTGGAATCATTGCTGGTGGTGCAATGCGTGCAGTTTTTGAGGTGCTTGGTGTTAAAGATGTTCTAGCTAAAAGCATCGGCTCTACAAGTCAGATCAATGTCGTGCGCGCAACAATTCGTGGTTTGGAAGAGATGATGAATGTTGAATCTGTAGCATTGAAACGTAATAAATCTATTGAAGATATTTTGGAGTAAAGGTTATGTCAAAGAATACACTCAGTATTACGCTGGTTCGTAGCTTGGCTAAACGATTACCTTCTCATAAGGCTTGCGCTAGAGGTTTAGGGATTCGTCGTATGCATCAAACAGTTGAAGTGGAAGATACTGCTTGTAATCGTGGAATGATAAATAAAATCTCCTATATGCTCAAAGTTGAGGGTAAATAATGTACTTGAATACAATCAAACCGGCATTAGGTAGCAACAAACCTGCCAAGCGTGTAGGTCGTGGTATTGGGTCAGGCAGTGGTAAAACGTGTGGTCGTGGCCATAAAGGTCAGCGTTCTCGTTCTGGTGGGTTTCACAAAGTTGGTTTTGAAGGCGGTCAAATGCCTTTGCAGCGTCGTTTGCCTAAATTTGGATTTACATCGCGAGTGGGCTTGAGTGTTGGTGAAGTTTGCCTTCACGAGCTTGCTAAAGTGAAAGACGGTGTAGCTGATATTCAGTCGCTTAAAAAAGCCAATGTTATTTCAAATAAAATTAAGCGCGTAAAAGTTATTCTCTCTGGTGAGATCACAAAGCCAGTAGTATTGAGAGGCTTGTCTGTCACCAAAGGAGCCAAAGCGGCAATTGAAGCGGCTGGCGGAAAAATAGAGGTTTAAATGGGAACTGGTTTGCCATCTATGGGGAAAATGACCGAGCTTCGGCGTCGGATATTTTTTGTTATCGGTGCGATTTTAGTTTATCGCATAGGTACATTTATTCCCGTTCCAGGAATTGATCCTGTTGCACTAGCTGCTTTGTTCGATCAGCAGCGTGGTTCAATTCTTGATATGTTCAACATGTTCTCCGGTGGAGCGCTTGAGCGAGTTGCAATTTTTGCACTTGGAATCATGCCCTACATATCTGCTTCGATTATTATGCAGCTTTTAACGGCTGTTTACCCGAAGTTTGAGCAGTTAAAAAAAGAAGGTGAATCAGGTCGCAAAAAAATTAGTCAGTATACGCGTTATGGAACGGTGGTACTGGCTACTTTTCAGGCAATAGGTATCTCTATTGCTCTGGAAAGTCAATCTTATGGTGGAAGCCCTTTGGTTGTGGATCCAGGGCTGGCTTTTCGTTTCATTACAGTAATGACCTTGGTGAGCGGTACAATTTTTCTTATGTGGCTTGGGGAACAAGTGACAGAGAGAGGTATCGGTAATGGTATTTCTATTATTATATTTGCAGGTATAGTAGCCGGATTACCCTCTGCTATTGGTGGTACTCTAGAGCTTAGCAGCACAGGTGAAATGAGCGCGTTGCTAGTTATTTTCCTTTTCGTTCTAGCGCTATGTGTTACAGGTTTTGTTGTTTTTGTAGAGCGTGGCCAACGTCGGATTACAGTT
The DNA here is from genome assembly GCA_015490755.1 of Gammaproteobacteria bacterium. Taxonomy (GTDB): domain Bacteria; phylum Pseudomonadota; class Gammaproteobacteria; order JAADGQ01; family JAADGQ01; genus S141-38. The sequence goes on from WFXF01000009.1 coordinate 11,108, forward strand.
AATTATGCGAAGCGCCAACAAGGGCGCAAAGTATATGGCGGTCATACAAGTCACTTACCTCTTAAGGTTAATATGGCAGGAGTAATACCACCAATATTTGCTTCAAGCATCATTCTCTTTCCTGCAACAATAGCTGGTTGGTTTGGTACTAGCTCAGGTATGGAGTGGCTTCAGGATTTTGCTACATTGATGTCTCCGGGTCAGCCTGTGTATGTTTTGGCTTATGCCACTGCCATTATTTTCTTCTGTTTCTTTTATACTGCTTTGGTCTTTAACCCCAAAGATACTTCAGATAATTTGAAGCGTTCCGGAGCTTTTATTCCAGGTATACGTCCAGGGGTTCAAACGACACGTTATATTGATACGATCATGACTCGGTTGACAACGATCGGTGCGATCTATATTACTGCGGTATGTTTACTACCTGAGTTTTTAATTGTTTATTGGAATGTACCGTTTTATTTTGGTGGTACATCTCTTTTGATTATTGTAGTTGTGGTTATGGACTTTATTGCTCAGGTGCAGTCGCATTTAATGTCTCATCAATATGAGGGGCTTATGAAAAAAGCAAACCTCAAAGGCACTCTTAAGTAAGAGTCATGGTTTGATTTAGCCTCCACTAAGTTTTAGTTATTTCAGGTTTTAGGTTTTAAAGGGGTAATGGCTCATGAAGGTGCGCGCATCAGTTAAAAAAATGTGTCGAAATTGTAAAGTTGTTCGGCGTAAAGGTGTTGTAAGAATAATTTGCAAGGAAGCAAAGCATAAGCAGCGTCAAGGTTAATTTTTTTTCGTATTGATTATTAAAGGTTATATATGTAATATTGCCCGATTTTTGGCGCAATATACATAAAGATTGGAGATTTTTGGATGGCTCGTATTGCCGGTATTAACATCCCTACACATAAGCACACAGTCATTGCATTGCGTTCTATTTATGGAATAGGGGCAACTCGCGCGCAAAGTATATGTGATACATCAGGTGTTAATCCTGCTGCGAAGGTGAAAGAGTTGACTGAAGCTGAAATAGCAGCATTACGCGATGAAGTTGCAAAATTTTTAGTTGAGGGTGACCTGCGTAGAGAAGTATCCATGAATATCAAGCGTTTGATGGATCTTGGTTGTTATCGCGGATTGCGTCATCGTCGAGGTTTGCCATTGCGTGGGCAGCGTACACGTACCAATGCACGTACACGTAAAGGGCCACGTAAGCCAATTAAGAGATAGGCCTAGTAAATAATTGCTAAGTTATTCGTTAATATTGTTTGTTTGAGATAGGTAAAAGAGTTATGGCAAAGCCCGCAGCAAGTCGGTCTAAAAAGAAAGTTAAAAAAAATGTTGTTGATGGTGTAGCGCATATTCATGCGACATTTAATAATACTATCGTGACCATTACTGATCGTCAGGGAAATGCTCTGTCTTGGGCAACTGCAGGTGGTTGTGGTTTTAGAGGGTCACGCAAGAGCACTCCATTTGCTGCACAGGTAGCTGCTGAAAAAGCGGCTGTTGTTGCCAAAGAGTGTGGAATGAAAAACCTGGATGTTATGGTGAAAGGCCCTGGGCCAGGTCGTGATTCAGCGGTACGTTCACTTAATGCTGCCGGTTTTAAAATTGGTAGTATTAACGACGTGACTCCGATTCCACATAATGGATGTCGACCACCTAAAAAACGTAGAGTATAAGCTTACGAGTTTGATATATAGAGTTCTCTCTTTATATTATTTATTGGAATAAATTTTCACTTTGATGAGGCATTTGCATGCAGAGCTCAGTGTCAGATTTTCTTAGACCTAACGTAGTAGATGTTAAGGTTCAAGATAAATATCATGCTAAAATAACACTTGAACCGCTGGAACGTGGTTTTGGCTACACATTAGGTAATGCTCTTAGGCGCATTTTGTTGTCATCCATGCATGGCTGTGCTGTGACAGAGGTAGAAATTGAGGGTGTCTTGCACGAATATACTTCTAAAGAGGGCGTGAAGGAAGATACTATAGATATTCTTCTAAACTTAAAAAATTTGTCTGTCCGTATGCATGGGCGTAATGAAGTTGAATTGAGCCTTTCCAAAAAGGGTGAAGGTCCGGTTCTAGCCAGTGATATAGAATTGCCACATGATGTTGAGATCATCAATCCAGAACTTGTGATTGCTAACCTGACGAAGGAAGGTGAGCTGAATATGAAGTTGAAGGTTGAGTATGGTCGTGGGTATAGGGCAAGTAATATTGTCACGACTGAGGACGAATCCTGCCAAAAATTGGGCAGGCTCCCCTTGGATGCTACTTTTGCTCCTGTAAATAAAGTGAGCTATTTGGTCGAAAGTACACGTGTTGAGCAGCGCACTGATCTGGATAAACTGGTCATTGATATTGAAACCAATGGTAGTATTGATCCCGAAGAAGCAATTAGGCAATCTGCATCAATTCTTCATGACCAGTTATCTGCTTTTGTTGACCTTGAAGTTCAACCAGAAGAAGAGCCTGAAGCAGAACAAGCTGAGGTTGACCAAACATTGTTACGCTCTATTGATGATCTTGAGCTCACTGTGCGTTCAGCTAATTGCTTGAAAGCGGAGAATATTTTCTATATTGGAGATCTGATTCAACGTACAGAAGTTGAGTTGCTTAAGACTCCTAATCTAGGTAAAAAATCACTGACTGAGATCAAAGATGTTTTAGCCAGGCATGAATTATCTTTAGGGATGCGTCTGGAAAATTGGCCACCTGCTGGTCTTTACGATTAATTGAATTTTGAAATCAATTCCTCGGGAATTAGAATAGAAGGGTATATCGATGCGACATCGGAAAATCGGTCGGCAGTTAGGCCGAAATAGCAGCCATAGAAAAGCTATGTATAAGAATATGGCTGTCTCTATTATGCAGCATGAGTTGATCAAGACGACTTTGCCAAAAGCAAAAGAGCTTCGCCGTGTTGTTGAGCCACTGATTACAATGGCTAAAGAGGATAGTGTAGCTAAAAGAAGATTAGCTTTTTCTCGCCTAAGGGATAAATCAACGGTTGCCAAACTCTTTAATGAATTGGGACCCCGTTATAAAGAGCGTCCCGGGGGGTATTTGAGAATTTTGAAATGTGGATATCGAGCTGGAGATAAGGCACCGATGGCCATTGTAGAGTTGGTCGATAGGCCAGTTTCTGAGGCAGCGGAAGACTAAGAAAAAGCGGGCATTGCCCGCTTTTTTTTGTACCAAAATGAAAGATCAATTTTTGGATATGCTCTGGTTAGAGTGTGGCCTGAGTGTAAATACAATTGATGCATATCGTTCCGATCTAAAAATATTTTTCGGGTGGCTCGCCAGGAAAGGAGTCTCTTTCGAGTGTGTAGATCAAAAGATATTATTGCTTTTTTTGGAAGAGTGCTTAAAGTATGGAAAGAGCGCTCGCAGTACGGCACGAACTATCACAACACTTCGGCGCTTTTATCAATATTTGTTACGTGAGTCTGTGATCTCCATTGATCCAAGCCAACATCTTGTTTTACCAAAAGTAACTCCATTATTACCAAAAATTTTAACGGAAGAAGAGGTGGAACGACTGCTTCTTGCGCCTGATGAAAATGATTCTATGGGAGTAAGGGATCGTGCAATGATGGAAATAATGTACGCAGCGGGGGTGCGTGTAAGCGAACTGGTCAATCTGAATGTTATTCATTGCAATTTACACCAAGGGGTTTTGCGCATTACTGGTAAAGGTGACAAAGAGCGTCTGGTTCCGATTGGTGAGGTGGCAATTAATCGTATTGATTATTACCTAAATAAAATAAGACCAAAAATCTTACAGAATAAAAGTACTGAAAAACTATTTTTAACTCCGCGTGGAACGAACGTAACGCGCCAGGCTTTTTGGTCTTTAATAAAAAATTATGCATTGCAAGCAGGTATTACTAAAACGATATCACCTCATACATTACGTCATAGCTTTGCAACTCATTTGCTAAATCATGGAGCAGATTTGCGTGTGTTGCAGATGTTGTTAGGGCATAGTACTCTTTCAACAACGCAAATTTATACACATATTGCTAAGGAACGTATCAAAGAATTTCATGTCCAACATCATCCGCGTGGTTAATAAACTTATTAAAGAGAGATTATTATGTATAAACAGTTTTTGAGTTGTCTGCTCAGCTTTTTATTTATTGTTGGATCAACAACACTTTTGGCGGCAGACACAGGCAAAATAAAGAAAATTAATAATGCTCTGAATAAGTTTTCCCCTGGTTTAAGCGCCGATGCTATTACTGAATCAGCTGTATCAGGAATTTACGAAGTCGAGGTTGGTACTGAAATTATGTACATTTCTGGCGACGGAAAATATATGTTTCAAGGTGATTTGGTTGATCTTGATCAAATGATCAATTTGACAGAAACTCGTCGCGAAAAGTCCAGAGCAAAGCTGATTGCTAATTTAAAAGAAGAAGAGATGATTGTTTTCGCACCTGAAAAAACTAAACATACCGTCACGATCTTTACCGATATTGACTGTGGCTATTGCAGGAAGCTACATAGAGAGATGGATGACTATAATAAATTAGGAATTGCAATTCGTTATCTGGCTTATCCTCGTTCAGGAGTTGGAACAGAATCATATCTGAAATCAGTCTCTGTTTGGTGTGCTGATGATCGTAGATCAGCAATGACAGCAGCAAAAACAGGAGAAAAGATTGAGACCAATAACTGTGAGAACAATCCTGTGAAAAAACATATGGAGTTAGGAGGGAAGATTGGAGTGCGTGGTACACCAAGTATGGTTTTAGCGGATGGAACTTTTATTCCAGGCTATGTGCCTGCTGAGCGCTTATATAAAGTATTAGAAATGAGTGCGGCGGCCGTAAAATAAGACTTCTTCTAATAATCTCTATGTAAAATAACAGATAACCTCAGTGTGGCTTCGCTTTTATTGTAGTGAGGTTTTATCGCATGTCATTTAAATTTCCCCTTTTTCTATCGCTATAAAGTTTAAAGAAAATTAGTTACTTGCCGCTCTATGCCTTGATTATTTAATTTTAAATAGCGCAAACAAGGAAAGAGGTGCAATAGGCCTTATGGCAGGGATATCCTCAATAATCGGTAGTTTATCGGTACGTACAAAAATTAATCTGATTATTACATTGATCTTTGTCAGTGTAGTGATATTGGTGACTATTTTTACGATGCAACGTACGGAAGAGCGTGTGCTGGAGCTCGTAACCGATCACACAAAAAGTATCACAAATTTTTATTTCGATAGCTTGAATACCATGATGTTGACAGACACGATGGATCAACGCTCTATTCTACGTAAAAAAATTCTACAAGATCCTGATGTTTTAGAAGCTCGAGTAATACGAGGCCAAACGGTTGTTGATCAACATGGCCCTGGTTTACCTGAAGAGTATCCCGTCGATGAATATGATCGGCGCGGACTATTGGGGGAGGAGATTATATTTACTGAGCAGCGTAATAGTGGACGTGTAGTGACTGTATTAACACCCATTCGAGCCACTAGTGATGGTGATACTAATTGCCTGGCTTGCCATAACGTACCTTCAGGTACCGTTAATGGCCTGGTTCGAGTGAGTTATTCTCTGGCTGATATTGATGAAAATATGGCTCAAGAGATGTGGGCTGCTGCGCTTGCAAACTTATTGTTGATGATTATAGGTCTGTTTTTGGCTAATTTTTTATTACGTCGCTGGATATCAGAGCCGCTTGCAGGTTTGATTAAAGTTGTTAAACGTCGAGCTAATGGCGATAGCAGTGCCAGAGCTATTGTAAACAGTTCTGATGAGGTGGGACGATTAGGCGCTGCTTTAAACACCATGTCTGATAAATTAAATGATAGCTTTCGACGCGAACAAGAGGTTGCACGAGATTTACGCCATAAAGTTGATGTATTGCTCAAAGTCGTGAGTAGAGCTGCTAAAGGTGATTTAGAGACTTCAATTCCCATATCAAAGGAAGGGGCGATTGGTGAGCTGGGTGTTGGGTTGGAAATCATGCTGGGTAATTTGCGTACCCTGATGGATGAGAGACGGACTGCAGTTGAAGAATTAAAAGAAAAAGTTGGAGTGATATTGGGTGTAGTAACACGTGCAGCCGAAGGTGACTTGACAGGAAAAGTGACTGTGAGTGGGGACGATAGCATTGGCCAACTGGCTATGGGTGTTCAGCGAATGGTTGATCGTTTGAATGCTTTGGTTACGCAGGTACAGCAATCTGGAATTAAAGTGACTTCATCTGCAACACAAATAGCAGCAACAGCAAAGCAACAGGAGGCAACATTTACTGAACAGGCTGCGACAATTAATGAAATCGTTGCAACAGCAACAGAGATTTCGGCAACTAATAAAGATCTTGTATTAACGATGGATGAGGTTTCTTCAGTCTCTGAGCAAACAGCTGCTGCGGCAAATAGTGGGCAAGGTGGTTTGGCTAAAATGGAAGAGACAATGCTACAGGTTGTTAATGCCTCGGCATCTATTGCGAATAAATTAGAGGTGCTGAATGAAAAAGCGAACAACATAAACACTGTGGTTACTACAATTACCAAGGTAGCAGATCAAACAAACCTGTTATCACTCAATGCGGCTATTGAAGCAGAAAAAGCAGGTGAATATGGTGTGGGTTTTGCAGTAGTAGCTACTGAAATTCGTCGGCTGGCTGACCAGACAGCTGGGGCAACTCTGGATATTGAACAGATGGTTAAAGAAGTTCAAACCGCAGTTTCAGCAGGCGTAATGAGTGTTGATAAATTTTCAAAGGAGGTGCAAAACAGTGTCACAGTCGTGAGTGATGTAGGGCATGACCTCACACAAATCATTGAACAAGTTCAGGCATTGACACCACGTTTTGAGAGTGTACATGAAGGAATGCAGTTTCAAGCCCAAGGTGCTGAGCAAATCAAACAAGCGATTGTGCAATTAAACAATGCGGCACAGCAAACAGTTGAATCTCTTAATCAGTCCAGTTCCTCAATTGATCATTTGAATGACGCTGCACGTGGTCTGCAGCAGGGAGTCAGTCAATTTAAAGTATTAAGCACCCATGAAAAAGAGTCAGAGGTGATTTAACTATGATGTTTTTACTGATCACGATCGGTAATGAACGTTATGGCATTGATGTATCCCATGTAGTTAAGGTTATTCCGCCTGTTGCAGTTAAAGAAATTCCTTGTACTCCGGACTATATTTCAGGGTTATTAAACTTTCACGGTCATCCTATCCCTGTTATTGATATTAACTATTTATATGTACAGCAACCTGTTTCAATCTATTTGGGGTCAAGAATTATTGTTGTTGATTTGATGCACTCAAAAAAAGAAGAAGGCGCGGAATCTATTTTGTTAGGGATACTTGCTGAGGGTGTGACAGAAGCGATTCACATTGATCAAAAGTCATTGGTGAATTCCGGGATTGACATGACTGATAGATCATTTGTTAATCGAGTCGTGATGAATGATAAAGAGATCATTCAATTGGTTAATCTCGCGAATTTGGTGCCGGATCAATGGAAATCCAAGATATTACAAGCAAATACTTTATTAGCCGATGAAGTTTTAGATCAATAGTTTATTCATATGATTTATAACTTAATAGAGACACTATTAAAAGAAAAAACGGGATTACATAGTGCATCTATTGGTTCGGAGTCAATAAAAACCAATATTAAGCGACGTATGGAAATATGCTCTATTTTTGAAGTTTCTGACTATTATGCATTACTTAATCAGTCACAGGATGAGTTGCAGTTGCTCATTAATGAAACAATGGTGCCTGAAACATGGTTTTTCCGTGATGATATACCTTTTAATTTTTTGAAAAGTTTTATCAATAATCAATGGCTACCCACCAGGGGTAAAAAGAGATTGCGTATACTCAACATTCCATGCGCAACAGGGGAAGAGCCATATTCTGTTGCAATGATATTGTTAGAGTGTGGTATGAAAGCGCAACAGTTTTCAATTGATGCTGTGGATATTAATACATGGGTATTAGATTACGCAGAAAAAGGTAGTTACTCACAGCACTCTTTTCGTGGAAATGTCATTGATCAATATCAACACTACTTTACAAAAAAACAGGGAAGGTATCAGCTGAACGATACTGTAAAAAAAGCTGTTTCGTTTAATTACGGTAATGTGCTTGATGATGGTTTTATCATGAAATCAGGTGTTTATGATATTGTTTTTTGTCGAAATTTATTGATCTATTTTGATGATGAAACCAAAAAAAAAGTTGTCAGGCATCTATGTCAGTTATTAATTGATAAAGGTGTTCTGTTTGTTGGTTATGCAGATGTTAGTGCGTTAACGAATCAATTATTCACTCCTGTCTCTTACCCCCGAGCTTTTGCTTTTTATAAACAGGAACCCATTAAATTAAAGTCTGTTACCTCTGCTATTCAACAATATCCATCCAGAAGGTTATGCAAAAATTCGTTTGAATCACTGAGAAAAGATGAAGTACTGCAGACTAAAAAAACAGATGATACACATGTTTTTGATGATAAGGAGGTTATGGAGCGTATTCAGAAATTAGCCGATCAAGGTGAGCTGCATGAAGCTAAAACATTATGCCAGAAATTTTTGGAAAAAAATAGTGTTTCTATATCTGCTCATTATTTGATGGGGGTTATTCTTGATGTGCAGGGAGAGTGGGATAAAGCACACGACCTATTTTGTAAAACACTTTATTTAAACCCAAAGCACTATGAAGCACTCACATATTTGGCAATTTATGCTGAGCGACGGGGTGATTCTACAGCGGCAAAGGTGTATCGCTCACGTGCAGCGCGTATTGCAGAGCAAAAAGCAGGCTTAATATTATGATTCAGCAATCTAATACGATAAGAAAGGTAAATGATTGTTGGAACCATATTGGTATATGGGGCGGAGAAAAACCTCGTTGTCCAGAGTTGAAAAAGGTGGTTCATTGTAGAAATTGCGATGTTTATTCCAAGGCTAGTCGTCACTTATTGGAGCGCACACCACCCAGCGGCTATCTGGATGAATTGCAGAAGGTGATTGCTAAAGAGCATAAAAATGAAGATTATAAAACAGAGTCTATTGTGGTTTTTCGTTTGGGTTATGAATGGTTAGCATTGCCGACAATACTCTTTAAAGAGGTTATTTGTATGCGTAAAGTGCATACACTGCCTCATCGAAGGTATGGCAGTTTGAAAGGATTGGTTAATGTGCATGGAGAGCTGTTGATATGCATTTCACTGGGGCGTTTATTAGGGGTCGATAAGCAAGAAAGTGAATCGGTGAGTGAAAAAAAAATATACGAACGGTTTATCGTGATTGAAGGTGATGGAGGGCAATATGTATTTCCTGTCAGCGAAATTAAAGGTATTTATCACTACGCGCCCTCTGAAATATATCGTGCCCCTTCAACAGCAACCTACTGTGCCTCAAGCTATCTCAAAGGAATGCTTGATTTGCATGATGAAACACAAAGCGGTGTACTGCATATCGGTTGTCTTGATGGTCCTAGGTTGTTGGAATCTCTGAAAAAAGAGGTGCGTTAACAGCATGAATGATGAAGAATTACATAACTCTTCTATGCTGGATTTGTTCCGTCATGAACTGGAGAAACATTTTCCTGCTATTAAGAATGGCTTGTTAGAGCTGGAGCAAGGAAAACCATCACTTGAATGTTTAGAGTCGTTGATGCGAGCTGCGTACTCTATTAAAGGTGCAGCGCGGATGGTTGGGGTCAATGAAGTTGATGGAATTAATCTGGACGAAAATGATATTGACCGCTTATTGAAAAGTATTGATCTTATTATCCAGTTTTCTGATTCAAAAGAGCCTGCAGAAAAATGGATGGCTGATCACCAAAATGAATATAACGAATTGCTGGTTAGATTGAAAGTATTAATGGCTGCAGATGAAATATTGGTGGAGAAGGCTGCTTCAAAATCAATTTCGTCTCCTAAAGTATCTAATTTACTACCTAATGATGAGGGCGGTGTGAGTGATACGTCTATGTTGGAGTTGTTCCGGTCAGAGTTTGAGGAGCGTGGCCGTATATTAAATAGTGGTCTGCTTGAATTAGAACAAGGCCAATCATCACATAAATGTTTAGATGCTTTGATGCATGCAGCGCACTCTATTAAAAGTGCGGCACGGATGGTTGGTTTGAATGAAGTGGTTGAAGTTGCACATTTAATGGAAGGTTGTTTTGCGACGGCTCAAGCGGACAAAATTAATTTGAACACAAATGATATTAATCTCTTGTTAAATAGTCTTGATCTTATAGGTCAAATTTCCGGGTCAAAAAAACTAGCCGATAAATGGGTGGCTGAGCATCAGAATGAGTATGATGAATTGCTGCGTCGTTTAAGAACTTTGGCGGTAGAGAGTAAAGTATTGGAAGAGACAGTTACTCCAGAATCAATGCAACCCCTTGAAATACCCAGGCTTGAATCTAATTCACTATCAAATGAATTGAGCCAGAGTGATTCATCAATGCTGGAGTTGTTCCAGTTAGAAGTTGAAGAGCACTCCCGTATATTAAATAGCGGTTTGCTAGAGCTGGAGCAAGGAAAGCCATCAGATAAGTGTTTAGAGGCTTTGATGCGAGCAGCGCACTCTATAAAAGGTGCGGCGCGAATGGTTGGTTTGAATGAGGTTGTTGATGTTGCACATCTAATGGAAGATTGCTTTGTAGTCTTGCAGGAGAGTGGTAGCACTCTGGCTGCTGAGGATATTGATGTTTTATTTAAAAGTATTGATATGATCTCTATGCACCTTCAAACTCCCGAAAGTAAATGGTTGGATAATAACAAAAAAGAGTATGAGTCACTGTTGATATCTTTGCAGGGTGTTCGACAAAAACTTGTTAGTAAGGAGCAATGCCATTCACCTGAACTTATTCAAGCCAAGTCTGAAGATATACCGTCCGAACAAGAGATAAAGATAGCACAGCCTTTACCAAAAAAGGTGGATGTCTCTTCATCTGAAGCTACGGATGAGGATACAGATGAGTTGGCTTCTGTTCTGCGGGTGAGTACAGCGCAAATTAACAGGCTTATGGGATTAACAGGTGAATCAATTGTGCGAGCACGCTGGTTACGACCTTATGTTGATTCCATGTCACGGCTGAAACAGCACCATGTGAAGTTAGCCCAGCGCCTTGATGTGTTGTGGAGTGTCGTGGGTAATATCACGAATGATGAAAAAGTTTATGAACTACTGCGTGATATTCAAAATAGAGAAGTTGAGTGTCGCAGAGAGTTGGCGGATAGAATTGCCGCGATGGAAGAGTATGACCGGCATGCGACTAATCTTTCCAGTCGATTGCATCAGGCTGTTGTAACAAGCCGTATGCGCCCATTTGCTGATGGTGTGGAAGGGTTTCCACGCATGGTACGTGATGTTGCTCGTTCATTAAATAAATCAGTTCAATTGGAAATAGAAGGAAAAGCCACAAAACTGGATCGGGATATTCTTGAAAAAATTGAAGCACCTCTGAATCACTTGCTACGTAATGCGGTGGATCATGGTATTGAAATGCCTGAAGTGCGAAAAGCATCAGGAAAGCCTGAAAAAGGAGTTATACGGCTTTCAGCATTTCATCAGGCAGGAATGCTATCCATCGTCATTGAGGATGATGGCGGTGGAATTGATATCGAAAGTTTGCGTGCAAAAGTTTTGCAGAAGGGAATGGTTGATGAAAGCATGGCCAAGAATCTGTCAGAAGCTGAGCTGTATGAGTTCCTGTTTTTACCTGGATTTTCGACTAAACAGGATGTTACAGAAATTTCTGGCCGTGGTGTTGGTATGGATGTGGTTCATGAAGTTGTTCAAAAAATGCGTGGACAGGTTCGTGTTTCATCACACCTGGGAAAGGGAACGCGCTTTCATATGCAGTTGCCACTGACGTTATCGGTGATTCCATGTTTGCTTGTTTATGTCTCGGAAGAGCCCTATGCTTTTCCATTGGCACGTATAAAACAGATCTTTGAGGAGGATAAAAGTGCTATTGAAGAGATTGAGGGTCATCAGTTTATCAATGTAGAGGGGCGGTCTGTCGGTGTTATCTCTATGGCGCAGTTACTTGAGTTATCCGGTGATTTAATATCGAATAAAGAGACTGTTTCAGTTGTTGTTTTGGGTGAAAAAAAGAGTGCTTATGGTCTGGTTGTCGATAGTTTTATTGGAAAACGGGACTTGGTTGTGCAGCAAATGCCTGGACAACTCAGAAAAATAAAAGACATCAGTGCTGCTGCATTAATGGAAGATGGCTCTCCTATTTTGATTGTAGATGTGGATGATATATTGTGCTCTATTAACAAGATTGTTAATAGTGGGCAGGTCAATGCTATCTCTGCTGAACACAGAGAGATTGATCAGCACTTAATTAAGCGCATTTTGGTGATTGATGATTCAATTACGGTTCGTGAAGTTGAACGTAATTTGTTGCTTGCATCAGGCTATCATGTTGATGTTGCTGTCGATGGTATGGACGGCTGGAATATGGTAAATCAGGGCAACTATGACCTGGTTATCACTGATATTGATATGCCAAGAATGGATGGTATTGAATTTGTGAACTATATCAAAGGAAATTCCAATACTGCTCATATCCCGGTAATTGTGGTCTCTTATAAAGATCGAGAGGAAGACCGGCTTCGTGGCCTGGAAGCCGGTGCGGACTATTATCTGACTAAAGGTAGTTTTCATGATCACAGTTTGCAAGAAGCTGTTCGGGATCTCATTGGTGAGGCGCTCGTTACAGCATGAGAGTTGCCATCGTCAATGATATGAAAATGGCGGTGGAAAGTTTACGTCGGGTATTAGTATTTTCGGGAGTATATGAAGTCGCCTGGGTGGCATATAATGGTCATGAAGCGGTCGAGTTATGTAAAAAAGATCGTCCCGACCTGATTTTGATGGATTTAATCATGCCTGTTATGGATGGAGCTCAGGCCACACGCAAGATTATGCAGGATTCACCCTGTCCAATTTTAGTGGTTACAAGTTCAATACACCGTCATTCAGCACAAGTATTTGAAGCGATGGGGGCCGGTGCTTTGGATGCAGTGAATACGCCAGAACTGGGTGTGAATGGTGATGGCCAGGGGCAGAGTGATTTATTAAAAAAAATTGAAACACTTCAAGTATTAATCAATGCTGAAAATTTATTTCAAACCACAGTAGCCACAGAAAAAATTGAGTGCCCCAGTATTAAAAAAGATTCACCGTTAGTTGTCATTGGTGCGTCTTCGGGGGGCCCCCAAGCGTTATTAAAAATATTGTCGGGGTTACCTGAAGATTATAAGTCTTCAATTTTGGTTGTTCAGCATGTTGATGCACAGTTTGCGAAAGATCTTGCTCAGTGGCTAGATTCGCAATGTAAAGTCCATGTTCGATTGGCAATGTGTGGTGATACTCCAATGCCGGGGACGGTTTTGCTTGCAGGCACGGGTGATCATATGGTTATGACAGCAGAGGGTAAGATCGGTTATTCGGCGGAGCCTGTTGAAGAGGTCTATCGTCCCTCTGTCGATGTTTTATTTAATAGTGTTGTCAAATACTGGAGATCAGAATTAATGGGGGTCTTACTTACCGGAATGGGGCGAGATGGTGCTAAAGGTTTGTTAAGACTACGTCAAAGAGGTTGTTATACAATTGCACAAGATCGTGTGAGTAGTGCTGTGTATGGTATGCCAAAAGCTGCTGTTGAAGCCGGGGCTGCTATCGATGTTCTGCCCGCCGAAGTTATTAGTTCGGTATTAATAAAAAGGAGCAATAGTGGATAACGATACGCAAGGAAAGATGCCTGGACCACGAGTTTTTTTAGTGGATGACCAATTGATTGTTGCGGAAGGTATCAGGCGTATGCTGGCAGGAGAAAGTGATATTGATTTTTATTACTGCCAGAATCCAACGGATGCCATCAATGCTGCAGCAAAATATCAGCCGACCGTTATTTTGCAGGATTTGGTGATGCCTGATGTTGATGGTATGACGTTGTTACGTTTTTTAAATAAAAGTCCGGCAACATCAAAAGTGCCTGTGATTGTTCTTTCGAGTAAAGAAGATCCAAAAATAAAAAGTGATGCTTTTGAAAATAATGCGGCAGACTACTTGGTTAAGCCGCCTGAAAAAATCGAGCTGATTGCTCGAATTCGTGCTCATTCACGCAGTTATCTGGCACACCAGGCACTCGATGAAGCACATAAAGAGTTGGAAGAAAAAAATGCCATATTAGAACGAATATCATCTGAGGATGGTTTGACAGGTATATTTAATCGCAGAAGTTTTGATCAGTTTTTACAAAAGGAGTGGGATCGGGCGATTCGTGAAAAAACAAATATTAGTCTTATCATGATCGATATTGATCACTTTAAAGGGTATAACGATCACTATGGACATCAGGGGGGGGATGATTGTTTATGCCAAGTAGCCAGTGCATTGGCTGAAGCTGTGGGGCGACCAGGAGATATGGTTGCACGTTATGGTGGTGAAGAGTTTGTGGTTGTTTTGCCTAATACGGATATTGATGGCGCTGCTTTGATTGCAGAAAAATTACGCCGAAAAGTAGAAGGTTTGGCCTTGCCACATAACTACTCTACAACTGCTAATTACGTGACAATCAGCTTGGGTGTTGCCGGAATCGTACCAGCTGTTGATAGTGACCCTGATACATTAATTAAACAGGCAGATGCCGCACTGTATGAATCCAAGGAATCAGGGCGCAATCGGTATTGTTTGTCAAAATAATTTTTATACTCAGCAACTTATGGTGCTGAGTATATTTTTGCAGAGTGACAGTTCTTTATGAAATTGGGCAGTAATCTCTTTCCTGGCTATTTTTTTCTTCGATCTCAAATGATAAACGATGATCATCTTGAAGGAGCTTTATGAATTTATCTTCTGGGACTGGTTTACTGAATAAAAAACCCTGAATATGATCACAGCCTGTATCTTTCAAAAATAACAGCTGTTTATTGGTTTCCACACCTTCAGCAATTACACTAAGCTTCAAACTGCGAGCCATGGCAACAATCAATGAAGTGATTGCTTCATCGTCGGGGTCAATGGTGAGGTCGCGAATAAAAGCACGATCTATCTTTAATGTATCAATAGGAAAGCGTTTTAAATATGCGAGAGAAGAGTAGCCAATGCCAAAATCATCAATTGCAACTCGTACACCCATTGCACTGATTGCTTTTAAGGATTCAATGGTCACTTGAATGTTGTGCATGATAGTGCTTTCGGTAATCTCAACCTCAAGCAGATGGGGGCTTATAACGGCATCTTGTATCACCTTTCTTATTGTATCTACGATACCAGGCCTGACAAACTGTCGGCTTGAAAGATTAACTGAAATACGCAGATCTTTACCCAGCCCATTACTGTGCCAATTTTTAGCCTGCTGGCATGCTGTTTTTAGTACCCATTTGCCGACGGGAATAATTAAATCAGTCTCTTCAAGTGTGGGAATGAAATCAGCAGGAGAGACAAGGCCAAGCTTTGGATGTTGCCACCGTAACAGGGCTTCAGCGCCAAAAATTTTTCCAGTTTTCAGGTCAACTTGTGGTTGATAATGGAGTAAAAATTCATCTCTATCCAATGCCAGCCTTAAACTATTTTCCAGCATCATTCTCTGGTAGGATTTTTCATTCATCTCTATTTTGTAAAACTGATAGCTATTTCGCCCCTCTTCCTTTGCTTTATACATCGCAGCTTCGGCATTACGCTGCAATATGGAAATCTCTGTTCCATCGGTTGGGTATATACTGATTCCTGCACTGCTAGTGATATATATTTCATGGTTTGTCAGGTGGAAAGGCTTGCTGATATTTTCAAGTAACTTTTTGACAATCTGATGAATATCGTCTGTTTTGGTAATGTTTTCTAATATTATTGCGAAGATGTCACTTGACAGACGAGCAATAGAGTCACATTTTCGGAGGCAATCAGAGAGTCGTAAGCTGACCTCTTGAAGTACATGGTCGCCCGCTTCATGTCCCAAAGTTTCATTGATTTTTTTAAATTGGTCCAGATCAAGAACTACAAGAGCCATTTGGTTTTTATGTCTTTTTGTGCGGGTTATGGCCTGGCGCAGCCTGTCCAGAAAAAGATGACGGTTTGGAAGCTCGGTGAGATCATCGTAATTGGCTAAATGATACAGACGATTTTCAGCTCGTTTTCTTTCACTGATGTCACTGAATGTTATAACTGCACCCTCAATATTTCCATTATTTTTTATAGGGTAAGATGAGTATTCCACGGGAAATGATGAGCCATTTTCACGGTACATTTGTTCATCATCGACAGTGCACCCTTGCCCGGTTAAAAATAGACTGCAAATACGTGAATCATGCAACGGGAGGCATTGACCGTCAGGTTTTGCTTGACACATTAATTTAATGATCTCCTTTCCCAGGAGCTCTTTTTCAGTGCGTTCCAACATTTTTTGTGCAGATTGATTAACAAAGGTACATTTTCCAGCCGTATCAATACAGATGATTCCTTTGTCAGTTGAATCAAGTATGAGCTGCATGTTTTCTTCGCTCAAGGTGATCTCCTTTGGGGCTGCTGCATTGGTATATGCACGTTTGTTGAATACTCTAGTCAAGAGGAATATCGACAAAAGAGAGGAGATCTTTATTTTTAAAAGTGCTTAAATTTGGGATAAAACCAGTGAAGCTGCGGCTTCTATAAAGTCCGGTCTGCTATTAAGCGCAGGAATATAATGATATTTTTTACCCCCGGATTTAATAAAATATGATCGGTTTTCTACTGCAACTTCTTCCAGTGTCTCTAAACAGTCAGCACTAAATCCCGGGCAGATGATATCAATGCTTTTGGTGCCATTTTGGGCGAGCTCTTTAAGTGTTTCATCCGTATAGGGCTTTAACCACTCTGCGCGACCAAAGCGTGACTGAAAGGTGGCAAGCCATTGCCGCTCAGAAAGCCCCAGTTGCTGAGCAACGTTTTGTGCTGTTTCCATGCATTCATCGAAGTAGGGGTCACCCTGGGTGTGGTGATGTTTGGGGCAGCCATGAAAAGAGAGTATTAATTTCTCTGCCTGGCCGTGTTTTGTCCAATGCTCCTGAATTGAACTGCATAATGCATTGATATATTTGGGGTGAGTGTAGTATCGGCTGATAAATTGCAAGTGAGGCAGATTACGCCAGGTTTTGAATGTATTTGCAATTTCATCGAAAGTAGATGCAGCGGTTGTGCATGAGTATTGAGGGTATAATGGTAAAACGATAATGCGTTTCACACCATGCTGTCTGAGTTTTTCCAGTGCTGAAGGGATGGATGGATTGCCGTAACGCATTCCCAGTTCGACTTTTGCTGTACCTCCCAGCCTTTTTTGCAGAGCATCTTTTTGTGCCCGGGATATGACGAGCAGAGGCGAACCTTCATCAGTCCAGACTGACTTGTAAAGTTCGGCTGAGCGGCGTGGACGTGTGCGTAAAATAATGCCATGTAATATTAACCACCATGGAATACGTGGTATATCAACAATACGGGGATCCCATAAAAACTGTTTTAAATAGCGACGTACTGCTTTAGGTGTGGGCGCATCAGGGGTTCCTAAATTAGTGATTAAAACTCCCACGGATGAATCTTTATCGTGCGTTGGATTATTATTGGTTATTTCAGTCATGAGAGTTTACTTTTAGAAATTAATTAAGTTTTGATGTCTACTGCTCACAATGTGAGCTGGTCAATGCCCCTATTGGCCAGTTCATCCGCTTTTTCATTTTCTGGGTGTCCAGAGTGCCCTTTGACCCACAGCCATTGAATATCATGAATATTCGTTGCCGCATCAAGGCGACGCCATAAATCATCATTTTTAACCGGTTTTTTATTGGCCGTTTTCCAGCCACGCTTTTTCCAGTTTACAATCCATTTACTGATGCCATCTTTGACATATTTTGAATCGGTCGTCAGTTGGACGCGGCAGGGTTTTTTAAGTGACTCCAGACCCATGATCGCTGCCATAAGCTCCATACGATTATTGGTTGTGTGGTTTTCTCCACCAAAAATCTCTTTTTTATGGCCGTTATATTTTAATATTGCTCCCCAGCCTCCCGGGCCAGGGTTGCCACGGCATGCGCCATCAGTAAAAATTTCAACCATGATTGTCACTTTTTATTATCTGCTTTGTAATTTCTTAGTGTGGGTTGGCTGAGGCTTGAGGCGATTACTTTTTTTGGCCACCAACGAGGTTTGATCGGCGTGTAGGTGATCACTCGTTTTTTTGCGACCAACATATATGCGCCGCCGCATTGAGGATACCAGCGTGCGCCGGTTGATTCGAGAATTTTCAGGTTTTGCATTATTTTTTGTTGCTGGATCGGAGGGCGAAAGCAGTAGTTATGTTGTTCAACAATATCAAAGCCAACCTCTCTCAGCCATTGTTTAACATGAGATATGCCGTGAAAGTGGCCACACCAGGGCGCATGGGTTTTTTGCTTTGAAAATACTTGCCACAGTCCAAGCAGACTGTACGGATTAAATCCGCAGATAACAACGTGCCCTTCAGGAATTAATATTCGGTCTATTTCACACAAGACCTGGCCGGGTGATTGAGTCAGTTCGAGAGTGTGGTGGAGCAAAACAACATCAATACTGTCGGCGGTGATGGGCAGCGCATCATAACGGCCATACAGATGGATAAAATTTGAAGAACCGCTTGTATCTTTAGATAGAACCATGTGGTGTTTAATCTGGCTGACCTGGTGTAAATTCCGGCTTGTTAATTGCTCGATTTGAAGCAGCTCGTAACCAAATAACCTGGAAAGGGCTTCATCAATTAGTACCTGCTCCGTTTCCAGCACATGCTGGCCAATGGCGCTGGAATACCAGCGTCGCATTTTTTGCAGCATTAACAGTTCAGGCATCAATTTACATCCCTTTATTTAAATAGTAGTTACAGGCAGAATGTCGTCAGTTTAGTTTATAGATAAAAAAAACACTATGGCGTTATTAAATTTAAGAGATATTTGTGTCAGTTATGGCGGCCCGTTATTGCTTGATCATGTCAATTTTCAGATCAATGCAGGGGAACGGCTCTGTTTGATTGGGCGTAATGGCGAAGGTAAATCGACTTTGATGAAGTTGATTGCTGGTGAAATTGTCGCTGATGATGGCCTGATTGAGTGTTCGCAGAGTATAAAAATTGCGAAGCTCGCTCAGGAGGTGCCACAAAACATTGAGCAATCTGTTTATGAAGTGGTGGCGGCAGGTTTGGGGCACGTTGGACAGCTTTTGAGTGACTATCATGAAGTGTTGAGCCAGCTCGAAGCGGGAGAGGATGTACTGGATCAGCTTGAAAAAGTTCAACATGAGCTGGAGTCACATGATGGATGGTTGTTGCAACAGAGAGTTGATTCAGTGCTGACTCGGCTTGATCTGGATGCAGAGCTTTCATTTGCGGGTCTTTCAGGGGGACTTAAACGGCGGGTTTTGCTGGCACAAGCTTTAGTCACCGAACCTGATTTGTTGTTGCTGGATGAGCCAACCAACCATCTGGACATTGCTTCGATTGATTGGCTTGAGGCCTTTTTATTGGGTTACAAAGGTGCGTTACTGTTTGTGACTCATGACCGAATGCTGTTGCAAAAACTGGCGACACGGATGATCGAACTGGATCGGGGGCAACTCACCAGTTGGCCGGGTGACTATCATGCCTATTTACGCCATAAAGAAGAGATGCTTGATGCTGAAGCATCGCAGCGAGCCAAATTTGATAAAAAACTGGCAAAAGAGGAGGTGTGGATTCGTCAGGGAATTAAGGCCCGTCGCACACGCAACGAAGGGCGAGTGCGTGAACTGGAAGCTTTGCGAAAACAGGCGGGTGAACGGCGTATGCGTTCGGGTACGGCAAAGATACAGATGCAAGAAGCAATACGTTCTGGGAAATTGGTCGTTGAAGTTGAAAATGTCAGCTTTGAATATCCCGAAAAAATATGTATGCGTAATTTTAGTACGACGATCATACGAGGCGATAAAATTGGCATCATTGGCCCTAATGGATCAGGTAAAACCACACTGTTACAAATTTTACTGGGAAAACTGGAGCCACAATCAGGGCGGGTCGAGTTAGGCACACGTTTGCAGGTTGCCTATTTTGATCAGCTTAGAAGCCAGCTTGATGAAGAGAAAAGTGTACAGGATAACGTGGCTGAAAATGGCGATGAACTGATGATTGATGGCAAGCCACGCCATGTGATGGGTTACTTGCAGGACTTTTTGTTCAGCCCCGAGCGGGTTAGAACGCCAGTTAAAGCACTGTCGGGTGGAGAGCGAAATCGGCTGCTGCTTGCCAAGTTGTTTACCAAGCCTGCCAACGTTCTTGTGATGGATGAGCCGACGAATGATCTTGATGTGGAGACGCTGGAGCTATTAGAGTCCCGCTTGGTAGCTTACACAGGCACATTACTGCTGGTGAGTCATGACCGTGTCTTTCTCAATAATGTGGTGACGAGTACGTTAGTGCTTGAAGGAGAAGGTCAGATCAGCGAATACGTGGGTGGCTATGATGATTGGCTCAGGCAGCGGCCACAGATTGAAACAAAAGCTCCGGTAAAAGAGAAAAAGTCTCAAGTGGCAGCTAAACCAGAGAGTAATAAACCAGTTAAATTGAGTTACAAAGAGCAGCAGGAGCTGGAGGCTTTACCACAACTGATCGAATCTTTGGAAAAAGAGCAAGAGGCTTTGAATCAAGCGATGGCGGATCCCGGTTTTTATAAAAAAGAGGTGGATGTGATCGCGGAATCTTCAAGCCGACTTTCAGCGATCAGTGACGAACTGGCCAAAGCTTACAGTCGCTGGGAAATATTAGATGCCTGATTGGGCGGGAGAAAAATGATGAATGTACTGATTACAGGAGCCAATCGAGGCATTGGTCTGGGTTTTGTTAAATACTACTTGAATCAAGGCTGTAAGGTCTGGGGCTGTTATCGAAGTGACCTGGGTGGCCTGGCGGATATTGAGTCGTCTGACTTGCACACTGTTCAGTGGGATGTTCAGGAAGAGAAGAGAGCAGCAGAGCTTGCGCAAATGGGTCTGCCTGACTCACTGGATTTATTAATTAACAATGCGGGTGTTTATGGCGCTAACCAGTCATTTGAAACGGTCACAACTGAAACCATGAAAACCGTGTTTGATATTGATTGTCTGGGTGCACTTCGAGTCGCGCAAGCACTTAAACCACGTATCGAAAAAGCACGGGGTACGATTGCTAATTTAAGCTCAAAAATGGGCTCGTCAGACGATAATAGCAGCGGCGGCTGTTACGCGTATCGAGCGGCAAAAGCGGCGCTGGTGATTGTTTCCAAATCAATGGCGATTGATTTGGCTGAGTATGGCATTCAGGTGATTACGTTACATCCAGGCTGGGTGCGTACTGATATGACGGGTCATGGAGGATTGATTGATGTGACTCAATCTGTTGCGGGAATGACCGATGTGATTCATCGTATTGATGAGTATGAGCGCGGTGCATTTGTGGCATTTGATGGGAAGATTGTGCCTTATTAACGGTGCCAGGATATTTTATGTATGGTTATTCCTTGGTGTTGCTTTGAACCGGCAGCAGTGTATCGTTTTATGGTTGTATTACGAAAGAAAAGGTCATAATTCAATCCATATTGAATCAGAGGCAGCTACGGAGTAGCTTACGGAAGCTCTGGTCAAGTCTGGATGAAAGGTTTGATCAGAGCTTTCCGAATCGGAATGCAAGGGCTATTTTTATCTTCCTCCCCAGCCCCATAAAGACCACCAGCTCCAGATACTCCACCATGATGGTCGGCCGTTTCCGGCATCGTTGCAATCAATATCAGAAGATGCCTTACCAAACAGTCCATTAATGGTGATCCCGCTGATACCTTCACTACAACTGGCAACCACCCTGTTATCTGACCATGAATCAACAGAACAGTAAACGCTGCTTTCATCATATATCCCCAGATTATTTGCACCATCCACGTATTTATCACCAAACCCTGATCCTGTGATGGTTGCTGTACCATCGTCACAAAGGGCTGAATTGATTCTGGTTTCACGAGTCACCAGAAAACTGATGGCAGGACTATATACGGCATAACCGCCTCGACCTCTGACAACAGAGAGTTCGTAGTTGTCAGCAACAATATTTTTTGGAAGAGTGGTTCGGGCAGATGTAAAATCATTTTCCAGCATTGCAACTTCAGTGATCCGACCATCTGTTCCTGTCAGCTCCAGCCGTGTACTCGGGCCGTTTAAACTGGTTCCTTTAATGAAAATTTCGGTTTCTTTACCTTCTATTGCAACGGTCACATTTATTTCAGCAATATTGGCTGCTGTGCCAGGGAAACTAATCATTTCATCCAGAGACCGTGCGCTGGCAGCACGATAAGTGTTTCCACTCCTGTAGTTGAGGTGACATCCATTGCAATTAAGAGTATTGCCTACATGACCCATAAAAGGAGGATCCTGGCCTATATTAATGCCATCCCCCTCAGCATCGAACTCAATAGCATGCAGAGTGCTGATGCCATGACACACTTCGCAGCCGCGGATTGTATAATCAGGAGGATCAAAAGGAGCATGGCAAAGATCACAGCCATGAACTGACCCACTGCCTGGTTGTCCGACTCCAGTGCTATGGTGATTAGACATATTGCTGCCAATATCACTTTTAGCAAGTCCGGTACCAGCTTGCACTGCATCTCCCGGATTCTCTCCTCCAAAATGGCAATGTTCACAATTACCTGTACGGCGGCCACCTTCCACGCCATCTGGAACGAGTATTGCCTTTATCTTGCCACTGGTATCCTTCTCATATCTGTAACGAGGCGGATTGATATTAAACTGGCCATCAAGTACCTCTGGATTATAATAGCGCTCACCGAAATCGGGGCAATCGGAAAAGATGAATTTAAGCATAGGGATCCAGTTTTCACTATCATAATTATCACCAGGCCATGGTGTGATCATCGAAATATCATAAAAATTACGATCTCCATCAGAGGCCACTTCTCCACAACGACGCGCTTTTCCAGGATCAGGTGCATAAACGGGATCAGGAATACGATGTTCACCAGTAGCATCATTCACCAAACTGCCATGGCATGTATGGCATAACTTTTTTTGTGCCTTGTCTGTCAGATGGTGAACAGTTGCAATCAATTTACCATCTCTTTTTTTCTGCTCATGGCAATTGAGGCAATCACGAAACTGGGGGGATGATGGTTCTTCAGCAAATGCAAAATAGCCTCCTAATGGCCTTGAGGTATCTTCAACCCAGTCAATCAAGTGACAAGTGATGCATTTATGGGTTCCATCAGGCGATTTTTCAGGGTATTGCGATGCAGTAAATTCCATATCAATAGGTGTATCAACCCGAAGGTGATGTCTGTCTGGTAAGTAACCTGTCTTAACAGGAGCAGGGGCATTTTCCGGGTCTCCATGACATACAAGACAGGTCTGAAATGTCATGTCTGAAAACTTTCCATCAGGTATGCCCAGATTTTGATTTACTGGCGGTGGAGGTAATTTGGCCCAGGTTTGGCCTGTTGTAATCATAAAAGCCGTTAGTAATATTATTTTTATGGCTATTTTTAGCATGGGAACGCCTGACTACATTATGAAAAAAATATTTATACAGTAGGGTTATCGTCCAATGATAAAATTTATTTACAGGTTACACGTCATATTGATACTTTAAGCTTTGATCTGTTCAAATTTCTGGCTCTATGTGATTTATAGTGGGTGGTAACGTAGGTCGGGTTAGCGCAGCGTAACCCGACATGATGGAAAGGAAGGTGTTAGCGGCGGATGTGGATAGTGAATGAGTTGTGGCTTGCTGGATTGGTGTCATG
>WFXF01000010.1 GCA_015490755.1 Gammaproteobacteria bacterium
ACCGAGCTAAAGCGTGGATTGATATGTTTGGCTACCGAATATTTAAAGTTTTTGGCTCATTTACCATTCTGGCACTTACTCAATGGACCAGTTTCTTATCAACACACAATTTAGGCTGGGCCATTATAGGTGGTTGCCTTTTATGGGTTGTGGTGCTGGTTTATTTATTCAGAGAGTACCAAACTTTACACACTCACCTGCCTAAAAAAATTACATATATCGACTGAAAATTTAAGTCATTGTACATTATTTCCACATAAAAAACATGCAATCAGGAACTTCCGGCGTTTGTCAACAAGCTCTACAACAAACTCCCCAACGGAACCGCAAAAAGCTGATCACCAAAACTAACGATTTTATCTCCATGATAGAAAACCAACCCCGTGACATTATGAGAACTTCGGTTTTGAAAATCGATAATATGTTTAAAGTCGATTGGCTTAACACTATAAGAAGCCTTCACCTCTATCGCTAAAATCTCACCCTGCTTTTTGATGAGAAAATCGATCTCTTTTTTGTCTTGTGTTCGGTAGTAGAAAAACTCCATAACACTCTGGCTATAGGTGATATGTTTCAGTAGCTCCGCGAAAACAAACGTCTCATAAACATCACCTCTATATTTTGAATGTTCTAAATCTTTTTCATCTTTAATCCCTAAAATATGCGATGAAATACCGCTATCGGTGAGGTAGACTTTTGGGGATTTTATGAAGGTTTTCCCGATATTTTCATAATAGGGTTTAAGTAAATAAATCTGATAAACCTTTTCAAGCAGTGAAAGGTAATTATCAACGGTTGCACTATTAAGTCTGGTGTCATTTGCGATATTTGATTTATTTAAAATCTTGGCTGACTGTGGAGCAAGCACATTAAAAAACCGTATGAAATTATCGATATCTCGAAGCTCACCAATACTTCTGATATCTCTCTCAATATAGGTGCTGATATAGGAATTGAACCATAAAAAACGCTCTTTAGCTGTACTCATCATAAAAGCGAGAGGGTACCCACCCTCAATGACAAACTGCTTAACTTTTTCTGGTTGTGGCTTTTTAATCGCAAGTCTATTGATCGGTTCATCAAAGAGCTGATCGACAAAGTTGACGTTAATATCCTGGTTTTTTTCTTTGGCTGAAAAAGGATACATGGTAAGCTCGATCACCCGCCCTGCCAACGACTCATTTGATTTTTTGAGACTTAAAATATTCGCAGAACCTGTGAGTAAAAAATCACCATTAACCCGGTTTTGGTCAACACTGAGTTTTATCGCACTCAGCAGTTGAGGCGCTTTTTGTATCTCATCAATCGTGACGGGTTTTGCGATACGTTTGATATAACCTTGAGGGTCATGAGTTGCCGCTTCAAGCTGAGTAATATCATCCATGACAATATATTCCCGATCCATATCCTGGACAATCGTACTTTTTCCTATCTGCCTCGCACCTGCAACAAGTACCGACGGTGATATTTTCAAAGCACTTTCTATCTCTGTCTGAATGACTCTCTTTAGCATTTCACGCCTTTGATCATTTGATATCAATTACTATACTATAAAATAACTGAAAACAAACAATCAAAACTCCTCTATTATCACCGGTACAACATTACTTCTCTGCCATTTATTAACGAATTAAATGTACTTGCGCATCACTTTCAAGTTTCTTCCATGCTTGATCAGCTGTAATAACTTTAGTTTTTAAATGCGCTCCAGTTGCCAAGCACGCTCTATCAGCTAACGACAGACCTAAACTTTTACAGCTCGGCCATAATGATGCTGCCAAAGCAGCTTCTTCCTCGGTAAAGTCAACAATTCTCAAACCCAAAGCTTTTAGAGATGCTTCTATTTTACTGACCTGGCTCCCTGATCTTTCTAATTTTTGCAGTACTTCTGACCAGTTCACCGCAGATATCACGCAACGATCAACATGCTGTTTAACATACTCACCACCTTTCTCATTATGAATCGCAGCAAGAAGTGCGGAGGCATCAACGACCCATTTCTCTTTTTTCATCTATTTTCCAGCTCTGCTGACTTTCTACGCTCATTAATTAATTCTTGTGCTAAATCAACTTCTTTAGGAACAGTGCTACATGCCTGATGTACTGACTGCCAAAGCTGCTCTTTAGATTCCATAATAAGCCGCCCACCTTCAACCCATGCAATCAGTTGCGAACCTGACTCTATTGCAAGCTGATGACGCAAATTGGCTGGAATAACGATTCGCCCTTGTTTTCCAACGGACAGTTCTGCAGTTTGCATAATATTACGCTCCAAAATAAATATGCCACTATTACGTCTTTATTGTGGCACAAAATGATCGCGTTGTCGTAAAAAAGTCAGAGGTTCCTTAACCCTTATCACAACAAGACTTAACCCCACATTTTTTCAATATCGTTTCCATTAAACACCATCGCGTAATTCCCGATTGAAACAGGTTCGCTCCAACAAACAAGGTAAACCATAGCCACGTAGGCTCAGTGAGTATTACACCGTTATAGATGCCTGAAAGCAGCACGGAAAGCATAATAAATAAACCTGCAACAATATGAATAATTCGGTCGGTAGTCATAACAATCTCCTCATTTAATTAAATTTGTTAGGAACGCGCACGGAATAACTTCTGCAACTATGGCGTAGAAATTATCGGGCACGTTCCTTAACACTTTTCTTTTGGTAAAGGTTTATCTTTTTGCCATAAGTAATAAACCACGGGAACGATAAACAGCGTCAAAATGGTCGCCGCTAACGTGCCAAAAGCCATTGAAACACCCAATCCGCCAAATACAGGGTCACTGATCATGATGGATGTGCCTGCGATCACCGCCAATGCCGTCAGCAATATAGGCCGGGCGCGTGCTGCTCCAGATTCCAGCACTGCATCGCGCACCGAATGCCCCTTTCTCCGATAGTCCAGAATAAAGTCGATCAGCAATGTTGAATTGCGCACGACAATCCCCGCCAGTGCAATCATGCCGATCATTGAGGTGGCGGTGAATGGCTGCCCTGTGATCATATGTCCTGGAAAGATGCCGATCATCGTCAATGCGGTCGGAGCGATCACCAGCATGGGCAACATGAACTGCCCGTAGTACGCCACCATTAACAGATAGATCAACACCAGTGCGACGATAAATGCCGTTCCCATATCACGAAACACATCCAGCGTCAGACGCATTTCACCATCCCACAGCATGTGATATCCAAAGGTATCCTCAGGTGCTGTATCGGTAAAACGCATCCCGCCTGTTTTCAAAGTGACTCCTGGCACAATCTCTTGTCCATCAAGAATGCCATCCATCTCAAGCAGCGGATAGACCTGGGAACCCTGCTTGGGCTCACCGGAAACATAAGTGACAGGGTGCGCATCTTTGCTGTAAATAGGCTTGGCTGCGATCACTTCCTGAACTGTTGCTATGGCCGAAAGCGAGACCGGCCCATTTTTCCCCGCGATATAAATACGGTTCAAATCCGACGGCAAAGCCCGATATTCACGCGGCAGACGTACATTGATCCGCACGGGATAACGCGCCTGATCCACATGAATCGCACCGATATCGTAGCCACTCAAAAAATCACGCAACACTTGTGAAACCTGAGCCGTTGCAACTCCTAAACGCGCAGCTTTCTCTTTATCAACATCAATACGAAATTCGACCTGATCATCCCCCACCGAGTCATCCACATCGACGACATCATAAGTCTGTTCAAACTGCTTTCTGACCTGTTTGGCAATGTCACGCTGAGTCTCATAATCCGGCCCATAAATTTCGGCTAATAGCGTAGCACGAACCGGTGGCCCCGGTGGATCTTCAACCAGTTTGATATTTGCGGAGGGATACTGCTTATAAACGCTGGACAAACGCTCACGCAACTCCAGAACAATCTGGTCAGACTTGATGGATCGCTCAAGCTTATCCACCAGATTGACCCTAATCTCTGCCAGATGAGCCCCTTGCCTGAAGGTGGCTCCTCTCAGTATTCCATTAAAATCAATCGGCCCCGCTTGACCAACGAAGGTTTCATAATCTGTCACCATGGCATGGCTGCGCAGAACATCCGCGACATCACGCGCCACAGCATCGGTGGTTTCAAGGGCCGTGCCTTCAGGCATATCAATCACAATATTGAAGGTATTTTTATTGCCTTTGGGTAACATTTTCAGCTCAACCGTACCCGCTGTCATCGGCCCATTGATTCCACCGGGACGAAAAAATTGCCACACGGGCTGCCACATGGAAGCCACAAACAGAATCGCAACCACAACCCAGAATGTACGCCGAACAGCAGTGCGGTCAATCAATGGTTTTGCAATGCGCATATAGGTGCGATAAACCCAATCTTTCGGATCTTCGTCTCTCTCTTCCATGGTCGGCTCAGGCATCTTGCAGGGCAGCCAGCGTTGAGCAATCCATGGCGTTAACATGTAGGCAATCACCAGAGATGCCGCCATCGCCACAGGGGTATTAAACGGAATCGGCCCCATATAGGGTCCCATCATTCCGGTTACAAACGCCATCGGGATAAAAGCCAGGATGACTGCAATCGTTGCAATAATGGTGGGTTTTCCTGTCTCATTGGTGGCCACGATAATCGCTGCGGCTTTTTCAGAGAGAGTGAGTGCTTTTTTGTGTAGATGACGGTGAATATTTTCAATCACCACAATCGCATCATCGACGAGTAGCCCTAGCGCTAAAATCAAAGAGAAGAGTGTAATGCGGTTAATCGTCTGATCTGCGAGCAGACCAACGGCGAGCACGACAAACAGAATCAGTGGAATATTCATCGTAACGATTGTTGCTTCACGCCAGCCCAGAAACAGCATCATGATGATCACAATTGAAACAATCGCAACGGCCAGATGCTCGATCAATACATTGACGGCATCATCCGCTTGCTTGCCAGAGTCACGCGTCACATGAACCTGAACATTATCAGGAATCAGGTCGCCCTTGAGAGTCTCAAGCTTTTCAAGAATTCGTTCGGTGACAAAAACAGCATTTGAACCCCGCTTTTTGGCAAAGGTGATCGAAACGGCGGGAACCTCAGGTTCAACATTGTGAACCGCATGTTTGGAAGCCAATCCAAAGCCGATGCGGTGCAGTGCATCCATTTCAGCGGCGTCATCAGAGATATCGGCGACATCGCGCAGGTAAACAGGATTGTTATTCCATTCACCAATGATCAAACGCCCTACATCATCGGCGGTTTTCAGATAACCATCCAGCCAGATTTTAGCGACACGGTTATCACCTGCCATATCCCCCACCGGGCCACCCGAATTGGCACTGACCAGCACCTGATGCAAGGTATCCAATGGAATGCGATACGCGGCAAGGCGCGCAGGGTCTAACGTAATGCGTATCTCACGATCACGCCCACCAATGGTATTCGCCACAGAGACACCTTTCAGCGGTATGATCTGCTCTTTTACTCGCTGCGCAAGCTGTTTCAACAGCACTTCATCCACTTCCGTTGATGACAATGTGATCACCGAAACGGGCACTTCATCCACATCCAGCGGTTTGATCAAAGGTTGCGATGCACCGGGCGGAATACGATCCATATTCTGCATAATGCGGTCATAAAGCTTTACCAGACTGACCTCTTTATTCGCCCCCACTTCAAACATCACCGTGACCACCGCCAGTGAGTCCATCGCCATGCCGTAGGTGTGTTCCACTCCTGTCATCTCACCGAGCACCATTTCCAGCGGGCGAACCACCAGATTTTGTACCTCTTCGGGGCTAGCTCCCTGCATCTGCACAATCACATTCGCCGCAGGCACATCAATTTGCGGGTTTTCCTCCCGTGGTGTAATCATCAACGCCACCACTCCAACGATAAAAATCAGGGCGCTGATAATCGGGGTAATGTTCGACCCCATCGCCACTTTCCCCAAGCGGCCTGCGATATTCAATTTTGGTTCTGTACCCGCCATCAGTGACTCTCCTCAACAACCCGAAGACCACTCTTTATTTGCGAAAGTGAGCCGGGAGAGATCACAATACGCTGCCCTGAACTCAAACCTGCCACCACTTCAACATTCGTCGATTGCACTTGCCCTAAACGTACCAGTCGATAACGTAAAATATTGTCATCATCAGCCAGATAAACAGCCGTCATTCCATGACGATGTACGACGCTTGATTCAGGAATCACCAAACCCTGGCGCTGCCCGACATTGAATACAACCTCGGCAAACATGCCCGGATGAATCGCTTTCTTACTGGGTAGAGAAAGTTTGACCAAAAATTGATAGGAACCCGCATCCGCCGCCTGCACCACCTGCCGTACCGTTGCCAAAACGGGAGTATCAATAGAAGCCATACGCAGATCTACCGAATCACCGACCTGAATATCCGAAAGATATTGCTCTGAAATATGTGTTTCAACAAGAAGGTGAGATGGATCTTCCAATACTAAAATCGGCATGCCGGGCGAGGCAAGATCCCCACTGTTCATATGCTTTTGAACAATCACACCACTGAGTGGCGCACGCACTTCGGCATAGGTTAACTGGTTACGCGCCTGAGCCACTTTTGACTCCGCCACTTTATAACGCAACTCTGTTTTATCAAACTGCTGCTGGCTGATGGCATTTTCTGATAACAAACTTTTAAAACGATCCCGATCCACCGCCGCATCCGCCAAATCAGCTTGGGCTTGCGCCAACGCCTGTTTTGCATCTACCGGATCAATACGAAATAACAGATCCCCTTTTTTAACACGAGAGCCTTCACGCACTTTGATGCCACGAATATAGCCCGACAATCTTGAGCTGATTGCCACGCGATGATCTGAAGTCACAATGCCACTGGTGGTGTATTCCGAAGCCAAACTGGTCGCTTTCACACTATACAGCTCGGCCTGAATGGTTTCGGGGGTTGTTTCAACCAACGTCTCTTCAGAACTTGAACAGCCAGTAATACCGGCAATAACGAAAGTGACAGCCATCATGGGCAACCACGCTTGATTCATAAAGTGACGTTTCATTGAATAACCTCCGAAGTTAATTTTCCTGCCGCCATAAAGAGCGCCGCCTGAGTCAGCGTGACATCAAAACCTGAGCGAATATATTCAGCCCGAACGGAATCAACCTGTGCCTGTGACATTAATAAATCTGTTGTGTTTTCCAACCCTTGGTCATGGCGAAGGGTGCGAATCCGTAGCGCTTCTTCGGCCTGTTTCAAGGCCTGTTGCCGTGCTTGTCTTCGATACTGCGCTTCAGATAACTGGCGTGATGCATCCATCACCTCCCTTCTGATCTGCTGCTGTTTATCCTGCAATTGATAGCGCAGTTGTGTGCTTTGAGCTGCAGCCACATCGAGTGCAGCTTTATCCGCTCCACCGGAAAACAGATTCCACTTAACCACCCCGGCCAGGGTTGTGTTGCCGTTTTCAATCGCAATCGAATCACTGTTCCATGACTGTATGGCTTTAACCGCCACTTGAGGTTTGAAGGCAGAACGCCGTTCAACCAACGTGCTTTGTGATGCTTTGAACTGCTGTTGCAGTGCGATCAAATCAGGGCGATGCATTGTTGCCCATCGAATCCAACTCGCCATATCACTTTCATCAAAATTTATTTGCAGCTCAAAAGGTTCCAATAGAAGATGAGTTTCAAAATCGATTCCTAACAAATCACGCAAGCGATCTTCCGCACGGGCTCGTGCATGCTTTGCTTGAGTCAGTGCAACATTAACATCCAGTAAGTGCACATCGGCATCCATCAAATCACTTGGAATGACCATGCCTTTATTAAGCAGTGCCTGGGTTGTTTGCTGGTGATTTTTTGCAGCCTGGAGCGCTTTTCGGGTCGCAGAAATTTGAGATTCAGCTTGAAGAGTTTCGCTATAGGCTTTGATGACTTCAAATATAATTTTCTGCTCCAGACCTTGTTTGGCTGCAATCGTGGCATCCGCTAACGCGCCTGCTATCTGCCTGCCTGCACTAATTGCTCCACCACGATAAACAGGGGCTGAAACTTCTAAACGTGTCTGAAAGTGTGTGACTGATTCAGGATTGTTTAGATTGGCCGGGTCAAAATCATTTGTGGAGACACGCGCCTGCTCCAGTTTGGCACCAAATGCCTGAAGTGGAGAATCTGTTCGTGAGATTGAGCTGTAAGCAGTCACCGTTGGCCAATGCAAACGCTTCGCACGTAAAACCTCCGCTTGCGCTGCATCAACCTCCGCCTGCCCTGCGGCAAGCAGATAATTTTGGCTTAGTACCAAATCAATCGCTTGCTGAATATTCAGTTTTTGCTCATCTGCTTGAGATGCAAATGAGATCATAGAGAGCATGATAATAAATAAATAGAACTGCATCGAACCAAATATACCCATTCCAGGAGCCTCGCAAAATAGTATTCATAAACACAATATTATATTTGAATTATATTATCAAGTAATAATATTGTTCAAATCAAAAAATTTATAACCAGATGATTTTTATTATGAATATCAAGCTTGCTTTTATTCTATTCCCGAAAGCTATTGCTTTGTAAAATTCAATCTTAAAATAAGATATAATAGAGAAGCGTAACCAAACTATAATAATAAAAAAAATGAAAAACACTCAAAAAACCGGCAATAATGAAAGCTGGGAAGAGGGTTCGCTGTTGATTCCGGGTCGACCTATTCGTTTACCCGCTGAACAACGCCCTATTCTACTTGTGGTGGTTGATACGGAAGAAGAGTTTGATTGGTTGAAGCCGCTCAATCGCAACAACACCTCCGTTCGGGCCATGCGGTCCATCGGGCGATTTCAGGAAATTTGCGATCGCTACGGGATCCGTCCCACATACGCTGCCAACTATCCCGTTGTAACTCAACCCGATGGGATAGAGCCACTCAGGGAGATCTTTGATAACAAGCGTGCTGTTCTTGCCGCACACGTCCACCCATGGGTTAACCCACCCCACACGGAAGAGGTCTGCGAAAAAAACAGCTTCTCAGGGAACCTTCCATACGAGCTGGAAAAAGAAAAATTACTGCTACTGCTGAATGCTCAAGAGAAGGCATTCGGTATTCGGCCCAAGGCATATAAAGCAGGCCGCTATGGTGTTGGCCCGAACACAGTAGACATTTTGCATGAACTGGGTATAAATATTGATCTAAGCGTTTGCCCTCCCATGGATTATCGACCCGGCCATGGCCCTGATTTCAGTTGCCATCCGGCGGAGCCGGTATGGATTGAGGCTAAAACACGCATTCTCGAAATTCCGATTACAGGCGCTTATATTGGCTTCATGCACTCCCTTGGCCACCCCTTTTACCGGTTATTAACGGCTCGTTCACTCCAGTGGGCACACTTGCCGGGAATTGCGGCACGCCTGCGTGCGTTTGATCGACTTCTGTTAAGTCCAGAAGGTTATACCAGCGCTGAGCACCGTTACTTAACCCAAACCCTGTACCACCGTGGAGTCCGAACGTTTACTTTTTCCTTGCACAGCCCCTCTGTTGTGCCTGGATGTACTCCTTACGTGCGAAGCAAAGCAGAGCTTCAAAAATTTTTTGATACTTGCCAGCGTTACTTCGACTTTTTTTTCAATGAAATGAACGGTATCACGATGACCCCCTACGAACTTAAATTACACCTGGAGGCACTTAAATGAAAGTTCTCGGTATATCACCTTTAGATAAGGATGCCACTGCATCAATTGTAGAAGATGGGAAAATTCTTTACGCAGCTGGAGAAGAACGCTTCACTCGCGTGAAACAGCAAACCGGTTTTCCCTGGAAAGCTCTCGAAGCCGGCCTCAATATGACTGGCATTAAACCTGAGGAGTTTGATGCTGTCTGTTATGCATTTTTTCCTTATCAAAAGGAAGCGGAACTTTTTAAAAAGAGCCTTGAAGCTGAAAAAAAACTCATGACTGACTCCGAATTGCAGCCAGATCTTCAGAGGCAGCTAAACGAAGCACAAAAACGTGTTCCTGATCGTAGGTATACCATTCCAGGACTCACTCATCCAAATGAAAAAATGCAAAAAGGCACATTAAAAACGCTTTTTTATAAATTAGCAGGTAATGAGGGAGTGATATCTCGAAATGTCGCAACTCGCACTTCAAAGGAGTGGAGCAATGCAACCGCCAAGTATCATCAAAAGTGGCAAGAAGAGCTTGAGGCATCGCTTGACGAACTGGGAATTCTGCCAAAGTTAAAGAGGTTTGAACACCATATTTCTCACGCAGCCAATGCCTATTTAACCAGCGGCTTTGATCGTACTCTTGTTGTCACTCTGGATGGTTATGGCAGCGGTCTCGCCGGCTCCATAAGCTTAGGTGAAGGGGGGAAGTTGAAACGACTCCATAATATTGAATACCCTCACTCTCTGGGGACATTTTATGAATTCGTTACTTCTTCGCTCGGTTATAAGCCAGGCCGTCACGAAGGTAAAATCGTTGGGCTTGCAGCTTATGGTGATCCTGCGATTCTTAAAGATATTCTGTTAAGCCGCTTTATCCAGACTCCCGGTGATTTTCGAATGATCGAAAGTACCAACGTCTTTTTCTCACGCCATCTCTCAACACAATTCCCAAAAATCGATATTGCTGCCGCCTATCAATGTGTACTTGAGATCGTTGCATGTAACCTTATTCACTACTGGGTACAAAAAACTGGTGTCGAAAAAGTTGTTTTGTCTGGTGGTGTTACAGCAAACGTAAAGCTCAACCAGCGAATTTATGAAATCGATGGTGTAAAAAATATCTTTGTCTACCCCAACATGGGTGATGGTGGTTGCGGAACGGGAGTGGGACTACTCCACAGTTGGCCCGGTCACGTTCAAGAGTCGATCAAGAGTGCTTATTACGGCCCCAGCTTCACCGACAAAGAGATTGAAGATGAACTCACAGCCAGGCAACTGAGTTTTCAACGACCGAAAAATCTTGCTGAAGAGGTGGCACTAAGAATCCATAATGGAGAGGTCGTTGCACGTTTTGATGGTCGCATGGAGTACGGGCCACGCGCCCTCGGCAACCGTTCAATTCTTTATCACGCAAAAGAGCCCGAAGTGAATCAATGGCTTAATCAGAGGCTGGGCCGCACCGAATTCATGCCCTTCGCCCCTGTCACGTTATGGGAAGCGCGTGATCGATGTTATCAAAACATACGTGGAGTGGAACATGCCGCTGAATTCATGACAGTCACTCTTGATTGTACTGACTGGATGAAAGAGAACTGCCCGGCAGCAGTCCACATTGATGGAACAGCCAGGCCACAACTCATCCAGCGAGAAGTAAACCCCGGCTATTACGATATTGTTGCCGAATATGAGAAACTCTCCGGGATTCCGTGCCTGATCAATACCAGCTTCAATATGCACGAAGAGCCCATAGTCTGCAGTCCGCACGATGCGGTAAAAGCTTTTCTGCAAGGAAATCTTGATGTATTAGCCATTGGCCCCTTTCTTGTAGAACATCCAGCTGGCGTAGCACATAAGGGCTCCTGACCCATAATACTTTTTATTATTCATCATTAATTAAAGGGGGCATAGCGTGATTAATTTCACAGATTAATACGATCCCAGCTATATAATCTTTTATCTATTTTTGGAAAATTGGCCAGACAGGAGGGCAACATTGTTGTTTTTTATAATAATAAAATGGTAATAAAATCATGGGTATTTTCTTCGCCAAACACAAAGCCGCCAACACTATCCTGGGATTGGCTCTCATAACCATAACATTCACCACATTAGCAAAAGATTATCATGTCGGCCCCAAACAGCCCCTTGCCACTATTGGTGAAGTACCATGGGATAGCCTGGAAGCTGGTGATAATGTCTTCATCCATTGGCGTCAGCAACCCTATGCAGAAAAGTGGGTGATCAACCGCCAAGGAACTGAACTAAATCCAATTACTGTATCGGGTGTTGCCGGACCAAATGGTAAGCGACCCGTGATTGATGGCCGTAACGCAGTCACTGTGCCAGGGCTTAATTACTGGAATGATGAACGAGGTGTTATCAATATCAGTGGATCAACCAACCCCACTGACGGTATGCCAGCACATATTATCATTGAGGGGCTCGAAATCCGCTCTGCACATCCAAACTATAGCTTTACTGATGATGGTGGCAAAGAGGGTAGCAACAAAGTCATAAAAAACTACCTGAAAAATGCTGCCAGCATATATGTGGAAAAAGCGACCGACCTGATTATACGTGACTGTGTATTACACGACTCTGGAAATGGGCTATTCATCGGTGGCTTTGAAGGAGAGACAAAAAATATATTAATTGAAAAAAATCATATATATGGCAATGGTATCGCCGGCAGTGCCTATGAACATAACGCCTACACCTCAGCAATAGGTATTACTTATCAGTACAACCAGTTTGGCCCTCTGCGCAATGGTGCCCATGGCAATAATCTCAAGGATCGTTCCGCTGGCCTTACAGTTCGGTATAACTGGATTGAAGGGGGAAACCGCCTATTGGATATGGTTGATGCAACCGAAAACCCAGCGATTATCAACCACCCTTCGTACCGTAAAACCTATGTGTACGGCAACATACTCCTCAAAAAAAGTAGCCCGAACTATCAGGTTATGCATTATGGTGGTGACAGCCCGGATATTGCAGACTACCGAAAGGGAACACTCTATTTCTACAACAACACGCTTTACTCCACACGCGGAAAGACTACGCTCATAAATCTTTCGACCAATGATGTGAGTGCGGACGTACGAAATAATATTCTTTATGTCACAAACAGCGGTGATCAATTGGCACTGCTCCATAAAACAGGAAAGCTCACTCTGAGCAATAACTGGATTAAACCATCATGGGTAAAATCTCATGAGGGTTTAATTTCAGGCTCTGTGATTGATGATGGAAGCTCGATAGAAGGCAGCGACCCCGGGTTCATTGATGATAGTGGGATTGATCTTAACTTACGACTATCCGACACCAGCGCTGTACGTGATATGGCAACCACCCTATCACTTGCAGTGTTGCCGGAGCATGATGTCACTATGGAGTATCAGCCGCACCAACGTAGCCGTATACGCCCAACAGCAGGAGCATTGGATATAGGTGCTTATGAATGGCGTGCAGAGAGTGCTTACAATACGCCCCCCAAAGCTACAAACGATACGGCGAGTACGGACGAAAACAGTTCTGTCACCATTGATGTGCTAATCAATGATAGCGATGCTGACCAGGGTGATACGTTAACCATTGACTCCATCACCCAAGGAGCAAACGGAACTGTTGTCAATAATCTAACGAATATCACTTATACACCCAATAACAATTTTAATGGTAACGATTCATTTAGCTATGCTATTACTGATGGTAATGGTGGATTTAGTGAAAAAGCTACTGTAACTGTTGCCGTTACACCTCTGTCAACCGAGGCGACTTCCGTTTCAAACCATGTTTCAGCTCCAATAACTACACCAGAGCCGAGCACCAATTCAGAAAATGGTGGAGGGGGATCTATTAACCTGTTATTACTTCTTGCACTGATATTCAGTTGGGTATTTTCCTGAAAAACATAATAATTGATACCATCATATGTGAAATTTTTTTCACTTTCAGCTCCCTCTGATTGAAAATCAGAGGCAACAAAGCCACTGAAACAGAGAGATAACCTCATCGCAATCATTTTTTAAATGCGACGGGGTTACCACCTCACAATATAAGAACTCTTTCGTACATGCCGATATCACGGCTATGTCACATACAAATCAACCACCCAAACTATCAGATCGTTGGACACTGATCAGTTTGTTAGTCACTCTGACCCTTCTGGCAATCATGACAGTATGGATTACTTTATCTGATAAGAGAGTTCACTCCTTTTCAATAGAACCCGAAAAACCAGAGCATCTGATCAGCTCTGAACCTATTCTACCCATTCCACTCAAAGCAACACTTGATCCGGCAAAAGTTGCTTTGGGACAACGCCTTTTTTTTGATACCCGCCTTTCTGCCAATAATACGATCTCATGTGCCAGTTGCCACGATTTAACACAGGGAGGTGCAGATAATAAAATTGTTGCGACAGGCATTAATGGTGCACAAGGCAGTATTAATACGCCCACTGTATTTAACAGCCAGTTAAATTTTGTTCAATTTTGGGATGGCAGAGCAGAAACGCTCTTTGAGCAGTTAGACTTCCCCATTTTCCACCCTGCTGAGATGGGCTCCAACTGGCCAGATATTATTGAAAAGCTGAGTCAATCAACAGACTATTTAAAAGCATTCAAATGGCTGTACGCCGATGGCATGACTACCAACAATATTAAAGACACACTGGTTGAATTCGAAAAGTCTCTGCTCACCCCCAATTCAAGGTTTGATCAATATTTAAGAGGAGACCAAGGCGCACTCAGTTTAAAGGAGAGACAAGGTTACCTGCTATTTAAGTCCTATGGTTGCACTGCTTGTCATCAAGGAGTCAATGTGGGGGGAAACATGTTTCAAAAACTTGGTGTGATGGGCGACTATTTTATTGATCGTGGAAACATTACAGAAGCGGACAAAGGGCGATTCAATGTCACTGGCCAGGAAAAAGATCTCTACTATTTTCGTGTTCCAGGTTTACGGAATGTAGCGTTGACTCCCCCCTATCTACATGATGGTTCCGCAAAAACACTTAAGCAAGTCATTAATATCATGGCTAAATACCAGCTAGGGCGCATAATTCCTGATGAAGATGTCAAATTAATTGAACAATTCCTCCAGACTCTGACTGGTGAATATGGGGGCAAACCACTATGACAAACAAAGGATTAATTCAGGTTATATTCCCACTCACCATCGCATTAATATTGAGCTACCTTTATATCAAAAGCCAAACCGAAGACATCAACAACCATTACCAGGCACATGACATTTTGCTACAACTTAAACAGGAAGATGCAAACCTTAACCTGCATATCCTGCAATCTTATTACGGTGAGCTTTTACATTATGATTCACTTGCAGCAGGAATCACACAACTCAAAACTCTATCACGTCAATTTAATCAAGCGACTCAAGGTTCACCTGACAACTTCACTCAACAAAAGAGAGAACTTGAACAGTTTATCGCTCATAAACAGGAGCTACTTAATCAATTTAAATCAAACAACTCTATTATTAACAACTCACTGGAATACCTGCCCACACTCGTAGAGCAATTAAACAAACAGTTAATAAAAAATAAAGCTAACACAAATATTATTAATCAACTCTCCTCTTTAGTCAGTAACACACTGACT
Organism: Gammaproteobacteria bacterium; assembly: GCA_015490755.1. GTDB lineage: Bacteria > Pseudomonadota > Gammaproteobacteria > JAADGQ01 > JAADGQ01 > S141-38. Next base: position 15,217 of record WFXF01000010.1, read on the forward strand.
TATAACGTAACTAATAAAGCATTTTTCTATAACAAAGCTATTGATAATATTCAGGTGCTGGATTCAGATTTTTCAAATATCTCCGGCCCTTTAAAAGAAGATATCACATACGCCAAGAAACATGCCCACCTTATTCTTGAAGAGAAGCAGTCTATTTTTCCAATTGTAAACCAGCTTATTTTGCATGCGACCAGTCAAAAAATCACTCAACTTATTACTCAGCATGACCAGATCTACCAGAAAAAATCTGAGCAAGCTGATCAGTACAAGCTTTATCTGTATCTACTCGCTATAGCCTTACTCACTTTTATCGGTTACATCATGCTGCGCCTAAAAAATCGTACGATTACACTTGACAAAACAGTACAGGATCTGGACTACCAAAAATTTGCGATGGATCAACATGCCATTGTCTGCATTGCAAATGCAGACAAAATTGTAGAATATGTTAACAATCAATTTGCAGAAATCAGCCAGTATTCGCGTAAAGAGTTGATAGGCCAAAGCTTATACGCTATTTGCCTCTCCAATGGTACAGAAGAGCAAGTCAAGTCAATAGAACGCACGATTACACACAGCCATGTATGGCATGGAGAGCTGTCCAATCGCAAAAAAGAGGGTGGAAATTATTGGGTTTCGTCAACCATTGTGCCATTTGTCGATGAATCAGGAAAACCCTACCAGTACGTTGCCATACAAACGGACATCACGCAATGTATCGAAGCAAAAAATGAGTTGTATCGTGAAAAAAACCTGGCTCAATTTACGTTGCATGCCATTGCTGATGGTGTCATTACCACAGATAAAAATGGTCTTGTAGACTATATCAACCCTAAAGCTGAGCAACTCATTGGTATTGAGTGCGCCCACACCCAAGGGCAGCCCTTGAACCAGGTTTTCAGCATTTACGATGAATCTTCAAATGAACCTGTATTGAATCTGGTAGATATCTGTTTACAGAAAAAACGAAATATCAGCTACTCCAGCCTATTACTCTCTAACAAAGGTGGCCAGGATCATACTATTGAAGTCACTGCCTCTCCTATACGTAATTCAGATGTAACTGTCTCAGGTGCCGTGATCGTGTTTCATGACATCACATCTATACATCAAATGACACAAAAAATGAACTACCAGGCCACACATGATCCCTTAACAGGCTTGATTAATCGTCGAGAGTTTGAACGTCGCCTGATTATGCTCATTAATAGTGCTCAGGAACATCAGCAAGAGCACGCTTTATGCTATCTGGATCTTGATCAATTTAAAATTATTAATGATACTTGCGGGCATGTTGCTGGTGATGAATTATTGCACCAGATCTCAATCGTCATGAACAAACAGATTCGGGAACGTGATTCCCTGGCTCGCCTGGGAGGCGATGAATTTGGTATTCTTTTAGGAGAATGTCCGGTTCAACAGGCCTATAAAATTGCTGAAAGCATTTGCCATGCAGTTAAAGACTTTCGATTCAGCTGGGAAGGAAAAATATTTGAAATCGGCGTCAGCATTGGCCTGGCTCCGATCACAAAGCAAACAGAAAGCCTCAGCAGTATTACAGCTCAATCAGATGAAGCCTGTTATATCGCAAAGGAGAGAGGACGCAACCGTGTACATATATACAAACAAAAAAAGACAGAGAACAAAAAGCGCCAAGGAGATACACCATGGGTGCCCCGTTTAACAAAAGCGCTCTCTGATGATCGCTTCACTCTTCATTGTCAGCCTATTCAGCCTCTACAAAAAAAGGAAAGTGACAGACATTTTGAAATTTTAATACGTATGAAAGATGAGCAGGGAATCCTCATACCACCGGGCGCATTCATCCCTGCTGCCGAGCGTTACAACCTGATGCCAGCAATCGATCGCTGGGTTATTCAGCAAGCTTTTTCCATGATCCATACTGCCTTGGATAAAAATCCATTATTGAAAAATCAATATGCCATTAATCTTTCAGCGGCCTCGCTCAATGATGATAAATTTATTGAGTTTGTAAAAGAACAATTTAAAACCAACGATATTCTACCAAGCATGTTTTGCTTTGAAATTACCGAAACAACTGCTATTGCCAATTTAACAAAGGCCATTGAATACATTAACTGTCTAAAAGATATTGGTTGTAAATTCTCACTGGACAACTTTGGCAGCGGTTTATCATCATTCACCTACCTTAAAAATCTACCTGTTAACTACCTTAAAATTGACGGAACCTTTATCAGAGACACAATTGAAAACCCTATTGATTATGCCATGGTGAATGCGATGAATGAAATAGGTCATGTCATGGATATTCAAACCGTTGCCGAATGCGTTGAGAGTAATACTCTTCACAAAAAAGCCAAAGAACTGGGCATTGATTATGCGCAAGGGAATATTATCGCTTACCCTGCTCCGCTGAAAAATTCCCTGGAAAAACCAATAGAGCCAGAACAGAAAACTCTGGAATCTATCTGATATGGAATCGTTCAAAAAAATTACGGGTCGTCGCCTCTGCAATTTCATCAACACTGACTCCACGCAGCTGGGCAATATATTCGGCAACATACCGTACATAAGCGGGCTGATTTACTCTCCCTCGAAATGGAGCAGGAGCAAGATAAGGCGCATCCGTTTCAATCAGTATTCGATCGAGTGGAACCTGCTTGGCAACTTCATGTAACTCTTTTGCACTTTTAAACGTGACGATACCTGAAAATGAGATATAAAAATTCATCTCCATGGCGGCTTGAGCCGTTTCCCGATCTTCAACAAAGCAGTGCATCACACCACCCACTTCAGCCGCCCCCTCTTCCTGTAAAATTCGTAATGTATCTTCCCTTGCATCCCGACAATGAATGATCAAGGGCTTATTGCACTGTTTTGCCGCCGCAATATGCCGCCGAAAGCGAGATTGTTGCCAAGCTGCATCGTCAGGGGGTGAACGAAAATAGTCCAGACCCGTTTCACCAATAGCAACAACTTTTGAAGTATTGGCCCATTTACATAATGTTTCGACAGACGGATCTTCACCACTGCTCACATTAGGGTGTACGCCTACACTGGAAAATACATTATCAAACTGCCTGGAAATCTTGAGTACATCAGGCAGTGACTCCATATCGACGGATACACAAAGAATATGGCTCACACCCTGTTCAGCAGCTTCAGCAATGGGCGCTGTAGCATCTGAGGTTTTTTTAAAATCGGGAAGCAAATTAAGGTGACAATGAGAATCTACAAACAACTGAGGCATTATTACTCTTTACATAGCATGATGAGGACGGTCGGAGTTTAACGCGCCAGCCAGGAGCGTTTCAATCTTGTTTTGTACAAGCAAGCCCTCTTTTTTATCAAACTGAACACCAATTCCCGCCACTCCTCCACCTTGCGAACCTTCTGGAGTAATCCATATTACCCGGCCTGGAACAGGTAATTTATCGCTATTATCCATCATTCTTAAAAGAAGAAAAACCTCATCCCCTAATGCGTATCGCTTCACAGTGGGGATAAACATGCCACCACCAATCACATAAGGCATATAAGCGGAATATAGTGCCTCTTTATCTTTAATCGTTAATGGCAATACACCGCCTTTGGGCATAATCAGTTTGTCATCATCACTATTCACATCTGTGGTTGTCATTTTATCAGCTCGTCTGAAAACAAAAAGGATATTCAAACTTATAGCGATTTGTTTATAGATGAACTTTAATAACTGATGTTACACGACGATCACAGACTGTCAGAAATGCTGAATAAGTAGTGTAGGTCGGGTTAGCGCAGCGTAACCCGACAAAGTAATTGACGAGAAACATGGCACCAATCCAGCAAGCCACAACTCATTCACTACCCACATCCGCAGCTAACACCTTCCTTTCCATCATGTCGGGTTACGCTGCGCTAACCCGACCTACGTTACTGTTTTTATATAACGACGACACTCAACTGATAATCCTGCTCCGCATAAAATATAGGCTCACGGTTATTCCAAGTTAATAAACAATACGAACATCAGACTCTCCACTTAAAGCCTTTATACGCTGTATAAATTCATCGGTAGGCGTGACTCGCCAATTAGCCCCCAATACCAAACGTGCCCGGGCATTTTCGTTTTGATAATTAATATTGACAGGGCAGATGCCTTCCCGAAAAGGGTCGAGTGTTTTTTTAAGCATCGGTAAAAAATCATCTCGCTGCTTTGAAGCATCGAACTCAACTTCAATGCGCTTGGCGTACATTTCACGCGCCTGTGCAATATTGTAAATTTTTTCAGCACTCATTTTAAATCCGCCGGAATAATCGTCCACACTGATTGAACCACTGACGACGATTAACTGGTCTTTAATAATCAACTCTCCATAATGGCTATACACTTCGGGGAAAACGGCCAATTCAAAACGGCTCGTGCGATCATCCAATACAATGAACGCCATGCGATCACCCTTGCGGCTGTTTCTTGTACGAATATCCACCACCAGTCCGGCAATCGTCACATTTTGATCACGGCCTGGCTGTAACTTATTCAATCTCGATGAGATAAATTGTTTCAACTCACTTTCATAACGATCAATGGGGTGACCAGTCAGATAAAGCCCTAGCGTCTCTTTTTCACCAGTCAGGCGAACTTCATCATCCCACTCTGCCTGTGTGATGTAATATTCATCACTATGGCCTGGAGTGCCCTCCTCCTTCACCATATTGCCAAACAGGTCCGTTTGGCCCATATCGTTATTTTTTTGAGTTTGCTCCGCTAACTTGATCGCTTTAGTCAATGTCGCCATGAGGGTTGAACGACCCGCACCCAATTGATCCAGCGCTCCGGCACGCACCAGAGTATCCAGAACCCGGCGATTTGCTTTACGCAGATCAATGCGCTGACAAAAGTCGAAGAGGCTTTTATATGCTCCATCTTTATCCCGACTCTCAACAATGCTTTCAATGGCCGCTGCACCCACACCTTTGATCGCACCCAAACCATAAATGATTGAATCATCATCGGAAACAGTAAACTCATACTTACAATGATTAACATCCGGCGGTAACACATTGATTTTCATACGGTGACACTCATCCACCAGCATCACCACTTTATCGGTATTATCCATATCCGCCGACAGCACCGCTGCCATAAACTGCGCAGGATAATGGGCTTTTAGCCACGCTGTTTGATAGGAGACCAGAGCATACGCTGCAGAGTGTGATTTATTAAAACCATAGCCTGCAAACTTTTCCATCAAGTCAAAGATATAAGTGGCCGTCTCTTCTTTAACACTGTTTTTTACTGCACCTTCGGTAAATATCACACGCTGCTTTGCCATTTCAGCAGGATTTTTCTTACCCATGGCCCGGCGTAATAAATCCGCCGCACCCAGTGAAAATTTAGCGAGTACCTGAGCAATCTGCATCACTTGTTCCTGATAAAGAATTACCCCATAAGTGGGGCTTAAAACAGGCTCTAAATCAGGATGCGGATATTCTACTTTTGCGCGACCATGTTTACGATTAATAAAATCGTCCACCATGCCCGATTGCAATGGCCCCGGTCGAAACAGTGCCACCAAGGCGATGATCTCTTCAAAACAGTCCGGTTGCAGTCGTTTGATCAGCTCTTTCATGCCGCGTGACTCAAGCTGGAAAACAGCCGTAGTCGCACACTCTTTTAATAAAGCAAAAGTGTGTTGATCATCCAGTGGAATTTTAGTGATATCCAGAAGTTCTTCGCCCTTCTCTGCTTTTTGGCTGTTGATTGTTTTTAATGCCCAATCAATGATGGTGAGTGTTCGCAACCCTAAAAAGTCAAACTTGACCAAACCCACGGCTTCAACATCATTTTTGTCAAACTGGGTGACTGTGCCCGAAGCACCCTCCTCACAATAAAGAGGGGTAAAATCAGTCAGGGCAGAGGGTGATATCACCACACCTCCCGCATGTTTTCCTGCATTACGGGTAATTCCTTCCAGAGAGAGCGCCAGATCAAATAGCGTTTTAACTTCCTCCTCTTCGTCATAACGCTTTTTGAGTTGTTCTTCCTGTTCAAGCGCTCCTGTCAGCGTAATACCCAGTTCAAAAGGAATCAATTTGGCCAGTTTATCCACCAGGCCATAGGGGTAACCCAGCACACGCCCCACATCTCGCACCACCGCTTTAGCCGCCATCGTGCCATAGGTGATGATTTGTGAAACACGGTCACGACCGTAAGTCTGGGCGACATATTCAATCACTCGATCTCGCCCTTCCATACAGAAGTCGATATCAAAGTCAGGCATGGAGACGCGTTCTGGATTCAAAAAACGTTCAAACAGAAGCTCATACTCAATGGGGTCAAGATCTGTAATTTTAAGGGCATACGCAACAATCGAACCCGCACCGGAACCACGCCCAGGCCCCACGGGAATATCATGATCTTTCGCCCACTGGATAAAATCGGCCACAATCAAAAAGTAGCCTGGAAAGCCCATATTGATAATGACATCAAGCTCAATATTCAGACGATCATGGTAAATTTTATGTTTTTCCTGGAAATCAGATGCTTGCCGATCAAACAGCACCTCCAGACGCTCATCCAGACCTTTCGCCGAAATGGTGCGAAAATGCTCATCGACGCTCACACCGGTCGGCACGGGGAAATCAGGCAGTACATTTTCCCCCAGAGTCAATTCGATATTGCAACGTTTTGCAATTTCTACCGTATTTTCCAGCGCTTCAGGAATGTCCGAAAACAGCTCGACCATCTCTTCGGGAGTACGTAAATATTGCTGTTCGCTGTAATCACGCGGACGGCGTGGATCATCCAGCACTCGCCCCTGATTAATACAGACGCGCGCTTCATGTGCATCAAACTCATCCGCTTGAATAAAACGCACATCATTGGTCGCTACCACAGGCACATTCGCTGTGAGTGCCAAATCGACCGCCGCATGAATATATTCATCTTCACGCTCACGTCCGGTGCGTTGCAGCTCCAGATAAAAGCGATCGGGAAACATCTCGCGCCACCGATTCAGTAAAGTGGCCGCTCTATCCTGGTCTGACGCAAGCAATGCCACACCGACATTACCTTCACGCCCTCCTGAAAGCGCGATCAAACCCTCCGTTGCACCGTTTAGCCAAGATGTTTGAATGATTGGAACGCCCTGATGCTGACCTTCAATATAACCGCGTGAAATCAAACGTGTCAGATTCAAATAACCTTCACGATTCTGGACTAACAAAACCAGACGTGACACCGGATCACCGGGCTCATTTCCACTGATCCACAAATCAACCCCTGCAATGGGTTTGACTCCCGCCGCCATCGCTGCACGATAAAATTTAACTAGTCCGAACAGGTTATTTTGGTCTGTAACAGCAACGGCTGGCATTCCAGCGTCCGCTACCTTTTTTACCAACGGTTTGATTCGAACAATACCGTCAACCAGAGAAAATTCAGTATGTACTCTTAAATGGATAAACTTTACAGACATAAAAACAGACAAACTTCAGTAGAGGTTTTATTTAAAAATGGATATTACAAACAGTTACGTACAGGCGCAAAACTACGGCGATGAATCGGTGTGATACCCAGCGTTTGCAACGCTGCAATATGTGCCTTGGTCGGATAGCCTTTATGACCCGCCAAGCCATAACCGGGGTATTTTTGATCCATCTCAATCATCTCATGATCCCGAGCCACTTTTGCAATAATAGATGCGGCGCTGATTTCAGCCACACGTTGATCGCCTTTCACAACGGCCATTGATTGACAAGGCAGATCGGAAGGGCAACGGTTGCCATCAATCAGAGCAATATCGGGCATCACACTCAAAGCATAGACCGCCCGGCTCATCGCCAACAAGCTTGCATGAAGAATATTGATCTCATCAATCTCTTCAACCTCAGCCCGACCCAAAGCCCAATTCAGCGCTTTTTTTCTGATTTCCATGGCAAGCGCTTCACGCCGTTTCTCACTGACTTTTTTAGAATCAGCCAAACCCTCAACAGGCTGGTTTGGATCAAGAATGACAGCCGCAGCAACCACAGCACCCGCCAAAGGCCCTCGGCCCACTTCATCTACACCGACAATAATTTTACCGCTTTCCAGAATTTTCAATAATGGGGCAGACATACTACTTACCCTTCAATCATATCCAATGCTTCATTGACATCAACAGCTACGAGGCGTGATACGCCGGCTTCATGCATTGTGACACCCATTAAATGCTCAGCAATCTCCATAGTCACTTTATTGTGCGAGATAAAGATAAACTGAACCTGCTCTGACATCTCTTTTACTACTTTACAGAAACGCCCGACATTAGTGTCATCAAGCGGCGCATCAACCTCGTCCAGCATACAAAAAGGTGATGGATTGATTTCAAATATTGCAAAAACCAATGCAACGGCCGTCAATGCCTTTTCTCCCCCGGAAAGCAGATGAATTGTACTGTTACGTTTACCCGGTGGACGCGCCATAATTGTAACGCCAGTATCTAAAAGATCTTCACCGGTCAGCTCCAGACAGGCTTCTCCCCCACCAAACAGACGTGGAAAAAATGCTTGCAGCCCGCGATTGACCTTATCGAATGTCTCTTTAAAGCGTGCTCGCGTTTCACGATCGATTTTGCGGATGGCACTTTCAAGCGTCTCCAATGCTGTATGGAGATCATTTTGCTGATCAACCAGATATTGCCAGCGCATCGTTTGCTCTTTGCACTCGTCAATGGCAGCGAGATTCACCACACCTAATTTATTAATACGTGATGTAACTTTCTCAATACTTGTTTTCCACTCCTCTTCTTGTGCATCCTCTGGCATTGTATGAATCAGTGCTTGCAGTTCAAAAGGACTCTCTTCCACCTGTTCAATCAGAGTCTGGCTGCGTACATTTAATGTTTGCCAGTGAAGACGTAATTTTTCGAGATCACTCCGTATATTCTGGATTTTTTGCTCTACAAGTTGCCGACCACCTTCCGTTTCGCGCACGTCATGTTCCAGCTTTTCTTTCAATGTTCGGGCTGTTTGCAATAGGGTTTCAACACCGAGTTGCCTGGTTAATGCCTCTTCAAGCTGCGCTGACAGCTCCAAACCCGGTTTTTCGCCAATAGATAGATCTTCTCGTAACTCCTCACAGCGCTGCTCCAATCGAGCTAATTGTGCCCGCATTCGATCAAGATTGTTCTGTGTCGATTGATGTTGTGTACGTATCGACTCTATATGAAGTGCTATTTTATGCGCAGCATCTTTATGTGTACGCACCTGATCACGATGCTGTTCTAAATTCTGCTTGAATGTATCGCGTGTCAATTCCAGTTTAGTTCGAGTTGAAGTGTGATGTTTTATCAATTCAAGAGCCTGGTTTAGGCGATGCGTCACCACGCCAGCCTCTTCTGTTTTGTTGAAAAGCTGCTCTTGAAGCTCTTCCAGCTCCTCAGTGGAATGAGTTTGTTGCTCTCTCATTTGAGCTGCTCGTGCACGCGCTGCACTCAGTTTTGCACGTATCTCTCCTTGATTTTGCACAACACTTTGTAAAGCTGCCTGGGCATCCTCCCTCTCCTTCTCATATTTTTTGAGCGAAGAGTTTCCCAGCTCCAGACTGCTCTGACATTGCTCAACGGATACTTCAAGTTCTGATATTTGCTGACTGACTGTTTTAAGCTCTTGTTCCCTAACGAGCACGCCACTCTTTTCATCACTCTCTTTAGAAACTCGCAACCAATCCATACCCAGCCAGATGCCCGATTGAGTAATAATGGATTCACCTATATTAAGTTTTATACGTAAGCTCAATGCTTTCTCAAGTGAATCAACGGCATAAATCCCTGCCAATAAGTTATTGATAGGCCAATTTGCTTGAACTTTACTTAATAAAGGTGTTGATAACGTAGTGAGATCATTTGATTCAGGGGAGGGGTTGTTTGTTTCAAATAGCCCAAGAACACCTTTTTTTAGTTGCTCTAACGAAGGCGTAAGTGCTTCAAGCTCATCAACACAAACAGCTTCCAGGTGCGAACCCAAAACGGTTTCCAGAGCGCGTTCCCACCCTTTTTCAACCTCAAGCCCTTCAGCAAGGCGAGTTGCATTTTTCAAGCCTTTTTGCTCCAGCCAATGGCTTGTCGTACCGACACCTCTATTGCCACTTTTCCCCAAAGCTGCCTGTTGCAGCGCAACCAATGAGGCCATACGCCCCTGCATACTTTGTAAAGTTCGACGTTTACTATCAAGTTGCAAGCCAAGCTGTTGATTATATTCACGTTGAACCTCAATTTGATCAAGGTGGGACTGGAGTCTGCTTTTGTGTTTATCAATCTCGTCATTCAGCAATAACAACTTCTGCTGTAAATGCTCAATCTCTGGCTCCAGACTATCAGGGGCCAGATTCAACAACACCTCTTCCAGTCGATTTTTCCGCCGCTCTAATTCCGTGATCTGTTGTTCAATACTCTGAAGGTTGGCTCGTTCCACATCACAGCATCGAACTTCATCCGCCGCATTACGATTAAATTCATCCCAGGAGTGTTGCCACTCCTGCATCATCGCTTCAATTTCAACAAGCTGAGCAGCAGATTTTCGCTCAGCAGTCTGAGCTGCTATCTGCTTTGGTTCAGCAATCTCCAGCTGCTTTGCGAACTGTTTTAGCTGTTCTTCATCATTTTTTTGATGTTCCAGTGCTTCTTGCAAAGCATGTTCTGCTGCGGACAGATCCCTTTTCTGCCTTTGAAACTTTTCATTTGCGTGTTGAACCGATTGTTCTAAACGAGCAATCTCAGCACCCACGCCATAAAAATCACCCTGAACCTGATTAAATGCATCGGATGCCTCAACGTGCTGATGACGTATCTTTTCAATATTGCTTTCAGTATTACGTAGCTGGGCAATGGCAGACTCTAACTCCAGCTCTTTACTTTTAATCTGGCTATTCGTATCAGCCAGTTGTTGCTGTTGATCAACCAGTTTGAGTGCAATCAACTGTGCTTTTAATAAACGCTCTTCTTCTTTAAGTGATTTGTAGCGCTCAGCTGTATGCGCTTGCCGCTTTAAAACTTGAATTCGTTTATCAAGTTCATCGACTAAATCATTAATTCTTAAAATATTTTCCCGTGTATTTCTGATACGGTTTTCAGTTTCCCGGCGGCGCTCTTTGTATTTTGAAATACCAGCGGCTTCTTCAATAAAAACTCGCAAATCATCAGGTTTGGCTTCAACAAAGCGTGAAATCATACCTTGTTCGATAATGGAGTAACTGCGAGGCCCCAGACCGGTTCCAAGAAAAATATCGGTAATATCACGCCGCCGACAGCGCGTACCATTGAGAGTGTAATTCGATTTTCCATCACGATTGACCTGGCGTTTAACAGAGATTTCACTGTAATTTGCGTACTCACCACCGATCGTTCCCTGCCGATTATCGAATAGAAGCTCAATGGAAGCCTGGCCAATCGGTTTGCGTGCAGTTGAGCCGTTAAAAATAACATCCGCCATGGATTCACCGCGCAGCTGTTTGGCTGAGCTTTCCCCCATTACCCAGCGCACTGCATCTATGATATTGGATTTACCACAGCCATTCGGCCCGACAATACAGACAAGATTGCCGGGAAATGGCACAATCGTTGGATCAACGAAGGATTTGAAACCGGCAAGTTTTATTCTCTTTAAACGCATATGACGCAAAGAGTACCGCTTGGTGTACCTTCTTTCAAGACTACGTCATAATGCGACATTTTCATTTAACCAGCAGCTGTTATAGATATGTCCACACGACCATGTAAAGAACTCGAAACTTTTGAAAACCCAATGCCGGAACGTGACTACACAATTCGTATTGATATCCCGGAATTTACTTGCCTCTGCCCTAAAACAGGCCAACCTGATTTTGCGACACTCAAACTGGAGTATGTTGCCGATCAAAAATGTGTTGAACTGAAGTCTCTTAAAATATATGTCTGGTCTTTTCGTGAAGAAGGGGCTTTTCATGAAAAAGTAACCAATGATATTTTGAGTGATCTTGTTCGTGCTTGTGAGCCACGCTTTATGCGTTTAACCGCTGATTTTAATGTGCGTGGCGGAATTTATACGACTGTGGTCGCAGAGCATAAAGCAGATCACTGGACTCCTCCTCAAAACATAACGTTGCCTTAAATCTCAAAGATGGATCTCTTTCTTGGTATTGACCTTGGTACTTCAGGATGTCGAGCGATTGTCATTGATAGCAACCATCAGGTACAAGCACAGGCAAGCACATCAATTACCGCACCTTTACAACAGGGTGTGTTTGTTGAGCAAGATCCAGATTTATGGTGGGATGCTGTATGTCGTGTTTTGTACTCACTGCAAAACACGATCTCAATGCAGAGTATTCGGGCAATTGCCATTGATGGTACATCAGGTACGTTACTTGCCGCAGATGAATACGGCACTCCCCTTGATAAAGCATTAATGTATAACGATGCTCGTAGTGTGGAAGAAGCTGCTTTAATCAAGAAGTTTGCTCCACCACAAAGTGGAGCGCACGGCGCATCATCCAGCCTTGCTAAATTTTTATGGATGAAACGCAACGATAAATTAAATAACGCGAGGCGCGTATTACACCAGGCCGACTGGATTGCTGGCAAGTTAATCAATACTTTTAAATACAGCGATGAAAACAGTGCACTCAAACTAGGGTTTGATCCTCTCACAGGAAGCTGGCCTCACTGGCTCAGTCAACTGAATATTGACCAAAAGCTACTTCCTGAGATCGTTCCACGTGGCACAAACGTTAAAGTAGTTTCTCATCAAGCCGTCGAACAGTTTGATTTTAACTACAAAACTCAAGTCGTTGCGGGAACAACTGACAGCATCGCTGCAACATTGGCAACCGGTGCTCACAAGGTTGGAGATGCTGTGACATCTTTGGGATCAACACTGGTTTTAAAAATTTTTACTCAAACACCAATCAGTTCGCCTGAACATGGAGTATACAGCCATCGAATGGGCGATTTGTGGTTAGCCGGTGGAGCTTCCAATAGTGGAGGTGCCGTGTTAAAAAAATACTTCACGCTCGACCAAATTAATGCGATGAGCCTGGAAATTAATCCGGCTGAATCCACCCATTTGAATTATTATCCACTTCCATGCAAGGGAGAGCGCTTCCCAATCAGCGATCCTGACAAAAAACCTGATTTAATACCGCGACCGGAAAGTAACACACTTTTTTTTCAGGGCATTCTGGAAGGCATTGCAAAAATTGAAAAACAAGGCTACGACTTACTTGCAGAGTTGGGTGCGCCTTATCCAACGTCAATAAAAAGCACGGGAGGTGGGGCAGATAATTCCGCCTGGAGACAAATTCGTAGCAACATACTCGGTATTCCTGCACCAAAAGCTACACAAAACGAAGCCGCCTATGGCGCAGCACTGCTCGCATTTCATGCCATATCCAAAATTAAATAAACATTAAGGCATTGCTTTTTACCCATAAAAGTAAGTAGGATATGAAGTCATAATAAGAATTTATATGTTAGGGCGCAGCCAAGAGTGGCAAATTGGCCCAGGGACTTGTCGAAGGAGTGCTGTATCGACTACGGAACTGGGAGTGAGATTCCAATTACCATCTCACGCTGTGCATCGCACACCTCATCAGTCTTAATCACTGATATCGATACACCTTTCGGCACTTCTCGAAAATTAAAATAATTTGAGTGGGGGGCTTAGGTATGTTGTATCAACTGTTGTCAAATCATCGGTGCTATTTTTCAAAACTGGCACTCTGTCTATTCATAATTACATTACCTCTGTCTGTACTGGCTGAAATCACTCAGCCCGAAATCACAAATATCAAAGCACGCAGTGAACCTTCACAGATAAAAATTGACTTTGATAAACCGCTTTCACCGTGGAGCGCGATTGCAACAGGTAACTACTATATCAGCGATGGTGTACGTGTCCTCGATGCAAGACTCAGTATTAATCGTAAATCTGTTTTGCTTGATACAACTCCACTAAACGAAAACAGCACTTACAAATTATTGACTTTCAACATATTCGGTGACACTGACTCTGATACGACTCCCCCACTATTCAGCGTACAATCAACGGATGATCCGACTATGTTGAATGTTATCTTTAACCAGCCGGTCAGCCCCAGCACGGCACAAAACATCGATAATTACTCTATCACAAAGGATATTGATATCGTCAGTGCAACACTGTCTGCTGACTATCTTACCGTTGCACTTCAAGTCAGCCCTGCACTGGAACCTGACAATACACACACCTTGGTAGTAACAAATGTATCTCGCTTAAAAGCAGCACCGGCAACAACACCGACAGCACCTACAACAACAAAACCTGACAACAATAAAAACAATATTGATCCCGATAACCCACTTCCCGCCATTACATTAGAGGCAGATTCCGCCTTAATTGAATATAACAGCATGGCACGTCTCAGCTGGCAGGTTGAAAATGCAACAAGCTGTGTGGGTTCCGGTGCATGGTCAGGCTACAAACCCACAAGTGGCACAAGAAATATCGGCCCCCTCAAAGGCAATAGTGTCTTTTTTCTAACCTGCCGTGGTCCAAACGGCTCTTCTACAAAATTCATTACGGTCAGTGTGCTCGCCGCACAACAACCTGTGCTTGAATTTAGCGCAAACAAAATGGCGATTCCCAAAAATACCCGGCCTGTTATTTCATGGTCTGTTGAAGATGCAACTGACTGCACAGCCTCAGGCGACTGGTCAGGTGAAAAACCACCTCAAGGCAGTGAGCAGCTTGGTTTATTGACTGATGATGTCACACTGTTTTTAACTTGTCGTGGTGCAGGTGGCAGCACAATGCAATCCCTCAATATCACAATTGCTAACCCACCCACAATTATGCTCAAAACTTCGAGAAGTACCGTTGGTTATTTGGGAATCCCCACATTAAACTGGTATGTTACAGATGCAGAAAGTTGCACAGGGTCTGGCACTGACACAGGTGAAAGCCCACCTACCTGCGGTGGACTCGGAATTGATTCATCTCATAACAAAAATAATTACTACAATACAAGTGAATGGTATAAATCACCCCTGGCAACTCAAGGCACATTAAGTGTTGGGCCACTCTGTGTTGATACCACTTTTTTCTTGACCTGTACTGGACCCGGAGGTACATCGACTGACTTTGTTGAAGTTAAAGTTCTGGAATCACAACCTGATATTCGCCTTAATGCCAATCGTGCCTATGCAAAACCGGGTGAAAAAATCACACTGACCTGGGAGACGCTCAGAGTTAATTCATGCACTGCATCTGGTGGCTGGTCAGGCACCAAGTCAGCCTATGCAACAAATAGTGAAATTGTTGGCCCGATTACTGAAGAGACCGTATATACGCTCACTTGCAAAGATCAACGTGGACGTAGTGCCGAGCGCTCGGTTAAAGTCAGAGTGAAAACGGAAACACCTTCTCCTGTAACAGATATTGATATAACACCCCCTCCCCCTAATAAAAATCTCAGTTCCCTGCCGACACCAAGAAGTGTTACTACTGAAGAAAAGCCTGTTCCCGTTCGTGAACATACGTTTACAACCGAGCCTATATCCTCCAATACGGATAACACGGATATTGAAAATACCCCCTCCCAGGAGCAATTTGCATCTGAATGGCAAATCGCTTCTGATAGAACATTTACAGACCTGATCTTCCAACGCATCATTACAGGAGAAGATAAACTGGTTGTACCCACTGGCCTGTTAAATCGCAATACTGATTACTGGATTCGCACACGCCAGCAAGATAGTGCTGGCCAATGGTCTGCGTGGTCCGCAGTTGAACCCTTCTCGACTCAAAAATATGACGCAAATGATCTGGACTCCAATGATATTGACGACCAGTTCCAGATGGTTGGCTTTATTGATACCAATAACAATGACAAAGATGATAAGCAAGAAGGAATATGCAATATATATGATGCCTTTAAAAAAACAGTTGTAGGTATTCAGGCAAGTCAAGGTGTGCTGCGTTGCCTCAGCGCATTGAGTGAAGATGAACTGGAGGCAGCCATAAAGTCCGATGGACAAATTGATTCAATGCCTTATGGTCTGTTTAATTTTAAAATTGAACAGCTTCCAACAAACTCTTCAGCTACAGAAGTGGATGTTATATTTTATTTTGAAAAACCACTTCCGGCTGAAAGCCAATGGTACCAATACGATAAAACAACAGATACCCTGGAGAGATATACAGGCTCTGCGGAGATTGATGGAAACAAGGTTACTATACGAGTGGCTGATGGAGGTCCAGGTGATTTGGATGGTATCAAAAATGGAATCATCATCAGCCCGATTGGCCCAATGATTACGACAAATAAAGCACTCATAAAACCTGTACTTATGGAAACAGCAACGACGATTGGTAATAAATATGGAATCGGAAGCAGCGGAGTCGGATTTGTTATCCTATTACTCTTAACTTTTCTCAGGAGGCGAATTACGCTCTGATTTAGCTATTATAATATGGGCAACATACCAGAAAGTTGCCCTATTCCTTAGGAACGTGCACGGAATAACTTCTGCAACTATGGCGTAGAAATTTTGCTTCGGCTCAAACGATCTCAAGAGGCGCATAGCTGGCCTATGTAACGATTGAGATTGTTTGAGCCGGAGTAAAAGAGCAAGTCAGAGTGCAGAAGTTATTTCGTG
>WFXF01000011.1 GCA_015490755.1 Gammaproteobacteria bacterium
ATCCTCCCAACTACAAAATAATGAAAAAGGTAACTGCAGAAACAGTTCTGGAAAAAGTAAATAAGGATAATTTTGATAGAATGTTTTTTTATCAAAAGAAAAAGAAAGAGAATAAAAAGTTAAATACGGGTTTTGTTATATATAAACTTAGTGATAATGGGGAAAAAATAGTAGAAAAGATAAAAGCAGCGCCCTCTGGAACAACTCATTTAAAAGATGCTTATGATATTTCCAAAAATTTATATGCTGCGATCCAGAGCATAAGAATTATATCTAGAAAAAATCTGGATATGGTTTTCCCCACTATGAGTCAAATATACTATGCTCAATGGAAGCTCCTCTTAACTCTGGCAACCACAATAATCACCGCATCGAAGAGTACTAAGGGTAAAAAGAATACAGAAGCCAAATCCATTCGTGATGCCTCTCTACAGATACAAAAAAAGCTTATAGATATGGATAAGTACTTCTCACCGCACGAAAGAATTCCCTCTTCACACTTCGATTATGAACATATATATTTATGCTTAATTTCATCGCTGGCTGAAGCTAGAACTCTTAACGATCCAACAGGTAGGGCTCGTTCAAGCATCCTTCAACAAAAGTATTATGTACATGACGACTTTTCTGACTCTGAGTTTAGAATGGATTGGACATTATCTCACATGTTACTATCTTCCGCGGAAGACATTAAAGAACGTGTTTCAAAAGCACACGCAAGCTTGAGCTCTCTGTAATCGCTGTATCAACCTGCCCCTCAGATAAAGCTGACTAAAAACCTCGTTTGCTTGCACTATTAACTGATACTTTCTTCAGCGAAACCAGCTTCTTTCACTGTTGAATCAATCTGTTTTAATACGGTTAATAGTTTTTTCATCTCTGCCAGTGGCCAAGAGTTCGGGCCATCACTCAGTGCTTTTTCAGGATCAGGGTGTGTTTCCATAAAAATACCTGAAACACCACTGGCAACAGCTGCTCGTGCCAATACTGGAACAAACTCACGCTGCCCTCCAGAACTACCACCCTGCCCACCTGGCTGTTGCACCGAGTGCGTTGCATCAAATACGACGGGACAACCCGTTTTACGCATCTCTGCCAGGCCGCGCATGTCGGAAATCAGCGTATTGTAACCGAAAGACGCGCCTCGTTCACAAACCATGATCTGCTCATTACCAGTCTGCCTTGCTTTATCTACCACATTGATCATATCCCACGGCGCTAAAAACTGACCCTTTTTAATATTTACGGGTAAATTTTGCTCTGCAACGCTTTGGATAAAATTTGTTTGTCTGCATAAAAATGCGGGAGTCTGCAAAACATCAACAACATCAGATACTTCACTCAACGGTGTATCTTCATGCACATCAGTCAATACAGGCACACCCACCTGCTGTTTTACTTTTTCTAAAATACGTAACCCTTTTTCAAGCCCAGGGCCACGATAGCTACCGCTGGACGTTCTGTTTGCTTTATCAAATGATGCTTTGAATATATAAGGGATACCCAGTTCATCCGTCAGCACTTTCATTTGCTCTGCAACCCTGAGAACAAGCTCCTCACTTTCAATCACACACGGCCCTGCAATCAAAAAAAACGGATGCTTTAAGCCAGCATCAAAACCACATAACCTCATATTGATTCAGACCTTTTTCCTTTGTTCACTATGAACACGCGCTGCGTTAATAAAACCATCAAACAACGGATGTCCATCGCGTGGTGTTGAAGTAAATTCAGGATGAAACTGACAAGCAACAAACCAGGGGTGCGATGGAATTTCAACCACTTCAATTAGCTGTTTATCCATAGAGGTTCCACTAATTGACAAGCCACTATCCTTGAGTGTTTTTAAAAAGTTATTATTATATTCATAACGATGGCGGTGGCGTTCAACAATCACATCTTTGCCATACAACTGATGTACTTTTGATCCGGGAACCAAACGACACTCCTGTGCACCTAACCGCATTGTACCGCCCAGATCATCTTCTTCACTACGCTGCTGAATCAAACCATCTGCGGTGGTCCATTCTGTAATTAACGCAATAACCGGATAAGGTGTTTCTGTATCAAATTCCGTACTGTGCGCGCCTTTCAATCCTGACACATTACGTGCATATTCGATTACTGTAACCTGCATACCTAAACATATACCCAAATAAGGTACATTGTTACGCCGAGCATAACCTACCGTTGCAATCTTACCTTCCACACCACGTTCACCGAAACCACCAGGAACAAGAATCGCATCCATATTTTTCAAACAAGCAGTTCCATTATCTTCAATGATTTCACAATCAATGCAGTGGATTTTAACTTGTGTTTGTGTGTGAAAACCGGCATGAGTCAAGGCTTCTGTTAATGACTTATAAGCATCCGCTAACTCGACATACTTTCCAACCAATGCAATATTAACTTCACCATCAGCATGTTCACGATTATCCAGAACCTGCTGCCACTGCGAAAGATCTGCATCAGGCACATCCAGACGTAATTTATCAACAACAATCTGATCCAACCCCTGCTCGTGCAGCAAAATTGGAATGCGGTAAATACAGTCAGCATCCACCGCGGAAATGACCGCGCGTTTTTTAACATTAGTGAATAGTGCTATTTTGCGACGTTCATCATCCGGCAATGTTTCATTAAGACGACACAACAAAACATCAGGTTGAATACCGATTGAGCGTAGCTCTTTCACCGAATGCTGGGTGGGTTTTGTTTTAATCTCTCCTGATGCGGCAAGATAGGGAACCAGAGTCAAATGCATAAAGACTGAGCGTTCATGCCCCAGTTCAATTCCCATCTGACGAATGGTTTCAAGAAATGGCAACGACTCAATATCACCCACTGTACCACCAATTTCGACCATAGCGATATCAGCATCACCAGCACCTTCATAAATAGAGCGCTTAATCTCATCAGTAATATGCGGAATGACCTGCACAGTCGCGCCATTATAGTCACCACGCCGCTCTTTTTTGATCACACTTTCGTAAATTTGACCGGTGGTAAAATTATTTGCTCGCGTCATCGTAGCTCTTAAAAAACGCTCATAATGCCCCAGATCCAAATCAGTCTCGGCACCATCTGCTGTCACAAATACTTCACCGTGCTGAAAAGGACTCATCGTACCAGGATCAACATTAATATAAGGATCCAGTTTAATCATAGTGACCTTTAAGCCACGCGATTCCAGAATAGCGCCCAATGAAGCGGCCGCAATTCCTTTCCCTAGCGAAGAGACCACGCCACCGGTGATAAAAATAAATTTTGTCATTTTATATTATTTATTAAGTAAGTTATTGCCACTGCATCATGAATGGAGAATAAGAACAGGCCCTGATTTTCTGCTCTTTGTATTAAAATTTCAATGATTGATTTTTTGGATCTGCCACCCTTCTCTGTTTTCCTTCGCACGATAAGGCTCACAAATACAAATTCCCACCACAACAGCTAACTGATTCTCCACATAAAGAAGAGGAACGCGGTCACGCAACCACGGCTGAATATTTTTTTCCTGAAATAGTTTTTTGAGCGATTTACTACAATTCGAGCCGGCAGGTCGACAAGATTCACCACCTTGACGGAATCGAACAGTCACTTGGGTAATATCGCAATCCAGCCCTTTTCCCTGAACTCGCTTAGCGATCAGATAACCACTGTTTTGAGGCAGTTTCAAGGGTGAATCTAAATGCCAAAGCATCTCTAATGAAGCATCAAATCGCTCCAAGGGCAACATCGCATACAAATCACCTTGATAGCGCCTTACTTCACCGCCCGGCCAACTAATACAAGGCACTGCATCCGGCGCAGAATTCACTGCATCGTGCAAAATATGCTCAATATGAATACTGGCGGGCATGGGTAATTTGAGCTGACTGATCCAATAGCGCAGTAAAAGGCGCTGACGCGCTACATCCAACTGTTTTATAAAGCTGATTGACAAGGTACCTTGTTGATGGCCTGTGGCGGCTCTGTAATCCTGCTCTGCCAAAACATTCAGCAACTTTGATGATTCGGCATGATGCCCAGCACTGCGTGATATAACTTTTGAAGCAGAAGGCCAACGTATCTGTAGCAGCGGCATTATTTCATGCCGCAGATAATTACGATCAAAATCGGTTTCCGCGTTACTGGGATCCTCTATCCAGTTCAACTGATGTTGCTCCGCATATTCACGTAACTGTTGCCTGGAAAATGACAACAAAGGCCGTGCCAGCTGACCTTGTGAAAAACTTGTTTGCACAGGCATTGCAGCCAAACCTTGCATGCCAGAACCTCTCAGTAGCTGCAACAACAACGTCTCAGCCTGGTCATCTTGATGATGTGCGGTTAACAGGCAATCACCCTCTTCAATGCACTGAGCAATTACCTGATAACGCGCATTAC
The DNA here is from genome assembly GCA_015490755.1 of Gammaproteobacteria bacterium. Lineage (GTDB taxonomy): Bacteria > Pseudomonadota > Gammaproteobacteria > JAADGQ01 > JAADGQ01 > S141-38. Next base: position 4,390 of record WFXF01000011.1, read on the forward strand.
GCGCAGCTGCTTCTGGACTTTCACCTTTTTCGGGATGAGCATCAACAACTAATTGCTGGCAACTTATTTGCAGCTCTTCACACACATTCTGACAATGCAGTGCCCACTCTTTTGCCTGAGAGCTCAAGCTATGATTAACGTGTACTGCTCGAACTTCAACACCAGCCATCATCCCTTTAAGAGCCGCCATAGCACTAAGCAGAACATGAGAGTCAAGGCCGCCACTGTAAGCAATCCAGTAGCGACGTATCGTAGAAGATTGAGGGAGTAAGGTGAATAAACTCTGAGAAGAAAATCCTGACATTTACTCTTTAAATTGACCGTAGCTCATCAAACGTTTGTAGCGCTCCTCAAGCAAATCATCTGAGCTTTTAGCTTTCAATTTTGCAAGGTTTTCAAGCAAAGCTGCTTTAATATTTTGTGCTACCAGATCAAAGTCACGATAAGCACTGCCTAAAGGCTCATCAATAATTTGATCAACAAAGCCCAGCTCTTTCAAACGATCTGCGGTGAGCCCCATCGCCTCTGCTGCTTCCGATGCCTTATCCGCACTTTTCCACAAGATGGTGGCACACCCTTCAGGCGAAATTACTGAATAGGTGCTGTATTGCAACATCAACAGACGATCACCTACACCAATAGCCAACGCGCCGCCCGATCCACCCTCACCAATTACAGTGCAAATAACGGGTGTATCAAGATCTGACATAACTTTCAGATTAGTCGCAATTGCTTCACTTTGGCCGCGCTCTTCTGCACCCACCCCAGGATAAGCCCCTGGCGTGTCAATAAAAGTCAACAACGGCAAGTTAAAACGTTCAGCCATCTCCATCAATCGTTTGGCTTTGCGATACCCTTCCGGGCGTGGCATCCCAAAGTTACGACGAATTTTTTCTTTAGTGTCTCGTCCTTTTTGATGCCCAATCACCATAACGGGTTGATCGTCCAGCCGTGCAATTCCGCCGACAATTGCATTATCATCCGCATAGGATCGATCACCATGCAGCTCTTCAAAATCGGTAAATATACGTTCAATATAATCCAGCGTATAAGGGCGTTGAGGGTGGCGAGCCAATTGTGCCACTTGCCAAACAGAGAGCGAAGAAAATATTGATTCTGTAAGTGAGCTACTCTTCTCTTCAAGGCGAGAAATTTCATCACCAATATTAAGCTCGCTATCCCCCGTCAGATGGCGCAACTCTTCAATCTTAGCTTCAAGATCCGCAATTGGACGTTCAAAATCCAGAAAATTCATCAATAACTATCCAGTACAAAAAAACAATATAATAATGCGTATAAAGATAACATAAAACCAGAGTTTTTTCGGCTACAATCCCCCAGACAAAAACTCACATTGCAGCAAAACATATAAAAATGTAACGTAACCATTTTACCAATTAATTAATTACTAATTTTTAAAATGTCAGAACAACATACTTTCAATCTATTAAAAAACCATATTACTGAGCAGATTATTGGTCAGGAAAAACTCGTCACCCGATTGCTTATCGCCCTTTTAGCTGATGGCCACCTACTGGTTGAGGGCGCACCAGGCTTAGCTAAAACAAAAGCGATAAAAGCATTGGCAACCGGAATTGAAGGCCAGTTTCACCGAGTTCAATTCACACCTGATTTACTGCCTGCGGATCTGACAGGCACTGATATCTACCGACCACAAGAAGGCTCATTTACATTTCAGAAAGGGCCTCTTTTTCACAATTTATTACTTGCTGACGAAATTAATCGTGCTCCAGCCAAAGTGCAATCAGCACTGCTGGAAGCGATGGGTGAAGGACAAATTACCGTGGGAAGCACAACCTACCCGCTACCAGACCTGTTTTTGGTTATGGCAACACAAAACCCAATTGAGCAGGAAGGTACATACCCACTCCCTGAGGCCCAGCTTGACCGGTTTTTAATGCATGTTGTTATTGATTACCCAAATATTGATGCAGAAAAAATCATATTACAATTAGCTAGAAGTGAAGCACTTCAAAAACAATCAACTCAGACACCAGAAACAGTAACAGAAGTTTCTCGACAGTCTATTTTTGCTGCACGTAAAGAGGTGTTGGAGTTGCATTTGTCCCCCCCACTGGAAGAGTATATTTTGCAGTTAGTCATCGCAACACGCCACCCTGGCCCTTATGGCGGTGATCTCCAGCAATGGCATCGATTTGGTGCCAGCCCCCGTGCAACCATTGCTCTGGATCGATGCGCTCGTGCTCACGCCTGGCTGCAAGGACGAGACTATGTTTCCCCTGAAGATATTCAGGCAATGGCGCATGATGTTTTACGCCACCGCCTTATTCTCTCTTTTGAAGCCGAAGCGGATGGCATCACAACAGATACTTTTATAGACGAGCTATTACAACGCGTTCCCGTACCTTAATCAAAAATTCCCACACTAATACTATTGAGTATATAATGCGCTTGTGTTTTATCTTGGTAAAAAAGCAATATGAATAACAACATTTCACTGTTTGATGGCCTCACTGAAGAAGAGGAACAACAATTACTCAACCATGCAACTTCTCACGAATATAAAAAAGGCACTATTATTTTCAACGAAGGTGATGACAGTGATTCGCTCTACATTATAAAATCTGGCCGAGTGAAAGTATTTCTGCACGGAGAAAATGGCAAAGAGATCGTATTGAATGTACATGGAGTCAATGAATTTTTTGGTGAAATGGCATTAATTGATGAAGACCCACGTTCTGCCTCTGTCGTTACAACCGAGCCAACAAAAGTACTGATACTCAAGAGGCACGACTTTGAGAGTTACTTAGAAAAATATCCACACATTGCCATTAATTTAATCAAGGTCTTAGTCAATCGTATGCGGCTACTGACAATGATCACGGGCAATCTAGCTTTGCTCGATGTTTACGGTCGTATTGTACGAATACTTATCTCTATGGCCAAAACGCGCATTGATGGCACAAGTATCGTGACGGAACGACTCACACACCAGGATATTGCCAATCGAGTTGGTGCTTCTCGTGAAATGGTAAGCCGAATTCTCAAAGATATGTCGATGGGTGGCTACATCCGCTTTGATAACAGACAGATTATTATACTAAAACACTTACCATCCGCATGGTAACCCAGCTATTTAGCCTAACTGATTATCTGCCACTTTATATTTTGGATCTTCAATAACGTTTACTTCCACAAGGTCTTCAGCCTGATGTAATAACTGTCTGCACTCAGGGCTTAGATGACGTAAATGTAATTTTTTTCCAGCCTTCACATAACGCTCAGCTAAAGCATCGATCGCTTCCAGCCCTGAGTGATCATAAACTCGTGTATTTTTAAAGTCGATCACAACATCATCCGGATCGCCCTTAGGATCAAAAAGATCACGAAAACTCTGGATAGATCCAAAAAACAGCGGGCCACTTAATTCATAAATTTTACTGCCATTCTCATCAATAGAGGTATAGCTGCCCATACGTTTAGCAGCATCCCATGCAAATACAAGAGCTGATACAATCACACCAACAACAACTGCCATCGCTAAATCAGTCGCGACAGTGACCCCGGATACCAAAATAAGCACAAAGGCATCAGACCTGGGAATTTTCTTTATAATACGAAAACTTGACCATTCAAAAGTACCAATAACCACAATAAACATCACACCAATCAGTGCTGCCAAAGGAATCATCTCGATCAGACCCGATGCGAACAAAATAAATGCCAGCAAAAATAGCGCAGCTGAAATACCTGACATGCGCCCGCGCCCTCCCGAATTGACGTTAATCATACTTTGGCCAATCATTGCGCAACCACCCATACCACCAAAAAAACCCGTTGCAACATTTGCAGCACCCTGCCCTAAACACTCACGATTTCCATTGCCTCGTGTTTCAGTTAATTCATCAATAAGAGTCAGTGTTAATAGTGATTCGATGAGTCCCACAGCAGCCAAAATTACAGAGTACGGTAAAATAATCCAGAATGTTTCCCAAGTTAAAGGAACCATCGGGATATGAAAGTCAGGCAAACTACCTGAAATTGATGCGAGATCACCAACTGTTTTCACATCCATATTGAAAATCATAACAATTGCTGTCACCACGATAATCGCAGCCAAAGATGAAGGAATCGCCTTGGTAAAACGAGGCAAATAATGAATAATTGCCATCGTAAGAAAAATAAGCCCGAGCAATACAGCCAAAACTGAACCACTGAGCCACTGAACCGAACCATCATCCCCAACGGGCATCTGAAAGTGTTGCAACTGTGCGAGGAAAATCACAATCGCCAAGCCATTTACAAATCCCAACATCACGGGATACGGTACCATACGAATAAACTTGCCCATTTTCAGCACACCAGCTGAGATCTGAATAACCCCCATCAGCACCACAGCAGCAAAAAGATACTCAACACCATGCTCGGCCACTAGCGCCACCATCACCACGGCCAAGGCACCTGTTGCACCTGAAATCATTCCGGGCCGCCCACCAATACAGGCAGTAATGAGTCCGACCATAAAAGCCGCATAAAGCCCTACCAAAGGCTGAACACCTGCAACAAATGCAAAAGCAACCGCTTCAGGCACCAATGCTAAAGCAACCGTCAACCCGGAAAGTATGTCATTTTTCAGATGAGCTTGCGGACTCGCGTGTGGTTCAAACATGAAATCAAATCTCTATAAAAAGGCATGCAACAAAAAAGGGCGCAGATTATAAAGCAAAACAATAACAATTACTCGTCAAACATTGAGGCGTTTAACATGGGACAAAAACGAAGCTATAAAACGTACCTCTGTAGCTAAAAGCCAAACGTTTTTTAAAGCGAAGTAAAAGCACTACTCCTATTCAAAGACCGGTCGCAATGATTAATTACCCGCTCCTGTTGCATTACATTCATGAACCATTTTCATCTATGAATCTGAACAAAAATCAAGCCTACTCCACCTTTCCAGACTCATTTAATATTAGAGAAAACTTAAGCTTGACATGAATGAACTGTATCAGCATAATGCACCGCTCTTGCATATAGATACGCGCCCGTAGCTCAGCTGGATAGAGTACCTGGCTACGAACCAGGCGGTCGGAGGTTCGAATCCTTCCGGGCGCGCCACTTCTATAAAAGACTCCACCACCTGCCTCTAAAGTACCCATATTTATCAAACTTATTTTTCTGGTGGGAGTTACTATAAATTAACAGCAAATTTTGCACTCACGCTCCACTATGGAACGTGCACGGAATAACTTCTGCAACTATGGCGTAGAAATTTTGCTTCGGCTCAAACGATCTCAAGAGGCGCATAGCTGGCCTATGTAACGATTGAGATTGTTTGAGCCGGAGTAAAAGAGCAAGTCAGAGTGCAGAAGTTATTTCGTG
>WFXF01000012.1 GCA_015490755.1 Gammaproteobacteria bacterium
AGGTTCCCACGTTCCACATAAGAGCCTGGATCACGTTCACGCCACCTTTATGCCGGAGGCCGCCTGGCCAGTTAACAGGGTTCCGCCAGACTTATCCCGGAGTAACGACTACCCCCCGGTTTTGACCTCATCCCTACGCTTTCGACACTTCATCAGTGGTTCACTTGCGTTCGTCTCCATTGATCCGTACCTGACAGGGTCATGCCCTGCCTTTTCCGTAACGCTCACCACCCTGGCTCTTTACCAGCGCAGCTTACGGTGGTTTGAAACCTCCACCTGCATGGCGGTTTCGAGGGGCCAACCCTCATCTCTTATGCAGCATAGCTGCACGGAGGACTTCGTCCTCCTGTGCGCCTTCGTGGCACACAGTCATCGGCATAGCGGGCAAATTGGTGACCACGTTTCTCAAGCTCTTTGTCGAGTGGATCGAGCATGATGTTCGCCAGTAGTGGCGATAGTGGCCCACCTTGAGGAACACCTTCTCGGCTTTCACTATAGAGCGAGTTATCGATAACCCCCGCTCGTAGATAACACTTAATCAGTTTTAATAGACGCTTATCCTTCACCTTGCGGCCAAGCAGTGTCATCAGTAAATCATGATTAACGCGATCAAAGAACTTTGACAGATCTACATCCACCACAAAGCGTCGACCTTGTTTGATGATGCTTTGTACTTGTTTCACCGCCTGTTGCCCGTTTCGATTTGGCCTAAACCCAAAACTATTGTTTGAGAAGGTCGGGTCAAAAATAGGCGTAAGCACTTGGGCAATGGCTTGCTGAATAATTCGATCAGTCACGGTTGGAATCCCCAGCTGGCGTTTACCGCCATCTGGTTTATCGATTTCAACACGTCTGACCGGTGAAGGTTGGTACTGATCAGACCTCAGTTCAACCATCACTTGCTTCCAGTGGCCGGTTGCTGCCCAAGCGGGGAACTCATCAATGGTCATACCATCAATGCCAGCCGCCCCTTTATTGGCTCGAACGCGGCGCCATGCTTTGAGAATATTCTCTCGGCATAACACGTGTTCGAATAGATTGTTGCTAAAGGCTGGCTTCGGGACACGACGCTGAGTCACATCACCGCCGGTCGGCGTTTGTGTATTCAAGTGTGGCAAGGCTCCTCCTTTATCTAAATGTTCAGGCCTTCACCCTGTCCCAACCATTACGATGGGCATTTGGCTACTATGCCGTCTGCTGACTTCTACTTAATCACCCTTCAAGTTACCTTGCTGGGCGCTATCGGTTTCCATCTATTCGATCTTTTCAGTCGATGGGAACTGAAAAGCCAAGGCTTGATCGACCAGGTGCCTTACTGGTTGCCTACCGATCGCTTGTTAAGCAGATCTCCCCAGATAAGAGCATAAACTTTCCCTGCACTGCTGCATCATTTACGGTGGCCGTTAGATCACATGGCTTCGATGTCTTGTGCCATCTCGCCTTCAGCCTACGCCTCATATGATGTTTTTGTTCATCAGCTCGCAGTTTTGCGTCCGGCTTCCTTCAGACCGCCCCTCGCGGGTTGGCCCTTGCCATTCGCTAGTAGTTAGCGTTAAATATCGTTCATTAGAACAACTTAACGGTGATCTTCCTACAGAGGACTTTCACCTCATTAGTTCATGCCCATGTTGGGCGTACACAAAATGCTCCATTGGACGTGGCAAAGCGTCATGATTTTTGCGGGGCAAAAATACATGCCCCTTCACCACGCCAATGAGCATGGCGTTAGCTTTTTTAGGCTGGGCACTTTCAATAGTCAGAGGGGAAAATGAATAAAAAGGGCAAAAAGACCAAATGGTCAGTAATCATGTCGAATCTTGCTGCGGCAAAAGCTTCGTTATTATTCGTTTTGATTTTCCTTGTATTGTATTTTGGGTTGAAATACTCGATAAGTCCAAATGCTTCATTAAAAGAGCAGGCAGAGTTAGTTTTAGAGTCTATATTGCTAACTGCTATCGGGGTATCGACGATTGCAATCGTTTGGGAAACGACCGTACGACGACAATTTCTAACAGAGGTAAGGGAGACTTTAAAGGTATCAGAGAACCTTCATAGGTCCGGTATTGTTAGAGTAAGAAGTGATTTTGGTGATGTTTCCTGGGAAACATTTTATGAGGAAGCGGATCGGATTGACCTAGCTGTATTTCATGCTAGAGATACGATATCACATAACAGAGACTATATTATTAAGGCAGCTAAGAGGGGAATTCCAATCCGTGTTAAGTTTCCCGACCCAGCAAATAATTCTTTGATTAGTATTTTGAATGGCGACGATGATAGCTATGAAAAAGAAGGGCTAATTAATTCTATTATTGAATCTATAAATTATTTTATAGGATTAGCTGAAGAAATAGATAATTCAGACATAATTGTTAAAATTGTCTCGATGCCCTTTCCATTTAGTATATATAAATCTACAGATAAAATGAGTGTTTTAATTCTAAGTAAACAAATGAAATACAATTATTCAAATCTTGTGATATTTGAATGTGATGGCCAAGGTCAAATGGCGGGTTTTTCAGAAAAAAATATTGAAGATATCTGTCAATCTGTGGGGGTAGCAGTGGTTGAGAAAAAACTAACGAGACAAATTGATACTGACGCGTAGATAAATCACTCGGTATAATTAATTTGAGTGTAAGGTGCGCTGGGGGGATCTACCAAATAATCAAAGCTAACAAAAGCAATTAACTCAGACATACCTCCGCGGTGTTTTTTTGTGCTGAAAAAGCTAGCACAAAAAAATCCCCACTACGGTATGCTGGTTATTGCAGGCGTTATGCCTTTCAAAAAGAAGGAAAAAAATGTCGAAACTTAATGTAGATCAGAAAACAATTAGCGATCTGTTGTCTGATAAAAAAGCCGATTTCCTCATACCTGATTACCAACGCCCTTATGCTTGGGATGAAGAGCAATGTCAGACTTTGTGGGATGATCTTTTTCTATTTGCTTTTCCAGATAATAATTACGAAGCATTTGACGATAATGAAGAATATTTTCTTGGTTCTATTGTCACATTTAAAAATAAGAATGGAAAATCAGAAGTTATTGATGGGCAGCAACGCCTTACAACTCTAATGCTTATCTTACGAGCTTTTTATGACAAGTTCTCCAACATGCAAGATAGAAATTCGGTACTTACACGTGATCGTATTGAGAAGTGCATCTGGAAAACAGATACTTTTGGGACTGCTGATAAAAATATCCTGAAAATAGATTCTGAAGTCGCCACAGATAATGACAAAGATGAGTTCCTTGAGCTTCTGCGTACAGGAGTCGTTAAACAAAATAGCAAAAGTCAATATGTCTTGAACTATAAGTTCTTCCAGAAAAAAATTGATGAATTTCTGCAAGCATTTCCCAGCTTTTTTCCTTACTTACCTGCTCGTATATTAGGTAACTGTATTCTTCTTCCGATTGAAGCAGAGTCGCAAGATACGGCTCTTCGCATTTTCTCAACACTTAATGATCGTGGATTACCATTATCAGATGCTGATATATTCAAAGCTCAATTCTACAAATATTATGGTGGCATCGGTAAAAAAGATGATTTTATTTCTGAATGGAAAAAGCTTGAAGAAATATCAAGCGCGGTTTTTAAACCGACTACCGGCACTCCAATGGATGAACTATTTGCACGTTATATGTATTTCTTGCGTGCAAAAGAAGGAAACAAAAGCTCAACTACAGAAGCATTGCGAAAATTCTATGAACGCAATAAATATCAATATCTAAACAAACCCCATACAATTGATGAACTGAAATCTCTCGCCTTATTTTGGGAAAGCGTAATAGATCAGGATAAAGAACGGTTCTCTGAGAATGCACTCAAAAAACTTTTTGTATTGAGCTATTCTCCGAATGGAATGTGGCAGAACATAACATCAGTATATTTTTTGCAGAACAAAGACGATGACGGAAAGCTAGATGATGAAAATTTCTGTAAGTTCTTGGTTAGAATAACTGCTTTTATTTTTGCCTATGCTGTAACTAATCCTGGTGTGAATGCATTACGCACGCCAGTATATGACGAAATGATTAATATCGTAGGTGGACATGAAGTCACATTCAACAAATACAAATTCAACAAGAGTCAAGCCAGAGCATCTTTTGAAAACTATATTTTCTCTAATCAGCGAAATGCAACCCGCTCAGTGCTTACTTGGTATGCTTATACCTTTCCAAACCAACAGGTTCTTGCGCTAAATGAAATTTTCCATTTAGAGCATATTTACTCAAAAAAGAGACAAGAACTGGAAGCTGGTCTTACTACGGAAAGTAATCTTGAATCATTGGGCAACAAAATACTGCTTGAAAGTAGTATTAATATCAAAGCATCAGATTACAGATTTGAGGATAAGAAAAACATATATAGTGGGAAACAGCGGCGTGGAAAGTATAAAGAACCAAGCAAAATTGCTGAAATAGCTGAACTCATTAAACACAATAAATTTGAAGAGCAGCAAATAATTGACCGTAACAAGAAAATCATAGACACGTTCTTTGAATTTCTACTGGCAGAAGGTTTATTGGCATAATCGGGTAGCCGGAGGTCTCTAACCTCCAGCCCCCACAACACCCTGCATGCGGCTCCGCACAGGGCGTTTCATTTAGCATGGTGAAACTTGATCCATCCATCGCGTAGCGCATATAGCCCCTGAGATTTCAAGTAGTTATTAGATAA
>WFXF01000013.1 GCA_015490755.1 Gammaproteobacteria bacterium
TCTGGTTTCATGCGGTGGCAAGCAGAGTTTTTATAATTTGGTGCAGGCACTGCTTGATCCCGGTGACGAAGTGATTATCCCTGCCCCTTATTGGGTTTCATACCCTGATATGGTGTTATTGGCTGATGGCCAACCTGTCATTATTGAAACCGGTATTGAACAAAGTTACAAAATCACCCCGGAACAGCTGGAAAATGTAATTTCTGAACGCACCCGCCTATTCGTCATTAATAGCCCTTCAAACCCAACAGGCTCCGTCTACAACCAGACTGAACTGAGTGCATTAGCAGAAGTATTGAAAGGCTATCCTGATGTCATAATTGCAACGGATGATATGTATGAGCATATCTATTGGAGTAGTGAACCATTTTGCAATATTGTGATGGCCTGCACTGAACTATACGACCGTAGCATTGTGCTCAACGGTATATCTAAAGCTTATGCCATGACGGGCTGGCGCATCGGCTATGCTGCTGGCCCTGTTGATCTTATTCAGGCAATGAAAAAAATCCAGTCGCAGAGCACATCCAACCCAACCTCTATATCTCAAGTCGCCGCACAAGTTGCTTTGGAAAGCAGTCAAGACTGCATTCAAATCATGTTAACCGAATTTAAAAAACGTCATGATTTTGTGGTCAAAGAGCTTAATCAAATTGATGGCTTTAAATGCCTGAAATCACAAGGTACTTTTTACGCTTTCGTCAATGTAAAAGCAGCAATAAAAGCTATAAAAGGTATTGATAATGATGTTCAATTAGCTGAATATTTTTTGGAAAAAGCGAATGTCGCCCTAGTTCCAGGATCAGCCTTTGGAGCGCCCGGCCACCTACGCCTCTCTTTTGCAACCAGCATGGATAATCTGAAAAAAGCACTATTCAGGATAAAAAAAGCACTCAACCAGTAAACCCATATTAAATTAGATGTTTTTTTAAAGCTAAAAACTGATTATCATCTGGTTTTTGTGACGAAAGTCATATAATGAGCAGCAAAAACTGGTTGACAAGGGGCAAGACATGGATGTCAATACCCGAAACTGTTGTCACAGGGCATTCCACTACTGGCCCGTGACCTATGGCGATGGATTCACCTTAATTGAACTCTTGACCGTACTCGCTATAGTAGCGATCACCACTGCTATAGCCACTCCAGCCCTGCAATCTTTTTTCACAAAAAACCACGTTACCAGTCAAGTTAATACACTTTTGGCTGATCTTAATTTAGCCCGCACCGAAGCAATTGAACGAAACGGTGAGGTTATTATTTGTGCCAGCAATAACGGCATACATTGCAGCCGCAGCAAACAATGGCAAACAGGCTGGATTATTTTTAGTGATAATAATGACAACAAAAAAAGAGATGACAATGAAAACCTTATCCGTACTCAACCACCATTTAAAGGACTTAACAACCTGCAATTCAGAGCAACCTATATAAAATTTAACTCAATAGGGTTTTCCAATAACGGCACATTCACTTTATGTTCAGGAAACCCCAATTACAATCGAGCCATCATTATCGCAAGGACAGGGAGAGCGCGACTATCAGACACAATGGTAAATGGTGATCCGATAAATTGTAACAACTACTCATGATTTCAAGGAGAGATCAGATATTATGTCCAAGGAAAAACGGAACTATTATCGAAGCCAGTTTCAAATAAAAAAAAATGACAACCTTATTTATCTAAAGCGCAATCATACAAACCACCTCATTAGTGGCGAACTTGATCTTTCTAATTACGGCTTAGGAATTGTATGTGATCATGCTATTGCATCAGAAACACCCATCACGATCGAACTCAAAGCCTTTGAATTGCACTTAAGTGTCAATGGAACCGTTCGATGGTGCATCCCCACTACTGATAAAGAGAAGCAATACCGTCTTGGCATTGAGTTTGATTCAACACAACCACAGGACAACAAGCTATTCTCTTTCGCACTACGCCGCCACCTGGAAAAAATGGCATCATGACAAGGAGGTCGCATGCCACCTATTACCGATTGGCCCGCCGAAGAACGGCCGCGTGAAAAGCTTCTGCAACGAGGAGCCAATGCTCTTTCAGATGCAGAGCTTCTCGCTATTTTTCTTCGCACTGGAATACATGGTAAAACAGCCGTTGACTTATCCCGTGATTTGCTCAATGAATTTGGCTCGTTACGCACTCTGTTCAATGCTGATATCACCCGTTTTTGCCAGGCTCCAGGGCTTGGCCCAACCAAATACACACAGTTACAAGCCGTACTGGAAATGGGGCGTCGCTATTTAAAAGAGTCAATGGATCGAAGTGACACACTAACAAACCCGAAAGCGGCTCATGACTACCTGGTTTCACGGCTTCGAGACTACAATCACGAAGTATTTGGCTGCCTGTTTCTAGACAACCGTCATCGTGTTATCTGTTTTGAAGAGCTGTTCCAGGGCACGATTGATAGCGCCAGTGTTCATCCACGAGAGGTTGTCAAACGCGTATTAACACATAATGCAGCCGCTGTGATCATCTCTCACAATCATCCATCAGGTGTTGCAGAGCCCAGCCATGCAGACAAAATGATAACCCAACGCCTTAAAGAGGCACTGGCATTGATTGATGTAAGATTACTGGATCATTTGATCATCGGTGACAACAAAGCAGTATCATTTGCTGAACATGGTTTGATTTAAGAGCTGTATTTTGATATAAAGCATCGTTTCGCGTTAGAAGAATCCGCATAACTCTATCTCAATCTGTTTTTGGAGACCTATTAAATGTCCAAAGTATGTCAGGTAACCGGCAAACGCCCCATGACTGGAAACAATGTATCTCATGCCAACAACAAAACTCGTCGTCGGTTCCTACCCAATTTACACTCCCACCGTTTTTGGGTTGCAAGTGAAAATCGTTGGGTTCGTTTGCGCATCACCCCAAAAGGTTTGCGTATCATTGATAAAAAAGGAATTGACACTGTGCTGTCTGAAATCCGTAGTCGTGGTGAAAAAGTTTAGGAGAATATTATGCGTGACAAAATCAAACTGGTCTCTTCTGCTGGAACAGGCCACTTTTACACTACAACAAAAAACAAGCGCAACATGCCTGGAAAATTTGAAATCAAAAAATTCGATCCAGTTGTTCGCAAACATGTAATGTATAAAGAAGCAAAAATCAAATAATTTCTTAAGGAGTTCGGATTAATTGAAGTTGGGGCTTTAGCTCTGATTTAGATGAAGGGGCTAAAGCCCCTGCACCGTGAAAATCAACTCCTTAATAATCAGAGGCTCCTTGAAAGCTTACAGCTAAAAGCCCGCTTGAAGCGGGTTTTTTTATTCATACTGATATTCAAATAATATTATGAATCAAACGATCGCCTACCGCATCAACGACAATCTCTATCTAAACATCACTGACAGATGTACACTGGCTTGCAAATTTTGCCCGAAAACACAAGGCATCAAAAGAGTTCATGATTTTGACCTGACACTGGAACAACGCCCGGAAATTGAATCAATAATAGAAAGTATTGGCAATCCAAGAGAGTATGACTCCATTGTATTTTGCGGCTTTGGCGAACCCACGCTCAGACTCAAAGTATTACTCACGGTCGCAAGACATATCAAAAAAGAGAGAGGGAAAGTTCGCATAAACACTGATGGGCTTGCCAACCTTTTTCACAAGCGCAATGTACTACCTGATTTTGAAGGATTAGTTGATGCATTATCTGTTTCACTCAACGGTCAAAATGAAACTATTTACAATCAGCATTGCCAACCTGCGCTAAAAGGCTCATTCAATGCTGTACTAGATTTTTTACGTTTGGCACCAAGATATGTACCTGAAGTCACCGCAAGTGCCATCCATGGACTTGAAGGTTTAGATATTGAAGCTTGCTCAGCCCTCGCTAAACAGCTCGGCGTTGGTTTTCGTCAAAGGAATCTGGATGTTGTTGGTTAGGGCGCACTTCTGACAGGTGCTGATGAACTCCGCCAACCATGGCACATCCGACCAGGTCAGATACTGAACCTGCCTTCATCTTTCGCATCACTCGCCGCCGATGAATCTCAACAGTGCGATGGCTAATATCCAGTTCGCGCGCAATCTCTTTATTGCTGTGGCCATTTACAACCAGACTCATAACTTCACGTTCACGCGGTGTTAATTGCTCATAACATGAAATCACTTCTTGTTTAAAACCATCTTCTTTACGGCACTTCAGGTCATATTGAAATGCCTCTGTAATACAGTTAAACAACCGTTTGTTATCAAAAGGTTTTTCCAAAAAATCTACAGCACCCGCTTTAAATGCTCGTATCGCCATCGGAATATCACCATGACCACTCATAAATATGATAGGAATTTTTATCTCTTTTTCTATAAGTACATCCTGCAATTCCAAACCACTCATTCCAGCCATACGAACATCCAATACAAGGCAACCTGGCTGACTACCTTCATAACACTCTAAAAAATCTCTTGCAGAAGAAAATGCCTCCACTGCAATATCTTTAGTATGAAGAAACAGTTCAATTGCTCCACGTACAGCATGATCATCATCGACCAAAAAAACAGTTGATTGATTACTCATCATTATCCCCATCTACAACTACCGGCAACGTCAAACAAAAAAGAGCTCCATGAGGCTGAATATTTTCAGCGCACAAACTCCCACCATGGGTCTCCACAATCGTTTTACTGATTGACAGACCCATCCCCAAGCCATTATTTTTAGTTGTAAAAAATGGCTCAAATAACCGCTCTATCATTCCCTCAGAAAAACCTGGTCCATCATCTTGAATTGAAATTGTGACTTTATCGCCATTTATATGCATTGCAGTTGAAACGGTTAATTCTCCATAAGCTCCCATGGACTCCAGTGCATTGCGCAATAAATTCAAAATAACCTGCTCAATCTGAATTCTGTCTACAGAAACTGAAGGCAACCCAGAACTCATATAACGCAGCAACGTAACTTCCTGCCCATGAATTTCAGATTCAACCAGCTTAATAACATTATTAAGCAGATCGTTAATATTAGCTGATCGACGTTCACCATCTTCTTTACGTACCAGCTGGCGAATTCCTCTGATAATTTCACCAGCTCGCAGTGCCTGGGAGCGACTCTGTTGTATCGTATTCAATATACGATCAGAGCAAGACTCTTTATCATTCTCAATCAAATTCAGTGCAGCATCGCAATAACTGGAGATAACTGTCAGCGGCTGATTCAGCTCATGTGCCAGACTGGAAGCCATTTCACCCATCACATTCAAACGTGCAACCTGAGCCAGCTCCGAACGATGCGCTCTGAGCGCGGCAAAACCTTCCTCACGCTCGGTTACATCCTGCGCCATCAATAAAAAACCGATCAACTCTCCATGTTCATCCCATATGCCAGAAAATTTACATTCTACATAGTGAATATTATCTTCTTTATCAAGTTTAAGAGAAAATTGAAATAGACCCTCACTGCGAATTTCATCTGTAATTTGCTGCAGATACTCTGGTTCCAAAGCAAGTTTCAAACAAAGATCTGAGATTGAGTCTTTACTGGAAGAGTCAAATTGATAACCCAGGATTCTCTCAGTAGAAGGGTTGGAATAGATAATACGATAATCTAGATCGGTTGCAATAATTGCAGAGTCAGTAGAGTAGAGAATATTTTCAAGAATAAGCTTGTCATTCAGCTTGGTCTCTTTGAATTTTACAGGTTGATGACGAGCACTTTTTTTAAAAGTGCGCAGTAATAATGAACTATTTTCAAACATAAGTAGCCTGTACTAAGTTATGCCTACAACTCCTTCTGACGGGCTTATGTTCTTATTTTCATCATAGTAATACATTTCACTAAAAGTTTTAAGTGATAAATTCACATTACTCCCAATAACATCATAAATTTAAAATTTTAAGTATTCACCCTTATATTTATTTTTTTACTATTATGTTTTAATGCCGAAATCAAATGGAACAATAAAAACAGATCATGGAGATATGGACAAGCGCGGCTGGTTGTTATAGTCGTGACGATATTTTAAGCGTTGTTTCTACGCTACCTTATAAGGTTTGGCAAGGGAGTCAATCCGGTAATTCACCCTCCCACAGCTGAATTATCGAATAACTGCTTTTTGCCAAGCCTTTTTTCTTGACTCAAATGACCATTCCTGTCACGTTTGCACCATGCAAACACTCAATCCATTATCACTACCACTCAATGACCTTCAACTGATCGAAGCCTCGGCAGGTACAGGAAAAACCTACACAATCAGTACGCTATATTTACGATTTTTACTGGGAAACCTGCTTGATTCCAGCCAGAATCGACCGCTGCAAGTCGATGAAATTCTTGTCGTTACTTTCACAGGAGCCGCAACAGAAGAGCTACGTGATCGTATCCGTCACCGCATCAAAGATACATGTGATGCACTACAACAAAATCATAGTAGCGATGCCGTACTTAGCCAATTACTCAATAGCTGTCACGATAAACAACAAGCACTTATCCTGCTAAACGACGCACTCAAACGCATGGATGAATCAGCAATATTCACCATACATGGTTTTTGTCAGCGCATACTTCAGGAAAGTGCCTTTGAAAGTGGCACACTATTTGACACTGAGCTGCTCACCAACGATAGCACTCTAACCCGTCAAATTATTGAAGATTTCTGGCGAACCACTTTTTATGATGCACACCCCGAATTAATTGCATTTGCCCAATCAACCTGGCAAACACCAGCTGGCTTATGGAACCGCATATCCCCTTACGCCAGACATACAAATATAAAACTTCTACCCGAAACAGCCACATCTGACGTAAACCTTATCATCAATAAAGCCACTCTGCTTTTTGAAAATTTAAAAAGCAGCTGGCAAGCTGAACAAAAAGAGGTTTGTGATTATTTACTCCACTCGAAAGATATCAAGCGCAATATTTATACAAAAAAATTACATACATACATTGCAGATACAACAAAATATTTTTCAGATAGCTCGACTGTTTTTAATCCACCTGAAAAATTTGAGCTTTTTTCTTTCACTAAAATTGAAAAATCGCTCAAAAAAGGGGCAGAGCCACCTGAGCATATTTTTTTCAAACGTTGCGATGAATTTATAGAGTCAATCAATCCATTACACACACAAATTCACCTGCTGCTTATCCACCAGGTCATTACGTACTTGCAAAGCGAATGGACTATTCGTAAACAGGAAAAAGCTCAACTGACTTTTGATGACCTGCTGCTAAAGCTCAAGAATTCACTTACAAACAGTAACATTGGCCCTGCCCTGATAAAAAAAATAAGACAACAATACCCTGCAGCCATGATTGATGAATTTCAGGATACTGACCCACTGCAGTACGAAATTTTCAAAACTCTGTACACCACTCCATCTGAAAACGGACAATCAAACAGATCGCTATTAATGATCGGTGATCCCAAACAAGCCATATACAGCTTCCGTGGCGCTGATATTTTCACCTACATCCAGGCCAAGCGCTTTATTAATAACCCCGACAATCATCACACGCTAGGCACAAACTGGCGCTCAACCCACAAAATGGTTCATGCTGTTAACACTCTTTTTGAGCAATCCTGTGCACCATTTATATATGATAAAGAGATTCCTTTTATTGCCGTCTGTGCTGCGGATGAAAACGACAAAAACCCCCTTCTTATCGACAATACTCCTCCCGTACCAATGCAATTTTGGCACATTGAAAGTGATGACGATAAAACAATCCCGGCCAATACTGCAAAAAATGATATTGCACTCTGCTGTGCATCAAAAATCAGCCAACTACTGACACAAGGCGACCGCGGCAAAGCCGTCATTGGCAAAAAACCGCTTCAAGCACAAGATATAGCAATTCTTGTACGCAGCCATACAGAAGCACAAATCATGCAAAATGCTCTGCGACAATATCAAATCGCCAGCGTTTGCCTAAGCCAGGAAAATATATTCAATACCCCTGAATGCGATGCGCTCTATCGAGTACTCTGCATGATCATTGAACCTGGTAATGAACGTTTATTACTTGCTGCACTTTGCACTCCACTTCTGGGCTTCGATGCTCAGCAACTGAGCGCAATGACCCATAGTGATCAAGCTTGGGAAAATATATTGCTACAAGTGCAGCAATACCATCAAATATGGCAAGAACATGGCTTCATCGTAATGTTTCAGCAATTATTGCAAGAGCATAATATTCCTGACAGACTGTTAAAACAGCCAGACGGTGAGCGCTCACTTACCAATCTGCTCCACCTTGCTGAACTGCTACAAAATGCTGCCACAACACAACCCGGCATGGAAAACCTGTTACATTGGTTCAATCTGAACCGCACCCGATTCGAAAAAAATGAGGAGCAACAACTGCGGCTGGAAAGTGATGAGGCACTGATTAAAATCATTACTATTCACAAAAGCAAAGGGCTGGAATACCCTGTTGTTTTTCTACCCTTTATCTGGAGTAGCCGAACCCAAAACAAAAATCAGCCTGTTATTTTTCATGACCAAGAAAGCAATCAACTCTGTATTGACATCAACTCCCAAAACAAAGAAAAACATCGTGAACTGTCTAAGCAAGAGGATCTTGCCGAGCAGGTTCGTTTACTCTATGTTGCGCTCACTCGCGCAAAATATTTATGTTATATCACCTGGGGGAAAATTAAAGGCACAGAAAATTCAGCACTCAGTTATTTATTGCATGGCAGTTCAGAAGCATTCAATAAACTCACCCATACAGAGATTAAAAACCGATTATTTGCATTAGCAACAATAGCACCAGAATC
The DNA here is from genome assembly GCA_015490755.1 of Gammaproteobacteria bacterium. Taxonomy (GTDB): domain Bacteria; phylum Pseudomonadota; class Gammaproteobacteria; order JAADGQ01; family JAADGQ01; genus S141-38. The sequence continues at coordinate 8,761 of WFXF01000013.1, forward strand.
GATTCAGGTTGATCCACTACCTAAACCAGAAGCAGAACGCTACCAACCCATAAAAACCTTTGAGTCAGAAGGTCAAGCAAGACCATTTGGCAGCATAATCAATAAACAGTGGCGCATTACAAGTTACTCCGCACTCACTTCATCACACTACTCACAAACTGAACGCCCTGATTACGATACATTACCAGACACAGAAACAGTTAATGAAAAGCCTTCAATAGAAGAGTTCAGTAGTGCATTTCAATTTCCCAAAGGCGCTCATGCAGGAACCTTTTTGCATAGCCTGCTAGAGCGGCTCGACTTTCCAAATATATCAGAGCAATCACTCAATCATGAAGTCAGTCGCCAATTAGCTCAATATGGTTTTGATTCTGCATGGATGCCTGTTGTCGAAAAATGGGTATCAGATATATTAAACACACCGCTCAATTCAACTCATGACCACCCTGATGCAATCAAATTAAAAAATATCAGAAACAGTAAAAAGCGAGTTGAAATGGAGTTTTATCTGCCTTTGGCACCACTTCATGCAAGTCAATTAAATAAATTTCTGAGCGATTATACAAATACAAAAAAAGCTCTGACATTCCCTCACATGCAAGGAATGTTAAAAGGATTTATCGATCTGATTTTTGAACACAACAATAAATATTACATTGTCGATTACAAATCAAACCATCTGGGCGATCAACAGCAGGATTATGCATTATCCCAGATCAGTTCAGCCATTAAAGAGCACCACTATGATCTTCAATATTTAATCTACACCGTCGCTCTACATCGCTATTTGCAACAACGACTTCCTGATTATTGTTATGAGCAGCATATTGGTGGTGTTTATTACCTCTTTTTAAGAGGAATGTCACCTTCAAGCGGTAATGCAACCGGTGTTTTTCATGACCAACCACCCTTAAACCGGATTCAATTATTAGACCAACTGTTTACAGGAAATAGCGACAAGGAACTGGCATCATGCTAGAGCAGCTCAAACAATTAGCCAATCTCGGATTGATACGTCAACTCGACCTGCACTTTTCGGAGTTTATTAATAAACAGGCAGTAAACCCATCAAACACTCTGGTTCTCCTCTCCTGCTTACTCAGCCAGAGAGCTGGAGAAGGCCATATATGTATTAACCTCAACCATATCGCTAACCAGATACTGTTTAATACACACAAACACGATGATATTAAAATTATAAAAGCACCTGCCACTGATGTCTTAGTAACTGCTTTAAAAAAAAGTGGTGTAACAGGCCAACCAGAAGAGCACTACCCACTGATTCTTGATAGCAATAATCGACTCTATCTTGGGCGTTACTACTTTTTTCAGTCATCACTTGCAAAAAACCTGTTAAACCGTACTCGCCACCCCATTGACGATATCAACTTCGATCTTCTAAAACATAATCTTCAACAACTTTTTCCAAACAGACCTGATAACAATCCCAATTGGCAAAAGATCGCTGCAACAATTGCTCTACTTAAAAGATTCAGCGTCATTTCAGGTGGGCCAGGCACGGGAAAAACAACAACGGTCACAAAGATACTTCTGCTATTAGCCGAGCAGCAGCCATCCTATAGAATTGCACTAGCCGCCCCCACAGGCAAAGCTGCGGCCCGTTTAAATGAATCAATAAAACAGGCGAAAGAAAATATTGAATACTGCACGGCTATTAAAAAAATCATTCCAGAAGAAGCATCAACAATTCACCGTTTGTTAGGTGTTATTCCAAACCAGACAGAGTTTCGTCACAATCAAAATAATCAACTGCATCTGGATGTGTTGGTCGTTGATGAAGCCTCCATGATTGACTTGCCACTGATGGCGAGGTTGACCGCTGCATTGCCAGACAAAGCCCGCCTTATTTTATTAGGTGACAAAGATCAGCTCTCTTCAGTCGAAGCCGGCAGTGTTCTGGGGGATATATGTGGAAAATCAATGGGGTCAGAGTCGATTGATGCCTGCTTGACATCAATCGACTCTGACCCCATTGATTTTGGTGACCATATCGCGCTACTGCGAAAAAGTTATCGATTTAATGATGAAAGTGGCATTGGTCAACTAGCACAGGCAATAAACCAGGGCAATACCAATGCAGCAATCGAAATTTGTAATTTAGAAAGTTATAGCGATATTCAATTACACTCAGGCCCAATGAGCCAGCTTTCTAACCTGGCAAAGTTAGCCGCAAAAGCTTACTCAACCTATATTAAAACATCATGCCCATCAGAAGCGTTGATACAGTTTAATAAATTTCGTATTTTATGTGCACAACGTGATGGACCTTCGGGTATTAAAGCAATCAACATACAAGTTGAAAATGCATTAAAAAAAATGGGCTTGATATCAACAGGCAGTGCACACTCATACGCCGGCCGTCCTGTGATGATCACACGCAATGATTACAATCTTAAGCTTTACAATGGTGATATTGGAATCACACGACCTGATCCATCATCAGACAACCAATTACGAGTATTTTTTAGCCAACCGGATGGCACAATACGCAAAATTATACCCTCGCGTCTACCTCCTCATGAAACTGTTTATGCAATGACTATACATAAAAGCCAAGGTTCAGAATTTGACAAGGTATTTATTGTACTTCCCGAGGTTGACACACCACTTTTAACACGAGAATTAATCTATACGGCCATTACACGCGCTAAAAGAACGGCTGAATTATACTGTTCGGAAAGCTTGTTAAAAGCAGCAATTAAACGTACAACCGAACGAACCTCAGGGCTGGAAGATGCACTTTGGAACCAATAAAATTATTCACCTTTAACTCGTACTGCCAGAACATCACAAGAAGCATGGTGCAATACTCCATTTGCAGTAGAACCTAATAACAGGCTGATTCCATGACGGCCATGAGACCCCAAAACAATCAGATCAATATTTTTTTCTTCTGCAATGCGAATAATTTCCCTCTGTGTAGCCCCCACCCTAACCACCTGTTCGGCATAAGCCAGCCCCTGCTTATCGACAAAACGAGAAAGTGACTCTTTAGCTTTTTCTACGAGCATATTCTCTTCCACCAATAAATTTGGCATCGGTGTAAAGTCATCCCCAAAGCCTAGCGGCATTGCATATTCCACAACATTCAAAATTGTTAATTTTGTTTCATTTCCAAGTAAAAGTTTAGCCCGCTGAACAACTTGGTATGCAGTAGGAGTAAAATCAATTGCAATCAAAATATGACGATAAACAGACATTACATTAACCTCCGATAAAAATTCTTAAAGCCCCAACAGAAATCTCATATATATTCAGTATATACCTATTGCGACACTTTTTTCGACCATAAAAGAGCAAGTCCTACACCAATAGCAATCCCCGAATAATTTACGACTAAATCAACAAACTCTGCATATCGACCATCAATAAATACCTGTAAAAGTTCGGTTGCAATACCGAGTAAAATCAAATCAATAACAATCACCCATAAATACTTTTCTGTAAATGTTTTTACAAGCAAAAAAGCAACCCCAAGAAATAACAAAAAGTGTGAGACAACATCAATATTTATAATAAATGAATGACTCAATTTATAAGAAACATCGGGGAGCTGGCTCGCCAACCAATCCCGTATACCACCTGGCATCGCCATCCCGACAATAAGCAGCCCCACAAACAACAGAGTTGCAACATGCTGCTGAGCAAGATATTTTAAATATCCCCACATTAGCCACACGATCATAATCACCCAAATGATCAACCCAGCCATTTTAAAGTATGCAGCTTCAGCCTTGATTATTACAGGTTTCAAACTGATATCCTGAACTCGTATTACTCCGGTTACTTGAGCAATGCTGGCACCCACGCGTATCGTTTTTGTTCCAGGCTTTAACTCAAACACACGTTCATAATATTTCCAGTCACTGTCCCCCCAAGGTAATGCCACTACATTTGTAGCAATTTTATTACCATTTTCATCGTTAAAAACAGCCACTAAACGCCCCCTCTCCCAACCTTCAGGCCCCTTGGTGATAGCCTCCGTTTCAGCCTTTCCTGAAAGGCGCAAAAATTTAACACCAGAAAACTCTGTGACCATTTGATATATGTAGATATGCTTCCCCCTCTCCATTGCGTAAAGTGCTACGACACCAGGAAAATCCTTTTCAACACTATTTGCATCTGGAATTCCCCACCCATCAAACCCATTTTCAAATGTCGGGTTTATTAACATTTCATCACCCACAACTTCGTAAGGTTTGTAATAATTGATATATACGACGGTTAATACAACAAATAACAATAGTGTCACAAAAAACAGATATGATTTGCCAATAAATCTATTTTTATATTCAATATCCATTATTCCACTCCTAAATTAAATAAAAATAAATCATTGACTCGCCACAAATAATAGTTTAGAAATGGATTTTTAACACACATAATTATAATTCCATTATTTTTTGGGTTAAAAAGGCAATTAATCTGGCTCTGTAACAATAATAAATAAAGAGCAGATTACTATTTTACGGAACTCTGCCACACAACGAAGTGATCCACCTATAAAGCAAGTGCAGTTAAGGGAGGGATAACTTATGCAAAAAAGTTATTTATGTTTCAATAAAGTTTTGACGGTCTGCCATAGAGCATCAAACATAATCCATTCATACAATATACTTGGTATATCGTCATACAGCTTTCTTGTTGGAGCATCTATTCTTATAAACCCTGCCCATGCCGCTACTGATATTGAGCTCAATTACCAAGAGCAAGGTGGACAACTCCACATGCGGTGTAACTTTGGGGATACAGAAGATTTTTATTGTGGCGAAGGTGCCAGACCCGGAAAAAACCAGACCCCCTTTCTCTATGAAACAATTATCGGTGATGATGGTAACAGCTATATCCACATGATTATAGGTGATCCAGATGAAGCATTTGCCCAGGAAGTTTATATCATGGGTAGCTACTCATCTGATGGTGCCGGCACAGCTAACGGAGTTACGATTCCAGTTATTAATGGCAGTATTGACCTCACCAGCTTCAACCCGCTCAGTTCTTTAGGGCAAGGCTCTGCCAACCCTAACAAAGTACTCATGCGTCAGGATATCAACGATTCTGATATATCTATGGAGTTCATCAAAGACAATCTTTTAACAAAACCAAAAATGACTCAAATAGTGACCAGTGAAGATATGGTGTCGGAGTTTATCGTTGATATGTCAGCCATTACTTATGATGACAAGAGCACACCCACTGCAATTATTAACAACCTGACATTCTCTGATTCAGATATACCTGGCGATAGCGGCTCATTCAATATGATTGAAAATGGCGACAGAGTCACAGTCGATGCTGGCCTTTACACCTATACAGAAGGCACAGGCACACTAGGATCAGAAGGGACTTATGACTATGAAGGCAGCAGCTTCAATATGGATCAACCTTGGGAAGATTATGCCATTCCAGAGATGAACCCATTCAACCCATTCCCATAATTTTTTAATTAAATATAAGAAACCATCTCATTCATGCGCCGGCGTGGCTTTTGCTCAGGTAATTCTGCCGGGTACCCTACACTCAATAAAGCCACTGGCATACTCCCCTGATCAGCGCACACAATTTCAGCCACTGCCTCTTCAGAAAAATAACCCACCCATGTTGAGGCCATTCCGGCTGCTACAATAGCCAATTGAGCATAGCTTGCAGCAATTGTTGCATCCTGAATTGCATAAAGTTTCTCACCACGTTCACCATATACTTTAGATGAACGCACATAATCTGCACAAAAAATCAAACATACGGGCGCTTGCGCTATAAACTTCTGATTTTCAGCGGCCTGGCTCAAAGCCAAACGTTTGTCTACATCTTCAACAACAAAGATTTTATACGACTGCAAATCACCGGCACTCGGCGCGGCACATGCCATTTCCAATATAGCATTCAGTTTCTCACGCTCAATCCCGATATCAGATTGATACTGACGTACCGAATGGCGATGACGAACCGTCTCAAAAAAATCCCACATTTATATCTCTCCCAAGGTTTCAGCCAGCATTGAAAGCTCCGGGCTTTCAGGATAATTCAGTTTGAATACCTGAAAAGCTTCATCTGCCAGCTCCTTTATACCCAAAACTGCATAAGCTCTTACCATCAAGGCTAATGCATCAGGCACTGATGTAGTTCGATGATATTTTGTAACCACCTCTTTAGCCCTGTTTGCAGCAGCAACATACGCTCCGCGCCTCATATAATAGTCCGCTACATACAACTCGTGACGAGCACGTTTATTTTTCAAATAAATAATTCGCTGCACTGCATCTTGCGCGTAGATACTCGTCGGAAAGTTTGTAACCACATCAGAAAAGTAGCGCAGTGCCTCGTCCGTACTACGTGGATCACGTTCAGCAGTATCCAATGATAGTGCCTGATCAATTGAATCCATCCCCTGATCAAAACGAGCCAACCCTTTAAGGTAATAAGCATAATCAACATTCTTATGACGCGGATACGACTTAATGAAATAGTTCGCTGAAGAGATTGCTGATTCTGGTTCGTTATACTGGTAATAAGCATAAGCAACATCAAGTTGCGCTTGCTGCGCGTACTCACCGAAAGGGTAGCGTGATATCAGAGTTTCATAATCTTCGATAGCAAACTGATAATCTTCACGATCCAGAGAAGACTTTGCCTCTTCATACAACTTGGCTGCTGACCAGTTCTCAGGATCTTGCACATCCATCGTAGAGCAACCCAGCATAAAAATGGAAATACCTGTTATGGCCCATAAACGAATATTTTTAATAGTAACAATCTGTTTCACCTGACTTAATATACCCCTGTAGCTGCTATTTCCTGTAGTGTACCTATTTTACGTATCCATGGCCTGCTTTTTACTAAACTCTGGGGTAACGATTTAATTGCAGCTTTAGCCATATCCACTGTAGGAAAAGCACCATAAACCAAACCATACCAAACTTCCCCATCACGCTTGACTGGATAGTAGGCATAATCGGAGGATAAAAACAGGTCATATTGATCAATCAAACTAACGACACCCTCCTCACTGCGAGTCATGAGGAGTTGAATGGTATAATCTGTAGCACTTTGAGCATGAAACCAGGCTGCATTTCTCCAGCCCACACTATCAATTACAATCTCAGGCATCACCTTAGCAGGTGCTTCAAGCGTTTCAGCGACAACTGTTTCGTTCTGCCCCCCAAAAGTATCACCCTCATCATTCAGACTTAACAAGTTATAGCTTTGGGTCAAAATATCCAATGCTTCAATGGCAAACGGAGTCCCTTTATAATTTTCAATTACATATTTTGCATGAACAACTGCAGAGCCATATCGCCCTTCATTCAAGGCAGTGCGTGCCTGACCGACCTCACTCTCTGCAAGCTTGTCACGCAAAAACTGCATTCTCTTAATACTGTCATCAGCGTATTTGCTTTCAGGAAAGCGATTAACAAGCTCTGAAAAATATTGGTGTGCCTGACGTATATCGCTATTTGATCCTCCAGAATTTCCTGATTTTCCCTCGAAACCTATATCAAAGAGTGCCAGGCCTTTTGAATAATATGCATAATCCAGATCACTGCTCAATGGATATTTATCGATAAATTGATCAGCCATAGAGATCGAAGCATTCAGTTGCTTCTGCTTGTAATAAGCGTAAACCAATTGTAATGTCGCTTTTTCAGTTTCAGGCAGATCAGGATACAATTTGATCTGGGTTTTAAATGCATTAATTGCAGCAGTAAAGTCACCCTGTTTCATCAACTCCATACCCACTTCATAGTGACGCACCTCTGACGACATTAAATCACGCTTAACCTGTTGCTGAGTACATCCCGCTAATGCTATCAACAGACCAACAATTATGAATATTTTTTTCAATCGCATGACAATCATGCCTCATTCAGAGTATAAGATAACTATTTTAAAGACACTTCAGTAATCACTTAAATTTTATGGATCACTCACCAACGTTACAAGCCGATATTCCTGAATCAATGTCCGGTAAAAGGCTCGATTGGGTTTTGGCCAGTCTGTTTTCTGACTATTCGCGATCCAAACTCCAGCAATGGTTGCACGATGGCCATATCATAATCAACAACAAAAAAGGGCTTCCGGGAAAAACAAAAGTCGCCGGCGGTGAACAAGTGACCTTACACCCTATACTGGAGAAGCAGACCGAATCACAAGCCGAAGCGATTCCACTCAATATTATTTTTGAAGATGAAGAGCTCATTGTTATTAATAAACCGGCGGGGTTAGTCATGCACCCCGCAGTCGGCAATCAGGCAGGAACATTGCTTAATGCGCTTCTACACCATGACCCTGCTCTAGCCAACATACCAAGAGCCGGTATTGTACATCGCCTGGATAAAGATACGACAGGTTTACTTGTGGTCGCACGCACACTATCATCACAAAAGTATTTAGTCGAGCAGCTTCAAGCACGCGAAATCAGCCGTGAATACAAAGCCATTGTTCATGGCACTATGGTGGCGGGAAACACTATTGAAGCCCCCATAGGTCGCCATCCGGTTGATCGCAAACGCATGGCGATTAACCATAGTGGAAAACATGCAATCACTCACTACCGTGTCGCAGAAAAATTCCGCCTGCACACACATATTGATGTTAAACTGGAAACAGGTCGCACCCATCAAATTCGTGTCCACATGACACACCTCAAACATGCATTGGTGGGTGACCCGGTATACGGCGGTCGTTTGCGCATTCCACCACACGCTACAGAAGCACTAGACAAAAATCTACGACACTTCAAACGACAGGCGCTGCATGCCATTCGCCTCACGCTCACCCACCCTGGCAGTGGAGAGATCGTATCATGGTGCGCACCACTGCCTGATGATATGGTTAATTTGTTAAATGCATTAAGAGAAGATACCCAAACTCATGAATGACTGGATCACCCCTGATTGGCCTGCCCCCTCAAATATTCGTGCGATCACAACTACGCGTAATGGAGGTTTCAGTCACCGCCCCTACGACTCCATGAATATCTCAAGCTATGTTGGAGATGATCCCAAAGCTGTACAAAAAAACAGGGAATACTTGCAGTCAACACTCAATACCCCGTCACAACCGCAATGGCTTGAACAGGTGCATGGCACACTGGCGGTTAATGCCGCTCATATCACCGAACCCGTTAAAGCAGACGCCTGTTACAGCAATGAGAAAAATATTGTTTGCACAATCCAGACAGCAGACTGTTTACCCGTTCTTCTTTGCAACAAAACCGGAACAACAGTCGCAGCAATTCATGCTGGATGGCGTGGTTTGGCTGATGGCATTATTGAAGAGACGATCAAGGCGATGGCTTGTCGTGGAAACGAGCTCATAGCCTGGCTTGGCCCCGCAATCGGCCCCAAGGCTTTTGAATCGGGTGACGATGTACGAAACGCCTTTATTGCACATGATGAACAAGCAAAAACAGCATTCATTCGACAAGCCAACGGCTTATGGCTAGCAGACATATACAAACTGGCACAACAACGACTCGCAGGCCAAGGGGTCACTGCATGTTACGGCGGTAATTTTTGTACTTACCATGATAAAGAGCGTTTTTATTCATTTCGTAGAGACCAGACCACAGGGCGGATGGCAACGCTTATCTGGCTAACTTAACCTTACATTGCATGAGGAAAAAATAATGAGCAACTGGTTTATGCTCACTTTAGTGGGCAAAGATAGAGCTGGCATTGTCGCTCAAATAACAACAACACTATTTGAGAACAACTGCAATCTGGGTGAAGCTTCAATGATGAGGCTGGGTGGAAATTTCAGTATCATGCTCATGGTCTCTTATCAAGGTGATGCAAAAGCACTAAAAAACAGACTGGCTCCTGTTACTGACAGACTTGCATTAAAAATTCATATTGATGCAATTGAGGCAAAACTGCATCAACATGTGATCCCCGATGTACGTATTTCTGTATTGGGTGCAGACAGGGCTGGCATTGTATCTCAAGTGACCAGCGCACTCTCAGATGCTGGGCTGGATATTCTTGACCTGGAATCAGATGTAGGGGGCAGCCAAGATAAACCGCTCTATATTATGCATATTGAGGGACGTGCAATAAAGGGAATTGAGCCACTGGAATCAGCCATCACTCAAATCAGGTCAAATAAAATTGATGTCCACCTATCTCCAATTGAAACCATGATTGCCTGAATTCCTATAATAATGCCATGACAACCTACGAAATAATCAAATACCCCGATGAACGTTTAAAAAGCATTGCCGAACCTGTAGGAAAATTTGATGACAATTTAAGAAAGTTTTTAGTTGACCTTGAAGCAACAATGTATGCTGGGCCCGGTGGAGTTGGAATCGCTGCACCACAAATTGGAAAAAACCAACGCATTGCTATTGTTGACGTTTCCAGCATGGCCAAACGAGCCAGGAAAAACAGACCACTCAAGCATCAAGGAAAAATGGTACTGATCAATCCTGAAATAATAGAGTGGGAAGGTATGGCAATAGGCCGAGAAGGTTGTATGTCCGTTCCTGATTACACCGGTAACGTCATACGTGCAGAAAAAATCACACTAAATGCATATAACGCAAAAGGCGAACAGCAAAGCTATACCTGTGAAGGCTTTGAGGCTCGTGCTGTTCAACATGAAATAGACCACCTGGATGGCCTGCTATTCATTGATCGTTTAGTCAGTCGTCGCAATGACCTGTTTCGAAGAAAAACAAAATAGCCTTCACCCTTGAACCCATAAAAGCCCCATAGATATAGCTATGACTAGAAAAATTTGTACAATATTAAAAAGCGTTACTTGTTTACCAGGCATCATTCACCCTCCCACAGATAAATATTTATCTTTATGAAAAATATAGAATAATTCAAAACAAATAAGTATTATGTGATCAACCACTCAAACTCGGATTCCGATTTATTAGCATCTTATACGATCTCTAATGATTTTGCATTAATAGAAGAGTAGTAACCACTCTATCAGCTTCATGGCTATCCCACTCTTTAATTCCAATCACTCTTCCAGAAATCTTGCCATCACGACCGATGAGATAGCTCATCGGCAAGCCAACCACTTCGTATCGGTTTCTAACTTCGCCCTCCGGATCAAGTAACACCGGATAATTCAAAGCCAGTTTTCCCACAAACGGGGCCACCTGTTTATGACCATTTTTATCCGCGGCAACAGCAATAATGACAAACCCCTGCTCCCGATAACGCTCCCAGAGCCGTTGCATTCCAGGCATTTCATAACGACAGGGGCCACACCAGGTCGCCCAGAAATTGAGCAACACCACTTTTCCTTTATAGTCCGCCAAGCTGGCCTTACCACCGTTGAGTTTTTCCAAAGTGAACGCAGGGGCATCCATACGTACTTTCGGAACATCGACACCAAATTCATAAAAAGGATCTGCGGCAGCATCCATTGCAAAAAACAGCAGCGTACTGAATATGAATTGCCTCGATTTAACGTGCATGGCTTCTCAGATACTTCATAAGAGTTTCTCTCTCCGTCTCTGAAAACGCGGCCATATTACGCTCAGACATGCGTCGCTCCATGAGTGGAAACAGGTGTTGCCACTCAGCAGCCGTATTGCGCTTGGGGTGCGGCAATGCATGACAGACACTACACTTCTCTTCGTAAAGCAGCGCCGCCGCTGATTCAGGCTCTGGAATGGGAGTTAAACCCGAAGCACAGCCCACGACACCCATAATCATCAAAACACTCAGATTTCTTTTCACAATAACGCTCCCGTAATTCCTAGGAGCCTGTCCGAGAATGGAAGTCGTAACGAGGGAAAGCCATTTTGAGGCAGATTTGGTGTAAATTTGAGGCGAATAGTTGTTCTATTTAACGAAAATTTACACCAAATATGGCCGAAATGGATTTTCCGCAGTAGACTTTTCATTCTCGGACAGGCTCCTAGAAACCAAGGCTGCTCTCTTTGGCTCTGTGCTTAATATGACGAATACTGGCCTTGGTAGGAAGCTCCATATACCAAGTCAACATAACACGATACTCCTCTTCCAGCTGTAGACCATTAAGATTCTGATAGACAGGGACTCCTACATCAATTTCAATGATATGCAAGGGTGCAGGCTGCCACTGTAAACCGACTGTGGCAAGCAATTTGCTACCACCATAGTTATCCGTCTCCCATAAAGGGGTCATGAAAGGTGAGCTAAAATCATTTTTTGTGACATGACCTGAACCCCCCGTTTTCGATTCATCCATTTCACCGCGAATTTTACCTAAATGATTACCATTAAGCTGCACTTGACCTACAAGGTCATAACGAAACTGGTACATACCGTAGAGATCGAAACGAAATTCATTGCCAAGACGGTAATCACGATCATTATCATAAAGGCGAGCCGTATACATAGCGTTTACTCCCCACCAATAAGGTGACTTAGAAGCAGAATAGACCAGACCAATAGTGGGATCAAAGGTGCCAGAACCCAGTTGCATACCGTAAGGAAGCAACTCATTTTGACGCATCGCCAGCGGATGATTAGAGTTTTTTTCATCTATCGAGCCAGTAGGCAAGCTCAGGGCAAACATCAATGATGCTTGATGGGTGGGTAGCAGAGGATCATCAGTAAAAAGACGATATTTACCCATCAACATCGTATCGGCAATACCGGACGACTCCATGGAAAAACCACTCTGCCCCGTTGTGCTTTGCATCATTGTATTGAATTTCATATCCATACGGCTCTCTTTAAGCATCAGCATCACACCGCCAAAGAGATCATCTGTAAAACTGTAACCCGCAGTAAAATTCAGCATCTGCATATCCATCTCTGTTGGAGCGGCCATAAACTTGCCCGTGGCTTGCCCCATCATCACAGGCATCCCGAGCAGGTTATCCGCGTTTATTGAAGCACCATCATCTGCCAGCCCCTTCATAGACATAAATCGAGGGCTGACTTTGAAACGAAACTCTTTGGTTTCAGGCACTCCAGCACCCATAATGTTCAGTGGCATATTACCGCCGCACTTACCACAACAAAGACCGACGTATGCCTGAACGGAAGGAAGATAAAGAGTAGCCAGCAATGCAGCCATCCAATAAAGAAGTAATTTTCGCATGGTAAATTTCAACCCCAGAAACTGAAACAGTGGAGTGAGATTCTAACCAGCGATGACTAAAGTGAAAATGTGACATAGTGTCGCGCGACAATTTGTCGCAGGGGGCAAAAAACTACTGAAGTACAAAGGCCATTCGATATTCTACAAGCAACGCTTTAATGAGTGGCTCTGGTGGTTTGGGTAAAGGCAATGCTGCGTCGATCGCCTTACGCGCCGCCTGACGCAGAATCTTTGGTCCATTTTTGATTTTGATAGCCGAAACCGCTCCCGTAGGCGAAAGTAAAAATGAAACGTGAATACCTCCCTCTATTCCACGCTTTCGAGCAAGACGTGGGTAATATTTATGGGATTCTATATGAGCCAGCAATTTTGCCAGGTAACGCTGTTTTTCTTCTTCAGACATAAAACCTGACTCGGCTTGTATAGCTGCTGCAGGTGGTATTACCGCAGTAATTTGCGGCTCGGTTTGCTCTTTTACTGCAATAGCTGGTGTTGGCGCGGCATTTTGTTGCTTGGTTCGTTCTTTTACGGCTATTTTTTCGACTTTATCTGGCATTGATTTCGAAATCGCTTGCGGCTTTTTTTCAATATATGGCACCACTGTTTTTTTTGATTTTAATGGCACGGTTACTGGAACAACGGCGGATGTTTCAGGGGTTGGTATTAAACGGTGCTGAAAGACAACCCGGATGGGCTGCACTGCCTGTTCTGCAAGGGGGGTGGATACTGAACGATGATTGACCAAATTAAAAAATAAGACCCCATGCACCAACAGCGAAACAAACAACATTAGCGGAAAGAGCAAGGGACGGTTCATCATGGCTCGTGTGTAATAAGATCAACTATTATCCTGCATCCACGCCAGCACTTGTTGCGCTTGAATCAAACCAGAAACTCCATATTTTTCTCCCCGCTTGCTGTAAAAATAGGTACGTGGCAACTCGCCATACCAATGCGGATCAATATTAAAACGCAGTCGCTCAACCATCGATTCAGCAAATACCCAGGATTCCAGTTCGGTAACGCCCAGTTCAGCCAGTGTGGCTGCCACCAAATCTTGTTTTTCCATGCCATCCGTTGAAACCAGAATGATGGAAAGAGTGGCGAATTTTTGACTCAGACTGGCCCACATTTTTAATTCTTTAAAGCAAGGTGGACAGTCAATCGACCAGTAACTGACGATAAAAGGTGTGCCACTATGTTGAGCGACAATTTTAGCTAAGCTCCCACGTTTAAAGGCATTGATATCACCCGCTTTTAATGGCATTGCGATGAACAAAGCAAACACAAAAGTTATAAAAAATCGCATTATCAGCGCGCCTTCTCTTCAAGTGCTATAAGCCGATAACCGTCTGCTTTACTCTGCCAAGAGAGATAAACAGATTCACCCGAAGCAATGAGAAAAGGGTGATCCGACTCATCACGAGTATCGGCCAGTGTCCGAGGATTCGACCAGGTGAGACCGCCATCCTGGGAATGCATCATCTGAATGCGGCTCATGTCAGCATCAAACTCTTTCCAAACAATAAACACAGCATTACCACGGCTAAGTACAAAAGGGTGCTGAGCCTGAGCAGCAGGATTACCCAGTTTCAGCGAAGGGTAAAAATTCTGACCGCTGTTGTCAGAACGAGCGTAATAAATACCGGCTTGCGCCACAGCCCCCGTAAACCAGGTTAGATGATAGCTATCATCAGCCGCGATGGAGAGCGCCGGGCCGTGATGAGGGCAAGCATCGATGGCCCAATTCTCTTGTGATGCCCGGCGCATCGGCGCAAAAGTCATTGCACCAGTAAACCGAATCAAGGCGTGATCACGGATTGTGTTGTCGAAGATTTGCCGCCATACCATCACAGGCAGGCCTTTGTTATCCAAGGCAACAGCGATACGGCAACATGGGCAACTGTGATCCCGCAGTTTTTGATTGGGTTGAAAGGTTTTACCACCATCAAAAGAGACGCTGTAGTAAAGCGAACTGCCGATATAGTCTCGCCCCTGCTTTTGGGCGGCACTTGCATCACGACCATCCAGCCAGGTGATATAGATGTGACCCTGACGATTCACCGCCAGTGTGCCAAAGCTGTGGCCAATCTCCTGCTGATCACTATTTATAATCACTGGTCGAGAAAATGTTTTTCCGCCATCGATGGAGCGACTGAAACGCACATGGCCACTGAATCGTTTGGCCAGTTTTTGGTTATAAACAAGATAAATATGACCATTGTTTGCCACCGCAATCTGGGGGCGAGATTCACCGTGAGCAGTAATTTTTTGCGCTATCGCATTCACCTGAGTCGGTGGGCTGAAATGTTTTCCCAGATCATCGGAATAGTTAACATAAAGATGCTCCGCCACAACCCAAGCCAACCACAACCGACCTGACTTATCAAAACTGGCAGTGACGGTGTTGGCTTGCTCAAGACTCGGCTGGCTCTGCTTCTCTGCACTCACGGGCGTAACCAAAAACAGCAGCCCAAGAATCAGGC
Organism: Gammaproteobacteria bacterium; assembly: GCA_015490755.1. Classification (GTDB taxonomy): domain Bacteria; phylum Pseudomonadota; class Gammaproteobacteria; order JAADGQ01; family JAADGQ01; genus S141-38. The sequence continues at coordinate 24,327 of WFXF01000013.1, forward strand.
TACAAACAAGGTAGTGCGACATTTTCATCTCTATCAACCCAATCATTTAGAATTTAAAATCAACACCTGCATAAAACAGACGCGGTGAACCCGGGGTATAACGTTCTTTGCCCCATGCAATATCAGACTGAGAGACATAATCCGTGTCGGTGAGATTCAACACCTTGGCATTCAGGCTGACCGCCTTTGACACGATGTAAGAAGCACGAAGATTGAAGAGCTGATAACCCGCGCCTTTTTTGCTGTTGTTATCATCCATCCACCAATCACCGATATCCTGCCACTCCAATGCTGCTGACAAACCTTTCACCGATGCGGGTGTAAACAACAAACTCACATTACCGATACGCTGCGGAGCCATCTTCATCTGTTTGCCACTGAAATCAGTGCCGCTGGAAATATAGTCATCGTATTCACTGTCTGGAAAGGCGTAGGCAATGTTAACGGTTATCGCATCATTCATTTTCCAGCCCAGACTCGCTTCGACGCCTTGGTGACTGATGCGCCCAGCATTGGTTTTAAATCTTGCACCGGGATCGCTGCTATCGGTAACGATGGCATCTTTAATCTTCATCATATAGGCGGCCAGTTCCAGTGACACACGCGGGGTTTGCATTTTGTAACCGGTCTCGTAACTGTCTACCGTCTCCGGCTCCAGATTTGATAAGGCATTGTTGGTTTTTAGTGAATAGAGCGTACCAGTTTGGGGGATGCGAAAAGCGCGGGCATAACGAACATAAACCGCACTGCGATCAGAGAGTTTGAAAGTCAGCCCCAGCTTGGGGCTGAGGTAGTTAAAGCGATCCTTGCGATCAGCCGGGCGTTGATAGACTCCGAAGGCACCATCAACCAACTTATTGTTGTAATCAAATTCGGCGTGATCGTAGCGCAGCCCTGCCGTTAGAGTCGTCTGTTCACTCAACTTGCGTTTATGTTGTAGATAGGGTGCTAAACCCAGGTAATCAACGGTGTAGTCGTAGATGCTTCCTTGCAGATAACTTTTACCCCAGACCACGGTATCCACTACCTTCTGCACATACAACTTCGACTCCCGATTCGTCACCACATCAATTCCCACAATGGTCTCGCTGTTATCGTGGTGATCCACACTCAGCTTGGCCAATAGGCCGAGAACGTTGGAGGTAGTCTCATTTTCCGGCAGCGTATCGGGCACCCAAGTCGCCACATAATCATTAGTGCTATGGGTAAAATAAGGAGTCAAACTCAATTCACTGCGCTCACTGGTATAGCTGATCCACTCCGTACTGAGACGCAGGCTCTCTGTCTCGCGGTAAGGATCAACACCAGAATCGGCAAAACCGTGTTGGCTGGGGTCAGCCTCTAGCTGTGCCTGAGTCAGGGCGGTTTGGTTATGACCACTCATAGTATTAGCCATGAAAACTGTTTTGAAACTATGATCACTGTTATTCGTGAATTCATGCCTGAACAATACTTCAGCACGATCATATTCAGCTTTTTCGCGCCAGCCATCACTCTTTTCATAAGAAGCAGCCAAACGGTAACCATGACCAGTGTCAGTGGTATCGCTTACCGCAGCCTTGATCTTGCGATAAGCATTGTCACCCACAGTGATTCGGGTTGTTTTTTCTGGCATCTGGCTGGGAGCTTCGCTCATCACGTTCACCGTACCGGCCACGGCATCAGAGCCGTAAAGTGCGGTACCTGCGCCTTTTAACACCTCAATACTGCCTACTGAGCTTGAGTAACTGCTCCACCATAGCCCATTGTGGTTAAAGCTACCGGGAGCTTGCAGTGGTACGCCATCTTGCAAAAAAAGATAATAAGGGCCGTAGTTAAGCGGCATACGTATCGCTGTGTTGTGACCGGGAGAGCTGCCTGCCGAGAGCTGGTTGATACGCACTCCAGCAACACTATTTAGAGATTCACTGATATGGCTGCCAAGTGCTTGTGTTATCTCATAACCATCCAGTTTGTCGATAGCTAAAGGCAGATCAACTTTCGCCTCTTCGGCACGAGTGGCAGTCACCACCATTTCTCTGATATCTTCAGCGGTGGCACTGGCCACAAAAGGAGAAACAAGCAATACGGTTCCACAAGTCAAAAAAATATTTTTCATTTCATACTCATCGGCTCTAGAAAAATGAGTATGTTAGAGACGAAATAAAAAAGTGGGAAGTGACACAGTGTCGCGCGACAATTTGTCACATGCATCAAAATTGCGCAAAACTATATAATGCAATGATGAATAAATTTCAAACAAGTCATGATCCAACCGCCGCACTCAACCTGCGGCGCATCTTTATCCTGAGAAGTATCGCCATCATTTGTGCGCTGGCAGCAATCACCATTGCTTCTCAAGTGCTGGAGATGACTTTGCCACTGTTACCCCTACTGGTGATTGTTGCCATACATGGTGTTATTAACATCATGACACTATTGCGAATGAGACAACCACGCCCGGTTTCATCATGGGAGTTCTTTGTACAACTGGTGTTGGACACATTAATTTTATGCGCCCTGCTCTATTTTTCAGGCGGCTCAACCAACCCTTTTGTCTCACTTTTTTTACTGCCACTGGTCATTGTCGCATCCATCCTGCCACAACGTTTTACCTGGGCGATGGCCGTGTTGACTGTTGGTTGTTACAGCTTGTTGATCTATTTTTACCAGCCACTCCCTCATGCCCATATCAAACACGGTGTTGATTTTGATCTGCATGTGACGGGCATGTGGTTCGGTTTTCTGTTGAGTACGGGACTAATAGTCTTCTTCGTGGTACGCATGGCTAATAGCCTGCGGGAACGGGATGAAATTTTAACCGAAGCACGTGAACAGACTTTGCGTGACCAACACCTTGTCGCATTAGGCACACTCGCCACTGGAGCCGCCCACGAACTGGGCACGCCGTTAGCAACAATGGCCGTGCTTGCCAGTGAACTGAAACGTGAACACGCTGACGATGCCGATGTCATTGAAAAAGCACAGATGCTACGCAGCCAACTGGATCGCTGCAAAAACATACTCTCAGATATCACCGCCAGTGCCGGACAAGCACGCCCTGAAGGGGGCAAACAACTGGCGATTGATGACTATTTAAGCCATGTCGTGGAACTCATGCGCACGTCACGCCCTGATGCAAAAATTGCTTGCCATTTGAACGGAGCAAAACCACCTCCACAAATTCTAGCGGACAAAACACTCTCTCAAGCCTTACTCAACATACTCAATAATGCCGCCGATGCCTCTATCGACAATATTGAAATTGAAGGGAGATGGAACAGTGAACAACTGACGGTAACAATTCGTGACAAAGGAGAAGGGCTGAGCCCTGCCGTGCAAGCCGCTGCCGGCACACCATTTTTCACAACCAAGCCCAATGGACAGGGCTTGGGGCTCTACCTGACTCGTGCGGTCATTGACCGTTTTGGAGGAAAAGTAGAACTACTCAATCATGAGAATGGGGGCGCTCAGACCATCATTAAACTGCCACTGGAAAATATTGAGGTCACCACATGACAGGCTCCCCCACTGACCTGCCCACCCTGCTATTAGCCGAGGACGATCTGCTGTTTTGCCAAGTGATGGGCAACGCACTGGAAAAGCGTGGCTTTAATGTACAGATCGCACATAATGTTGATGAAGGCATTACACTAAGCGAGAAAACAGCACCAGAATATGCGGTCATTGACCTCAATATGCCAGGGCCTTCAGGGCTGGTATTAGTCAAACACCTGATCGCCATTGATCCGCATACCCGAATCGTTGTTCTCACTGGTTTTGCCAGCGTTGCAACCGCCGTTGAGACCATCAAACTCGGAGCCATGCACTACCTTTCAAAGCCTGCCGATGCCGATGAGGTGATCGCTGCTTTCTATCGTGAAGAGGGAGACCCCGATGTAAAAATCGCCGCACAACCCCTTTCAATCAACCGCATGGAGTGGGAGCATATCCAGAAAGTGTTATCTGATCATGATGGTAATATCTCTGCCACTGCCAGGGCTCTTGGTATGCACCGCCGAACACTGCAACGGAAATTACAAAAGCGGCCACGCTTAAAATGATCCAGCGTTTGAACAGCCGTGGTGGCTTTGCCGGTTATTTAGGTTATGGCGCTTCTGAGTATACCTATATTTTGTGATGTAAAACTATTTAGTCACTTTGGAAATCTTTGCTTTTTCCAGTAACAACGGATACATGTAGCCACCACCAAAATCATGATCAACTGCAACTGTTCCAACAACGGTAATTTCATCACCAACCTGAGCTGTATCCTGGCTAGTGATCGTCAGGTCACCCGTCTTATTTTCACCCGTACCATCTTGAATATGGATAAAATTTCTATTCATGATCTGGTTATTAACTTTAACCACCTTGCCTTTTAATTGAACTTGCTGACCTTTTAAGTCAACCTTCTCTTTATATAATGCTTCGATCGTCTTCTTTACAGGCTCACCGGCAGTCACTGACATTGCACCAAAACAAGACAATAGAGAGAAAAGGGTAATAAAAATAGTACGAGTCATGAGTTTTTCCTGCATTTATAATTGTTGTTTAAGAAAAGCCAAGTATAGCAATAACTCACTTACTATGAACAACCCCAAATTTCAATGTGCTAAAATAACGCATTATTTACAAATTACTGGATCAGGCAACAAGGAGGTGTCATAACAGCTCTTTAATTAAACTCAACCACTGGGTGTAAAACTATGGCGCTGGAGAACCGTAAAATGGCTCGGTATCGGTTTGAAAACTGGCTCACCTGATGCCTGTAATACATTTTCCAACAGCTAAAACGTAGAGTTATACGCATGATAAAAAACTATCTTTTTTCATTGATTATCGCTACCGTTTTTTTAAGCGGTTGTTCTGTCAATCCTGTCACTGGAAAACAAGAGCTCAGTCTGGTATCTGAAGCGCAAGAACTCCAGATCGGTGCGCAGCAATATGCTCCCCTCAGACAATCTCAGGGCGGTGATTATGCCGTCGATGCAGCATTAACCAAATATGTTAATGATGTCGGACAGAAGCTGGCCGCAGTCAGTGACAGAAAACTTCCTTATGAATTTAAAGTACTCAACAATTCTACCCCCAATGCCTGGGCACTTCCGGGAGGTAAAATTTCAATCAACCGAGGCCTGCTAACCGAATTGGGCAGTGAAAGTGAATTAGCAGCTGTTCTAGGGCATGAAATCACTCATGCCGCTGCAAAGCACGGTGTGCGAAGCATGTCCCGAGGAATGTTATTGCAAGGCGCTATGATGGCAACGGTCATCGCCAGTCAAGGAAAGGATTATGCTCAACTGGCTCAATTGGGTGCCGGTATTGGCGCACAGCTCATCACCACAAAGTATGGCCGTGATGCCGAACGGGAATCTGACTACTATGGAATGCTCTACATGTCACGCGCGGGTTACGATCCACAGGGTGCAGTAGATCTGCAAAAAACATTCGTTAAACTATCGGAAGGAAAAAAACCGGGCTGGTTAAATGGCCTGTTCGCCAGCCATCCTCCCTCCCGGGAACGAGTGAAAAACAATATTGAAACAGCCATGCAACTCCCTGGAAATGGAGAGCTTGGTACCGATCGCTTCCAGAAGATGATCGCTCATCTAAAAAAAACCAAACCCGCCTATGAAGCCTATGATAAAGGCCGCATCGCTCTGGCTGACGGCAAACCCGAACAAGCACTTACTCTTGTTAAAAAAGCGATTACTATTGAGCCCCGTGAAGGCCATTTTTATGCGCTATTAGGTGACATTGATTTACAAAACAAAAAGCTGAAAAGTGCAAAAAAAAGTTACGATAAGGCCATAAATCTCAATGACAAATTTTTTTATTACTATCTGCAACGCGGGCAAATTCACCAACAACTGAAACACAAAGCCCAAGCCAAAAAAGATCTGGAGCAAAGCATAAATCTTCTACCAACAGCGAATGCCTACCTCTCACTGGGTAATATCGCCCAACAAGAGGGACGAACAGAAGAAGCCAAATCGTATTATGCCAAAGCAGCCACTGAAAAAAGTGACGTTGGCCAAAAAGCCTTTAGTTCACTATTAGAACTGGATCTTGCTGATAATCCTAAAAATTACATTTCAGTTCGGGCGACCGTAAATCGTAATGGACGGGTATTTGCACAGATTCGAAACCCAACCCCCAGAGATGCTAACGGCATACTCATCTCAGTACAGTTTCAGGATGAAAGAGGGCAAATTCGGCAAGCAACACAACCTCTGCACAGTACACTACGTGCTAACAGCACCCAAACTCTTGACCTGGGTTTTAGTGTCGTTGATGCCGTTCAACTACGTACTGTTCGTACAACAGTTATACGTGCTCAACTAAAATAGCAATTTCCTGCTTGATGAGTAAATTATATTTCTATAATATTAGAAAGTATGAATATAGATATCCAGCAAGATAAAATTCAGCAAGCCGTTGAAGGATTAAAAGGACTCAGTCACGAAACCCGGCTTTTAATATTGTGCCACCTTGCCCAAAAAGGCCCTATGACGGTAAATGAACTCACTGAAATCACTCAGGCTTCACAGTCCGGCGTATCCCAGCATTTATCAAAAATGCAACACTCCGGCTGGGTCACATTTAAAAGGGATGGAGCAAGCAAACGTTATCAAATTGCAAACGAAAATCACCTTCAATTACTAGAAGCTCTGCATAAAATTTTTTGTTAGTTCGTCTTAAGGCGATTTACAGCATACTAAAATCATCATCTGGAATTATAATTTCATAACATATCTAATGAAAGAATCTGCACAAGAGTATTACGGCAAAAGCTCAAAAACACCTGGCTACCAATTTCAATCCAGAAGAGCTTTGGTGGCCAATATGCTCAATGTAAATTCAGCTGAACCAAATAAACACAAAAGCACCTAAAGGAATCAATCTAACCATCCGAAAATCCTAATGAATATCAGGATAATTATAAATGGATAATGTGCTAAAAAAGTTTCAGGAAAACTCTTACCTTTATGGTGGCAATGCAGATTTTATTGAAACACTGTATGAGCACTATCTTGAAAATCCTGATTCAGTCAGCGATGAATGGCGCAAGTATTTTGATCAAATCCAGGAGGGTAGTATTCAGGATGTCTCGCATGAAGATATCATTAAAAGCTTTATCTCCATCTCTCATACAGATCTATCGCCATCCACTTCGGCTGATTCCAATACAGCCGAAAAGCAGCTTGCTGTCATCGCGTTAATTGATGCCTACCGCTCTCGTGGACACCAGCAAGCGACTCTCAATCCACTGGAGTTCCATCAGCGTCCGCCTGTTGCGGCGCTGGATCCAAAGTTTCATGGTCTATCCATTGGTGATATGTCGCAGAATTTTAATACCAGCTTCCCAACAGGCCCCAAAAAGCTCTCTCTCTCTGAAATTTTACTGCACCTTAAACAGGCCTATTGTGGAAATTTCAGTGTGGAATATATGCACATCGCCAGCTCGTTACAAAAGCGCTGGATTCAGGAACAATTTGAAACATTCCCGACCCGACCCGAATTCACCCCTGAAAAAAAATATAATTTGCTGGAGCTTGTGATCGCGGCAGAAGGCATTGAAAAGTACCTTCACACAAAATACGTTGGTCAAAAACGTTTCTCTTTAGAGGGTGGTGAAAGCCTTATTGTAATACTGGATGAACTTCTTCAAAGTGCCGCAAAAATTAAGGTTGAAGAGACCGTCATTGGCATGGCGCATCGAGGACGCTTGAATGTGCTGGTTAATATACTTGGAAAATCACCACGAGAGCTCTATCAGGAGTTTGAAGGCTCGAAACAAGAACCACTTGATGATCGTCCCGGCGATGTCAAATACCATCAGGGCTTTTCATCCAATATAGAGACGCCCGATGGCAATATGCATCTGGCGCTCTCATTCAATCCTTCTCATCTTGAAATTATTGACCCTGTTGCTATCGGTTCGGTGCGCGCACGCCAACGTCGCCGCAATGACCACAATGGCCATCAGGTTCTGCCTGTTTTAATTCATGGTGACTCTGCTTTTGCTGCACAGGGAGTTGTTATGGAAACCCTGAACATGTCACAAGCCCAAGGTTATACCGTGGGTGGCACTGTGCATATTATTGTCAACAACCAGATCGGCTTTACCACCAGCAACCCTCTCGATATGCGCTCAACTGTTTATTGCAGTGATGTGGCTAAAATGGTGCAGGCACCCATTTTTCACGTCAATGGTGATGATCCTGAAGCGGTCGCATTTATTGCCAAAATTGCGCTGGAATTTCGTATGCAATTTCACCGAGATGTTGTCATTGATATGATCTGTTATCGACGGCACGGCCATAACGAAGCGGATGAGCCTGCTGCAACGCAGCCGATGATGTATCAAAAAATCAAAGCTCACCCAACAACAGCGACTCTGTATGCAGAGCAGTTAATTCGTGAAAACATCCTCTCTCAGGAAGAGGTTGAACAGATGTCAATCCGGTATCGGGATGCGCTGGATCAAGGGGATGTTGTGGCTCGAAATATTTTGCCTCACCCCGATAATAAAATGGTGAACTGGGACCCTTACAAGCAGGTGGAGTGGGATCACAAAACAGATACCACGCTGACTCTGGAAAAAATCAAACAACTGGCCAGCAGCCTTAATAAAATTCCTGACGGTTTTGAGTTGCACCCCCGCGTTGAAAACGTCCTGAACAATCGAAACAAAATGGCGGTCGGTGCCAAACTGATCGACTGGGGCTTTGCTGAAACCATGGCCTATGCTTCACTCTTAACGGAAGGTTACCCGATACGCCTTTCAGGACAAGATAGTGGACGCGGTACCTTTTTTCATCGCCATGCTGTTCTTCACAATCAAAAAGATGGTGGCTCTTACACACCACTGCAACACCTTACTGCTGAGCAAGCTCAGTTTATTGTGATCGATTCACTGCTTTCTGAAGAAGCGGTATTAGGTTTTGAGTATGGCTACAGCACAACCGATCCTAACTCATTGACCATCTGGGAAGCTCAGTTTGGTGATTTCGCCAATGGCGCGCAAGTTGTCATCGACCAGTTCATCACTTCAGGAGAAGCTAAATGGCGACGCTTATGCGGGCTAGTGCTGTTTCTTCCTCACGGTTATGAAGGGCAAGGCCCGGAGCACTCGTCCGCACGCGTAGAGCGTTATCTTCAACTGTGTGCAGATCACAACATACAAGTGTGTAACCCGACCACACCAGCGCAGATGTTTCATATGCTGCGCCGACAGATGATTCGCCCCTATCGAAAACCATTGATTGTATTTACACCTAAAAGCCTGTTACGCCACAAGCTTGCAACATCGACGCTGGATGACCTCTCTCAAGGAGCATTTCAAACGATCATCCCAGAGACGCAGACCCAGATCAAAAAACAGGTTCAACGCATCATATTTTGCAGTGGAAAAGTTTATTACGAATTGTTTGAAGCGCGAAAGGCTCAACAAATCAATGATATTGCACTCATACGAATCGAACAGCTCTACCCTTTTCCGCACGATGAACTGAAAAAGGTCATCAGACAGTATCCAAATACAAAAGAGCTTGTCTGGTGTCAGGAAGAGCCAAAAAATCAGGGTGCCTGGTACCAAACCCAGCATAATATTCAGGAGGTTATGCGCCCGGATCAAACCCTTTTTTATGCAGGGCCCGCTGCATCTGCCTCACCCGCAGCCGGTCGCTTTAAATTACATCTGAAAATACAGAAAAAATTGATTGATGACGCTTTGAGAGTGACTAAATAATGAAAATTGAAATTCGTGTCCCCAAACTGCCCGAGTCTGTTACTGATGCCGTACTACTTAAATGGCACAAAAAAGAGGGCGATACCATCAAGCGCAATGAGAGCCTTGTTGATATCGAAACTGACAAGGTTGTTCTTGAAGTTCCTGCGCCTGATGATGGAGTTTTGCAACAGATTAAAGCACAGGAGGGTGCTGACGTTTGTGAAGATGAGTTAATCGCGCTGCTGGATACACAGTTAACGGCTCAACCAGAGCCTATAAAAACCGCGCCTGAAGCTGAAACAATACAGGAAGCGAAAAAAACAAGCCTACCATCACGAATATCACCCGCCGCCATGAGTTTGATTGAGAAAAACAGACTGGATCCAGAGAAAATTGAAGCTACGGGCAATCGAGGCCATATTATAAAAGAGGATGTACTCAATTATCTAAAAAAACAGAAAACAGAGGCGACCCCAGTGCCTCAAACAGCAGAAGAGAAATCCCCCTCCACTGAAGAAGCCTCACTCACAAATCAAAAATTCAGTGAGCGTGCTGAAAAACGTGTCCCCATGACACGCCTGCGTGCACGAATTGCAGAGCGCCTGGTGGAAGCACAACAGAACGCGGCCATGTTAACGACCTTCAATGAAGTCAATATGCAACGCATCATGTCACTCAGGCAAGAGTACAAAGAACCCTTTGAAAAAGAGCATGGTATTAAATTGGGATTCATGTCCTTTTTTGTAAAAGCTTGCACGGCGGCACTCAAGCAGTATCCAGTGATCAATGCCTCTGTGGATGCTCAGGAGATCATTTACCATAATTACAGTGATATCGGGATCGCCGTCTCCTCACCGCGTGGTTTAGTCGTCCCTGTTCTACGCAATGCCGAGACGATGAGTCTGGCAGAGATTGAAAAAAATATTAATGGCCTGGCCATAAAATCACGAGAAGGCGCACTCACGATGGATGATCTCAGTGGCGGCACATTCACCATCACCAATGGCGGCGTATTTGGCTCGCTGATGTCCACCCCCATTATTAATCCACCCCAAAGCGCAATTTTGGGAATGCATAAAATTCAGGAGCGCCCCATGGCTGAAAATGGAGAGGTCGTGATCAGGCCCATGATGTATCTGGCACTTTCCTATGATCATCGTATTATTGATGGGCGTGATGCCGTACAATTTCTGGTTTCAGTGAAAGCATCACTGGAAGACCCCACCCGACTTTTGCTTGAGGTTTGAGGGAAATATCATGTCTAAATCTTACGATGTTATTGTTATTGGTGCCGGCCCTGCCGGTTACGTGGCTGCCATCCGCTGCGCTCAGCTCGGTTTGAATACCGTTTGTATCGACAACTGGCTCAATGAGGAGGGAAAGTCCAGCCTCGGTGGAACCTGCCTCAATGTAGGTTGCATTCCATCAAAAGCACTGCTTGAATCCTCAGAGCATTATGATCAACTGTTAAATCAATATGTTAATCATGGCATTCATGCTGAAAATATATCCATTGACATCTCAGTCATGCAAAAGCGAAAGCAAAAAGTTGTCGATGAACTCACCAGTGGCATCTCTGCGCTTTTCAAAGCCAATAAAATAAAAAAAATCAGTGGCCATGGGCGACTACTGGCCAATAAACAGGTTGAAATCATATCTTCAAATAAAGGTAAAACAACAACCATCAGCGCTGAACATATTATCCTCGCACCGGGATCACGCCCGGTAAAAATTGCAGCCGCACCGCAAGATGATGAAAAGATTGTGGACTCCACAGGGGCACTTGCTTTTCAAAGCGTACCTAAAAGGCTTGGCATTATTGGTGCCGGAGCCATTGGCCTTGAGGTCGGCAGCATCTGGCGACGGCTCGGCGCTGAAGTCGTCATACTGGAAGCTCAAGATCATTTTTTATCCATTGCGGATGAACAGATCAGCCGCATGGCGCTGAAACAATATAAAAGTCAGGGGCTGGATATTCGCTTGGGAGCCTGTGTGACGGCAACCAAAACACACTCACAAACAGTGACCATCACTTATCGTGATACTGAAGGTGAATCGACACTGAAAGTGGATAAACTTGTCGTTGCCGTCGGCCGCCGCCCCAACAGTGAAAATATCTACGCATCGGAATCGGGATTATTAGTGAATGAAGGAGGATTTATTCACGTTAATGAACGCTGTGAGACCAACCTTCCCGGTGTTTATGCGATTGGTGATGTCGTGCGTGGCCCCATGCTGGCTCACAAAGGGTCAGAGGAAGGTGTGGCGGTTGCACAAACCATCGCCGGACTTCATGGTCAGGTGAATTACGACATCATACCCTCCGTCATTTATACCCAGCCTGAAGTCGCTTGGGTGGGTCGTACCGAGCAGGCACTGCGCTCTTCTGAAGAGAAAATTAAAATTGGAACCTTTCCATTTGCCGCCAATGGAAGAGCGCGAGCAATGGGGAGTGCCAACGGGCTGGTTAAAATTATTACCAATGCAGAAACAGATCGTATTCTGGGCGTTCACATTCTGGGGCCGAATGCATCGGAACTGATCGCCGAGGCCACACTGGCAATAGAGTTTTCCGCCAGCGCAGAGGATCTTGTTGACACCATTCATGCACACCCGACTCTATCGGAAGCGATGCATGAAGCGGCGTTAGCCGTGGATAATCGAGCGCTGCATCAAATTAACAAGGCCATTAAACAAGAGTAGAGACCGCAGCAACAGCCTGTTTCCACAGGGCGCTGCTACGCAATTCATCGTACTCCATGCTTTTTCGCCCATGTAAACGCGCTAATCGAAGGTGCGAGGCGGGATCATTATAGACGGGCAAGTTATCCAGTAAATCTGGAATAATATCTAACGTATTGCACACCAGAACCATATCACAACCCGCTTCAATAGCACTCGAAGCCCGATCTTGAATCGACCCTGCATGCCCAGCCGCCTCCATGCCTAAATCATCACTGAAAACCACGCCTTGAAATCCCAGATTTTGACGTAACACTTTACGCAACCAGATCGGTGAAAAACCTGCGGGTTTGGAATCAATCTGCGAATAAATCACATGCGCAACCATCACTGCGGCCATTCCATAATGAATCATGCGTTCAAAAGTGACCATATCTTTTTGGGCAATATCTTCAAAGCGACGCTCATCTACAGCAATCGAAGTATGAGTATCATTAACCACTGAGCCGTGTCCGGGAAAATGTTTGCCTGTCGCGGCCATCCCTGATTTTTGCATACCACTCATATAGGCATGAGCCAGATTTGCAACCACAGAAGCATTTGAATGAAAAGCACGATCACCAATCACCTGACTCACACCGCTGTCCAGATCCAGAATTGGTGCAAAACTCAAATCCACACCCACACTGCGAAGCTCTGCGGCCATCAGCCAACCCATTGTATTTGCCAACCGTTTGGCACGTTTGGCATCTAAATCGTACAGTTCGCCCAAACGACGTACAGGTGGCAGTTGAGTAAAACCTTCTTTAAAGCGCTGTACGCGCCCCCCTTCCTGGTCAACTGCAATTAATAAATGTGGCTCACGAAGCTGATGAATTGTAGTGGTTAATGCTTTTAATTGAGTAATAGAAGCATAGTTTCGACTAAACAGAATCACTCCCCCGACCAACGGGTGTAGCAATATCTCTTTTTCAACCGGGGTTAACTCCAACCCCGAAATTCCAACCATCAATGATCCTAAAGACATAATTTCCCTTAATGCTGCTATATAAGATTGATAATGTTAAATGGATTGAAACATTTATAGCGTAGAAATTTTGCTACAGAACAGATCAGAGTGTAAAAGTTGTTTTGTGAACACTCTTTAATACCGTCACCAAGCATAACAATCACTCCATTACTACAAGTAACATACGGCTCTATTTAATCCTTCTCGCCTCAAAAATACCACGTACATGAATTAACTTTTCCAATACTGAAACCAATTGCTCTGAATCATTTATTTCCAGGGTCAAACGCATTTTTGCCTGTTGCAGACTTTTATCTGTAAACGTATTAACTTTATTAACATTAATTGCATGTTTTGATAAAACCGCCATAACATCACGCAACAGCCCGGTTCTATCCAGAGCAATCACTTCGATATCGACTTCATAACTTTGAACTTGCTTGCCGCCGCCCCAATTCACAGCAACAAACCTTTGAGGGTACTGCTCTCTCAATGCCACCACATTTGAACAATCTTCGCGGTGGATCGTGACACCTCTGTTCTGGGTGATAAAACCCACCACATTTTCTTCTGGAAACGGTTTACAACACCGAGCCAAATTGGTCATTAAACCATCAACCCCTTCGATAACAAGAGTGCTTTTCGGCTGCTTTGAACTTCTTCCCTGCCCCACCGGCAAGGGAATAACCTCTTTTTTTACTTTTTCTTCGGGAACTTCAAGAGAATTTAATACCTGATTTACACCTAAGTCGCCACGACCTACTGCAGCATAGAAATCATCAACATGGCAAAAATTAAATGTTTTGGCCAGAGTTTTTAAGGCTGTATTGCTCGGCAATACCCCCAATTGCTTTGTAATCGCACTTTTACCTGCATTGACATGCTCTCCCCGAAATTCTCGTTTAAACCAGGATCTGACCTTCGATCGAGCCCGGGAAGATTTCAGGTAGCCAAAATATGGAACCAACCAGTCACGACTGGGCCGCGCATCTTTAGCAGTAATAATTTCAACGGTTTGGCCATTCAATAACTGATAGGTCAAAGGAACCATTTTCCCATTCACTTTTGCACCGCGGCATCTATTTCCAACCTCTGAATGGATATGGTAAGCAAAGTCCAGCGGCGTTGCCGCAGAAGGTAACTCCACTACATGGCCTTTAGGTGACAGCACATAGATTCGCGAAGGCTTTTGAAGTGTGGTATCCACAGTTTCTTCGGTTCGATTAAGAGCATCACGCAATGATTCAAGCTGCTCTTCCAGCCCCTTATCCCTTTTACCACCCTCTTTATAACGCCAATGTGCGGCCACTCCCAGTTCAGCATGCGCATGCATTTCATACGTGCGAATCTGAATCTCTACTGTTTTACTTTCTGGGCCAATAACTGCTGTATGCAAGCTTTGATAGTTATTTTTTTTCGGCGCAGCAACATAATCATCATATTCACTGGGAATAAATTGCCACAAATCATGCACAATACTTAATGCAGAGTAACAAGAGGACAAATCTTTAACCATGATCCGCACAGCTCGCACATCGTATAAATCAGAAAATTTCAGATCCTTTTTCTGCATTTTTTTCCATATGCTAAAGATATGCTTGGCACGACCATAAACCTCTGCCTCCAAACCTGCTTCATTTAACTTAATTTGCAGCTCATCAACGACTGAACGCATATATTGTTCACGATCAACCCTGCGCTCTTCCAATGCATTGGCAATTTTTTTGTATTCAGCGGGCTGCAAACAACGAAATGCCAGATCTTCCAATTCCCATTTTAATTGACCAATACCCAAACGGTTAGCCAGTGGTACAAAAATTTGCTCTGTTTCTTTGGCAATTCGGTGTTGCTCTGCTTCTGTTTGCTGCGCTAATTGATGCATTCTGAGTAATTGATAAGCCAGTATAATAAATACCGCACGAGCATCTTTCATCATATTTAACAGCATCATATGATGTGTGCTGTTGTCATTCTCCTCCAGGCCACCCTGGAGTTTATCAATCCAGTCTCTCTCGAGATGGATTAATGTTTGTGATTGTATGGCCAGATTGCAAATAGAAGCGGGGTAAGCGTTAACCATCATTGATTGATCAAAAGCCCCTTTTTCTAAACCGGCAAGCAGTATTGCCGCCACAATGGTTTCGCAATCAACATTAAGATGATCCAAAATTTTAGCGATCTGATTTTGATCGCTGAGTTCTGATCGTTCTCTATTTTCAGAAAAAGACAAAGCCGATTGAATCAGTTGAATATCATTCGCGCTAAAGCTCTCACTCCACTGGTTCGCTGATGCTCTTTTCATACAAGTTTAAATTATTCTCCTGATTTTATTATGGCCTGTACATAGTAAACAATCAGGAGGCACATTTGATTGCATTTGAGTATAATCCCGGCCCTGATTTTAATTTTGACAAGGTCACTTTGCACTTATGTGGTTTAAAAATCTACAGATTCACCGTATGACAACCCCCTTTGAAATTACCGCCGAAGAGTTGCACCAAAAACTTGCTGAACACGCTTTTCGCCCTTGCAGCAGTCTGGAAACATTTACTTTTGGCTGGGTTCCACCATTGGGCCGTCATGGTTCACAGCTCACTCATGCCACCAATGGCTATATTATGGTGTGCGCTCGCAAAGAAGAAAAGGTTTTACCTGCATCGGTTGTCAATGAAATTGTCGCTGAAAAAGTCGCTGACATTGAAGATACCCAAGCCAGACCCGTACGCACTAAAGAGCGTAAAGGGATTCGAGAAGAAGTACTGCAAGACCTCATGCCACGGGCATTCAGTCGTTCAAACTACACATTTGCTTATATTGATCCACATAATGGCTGGCTGGTTGTGGATGCTGCCAATACGACTAAAGCTGAAGATTTAGTCAGCTTATTACGCAAAGCTATCGGCCAATTTCCGACTCAATTACCTAAAGTGAATGGTAATCCAACCGATATACTCACGCGCTGGTTAAGCCAGCACACACCGACTCATAATTTTGTCATTGAAAATCAGTGTGAGCTGCGTGACCCCGATAAAGAGGGTGGTGTGATACGTTGTACCCGACAGGATTTAATGGCCGAAGAAGTACAATCTCATCTACAAGCAGGTAAACAAGTCACTAAACTTGCTATTGAATGGAACGAACGCCTCACTGCAATTTTAGCGGACGATTTAACAGTTAAACGACTGCGTTTTCTGGATGTAGTTCAAGAAGAGGCCGAAAACAGTTATGGAGATGATGTTGCATCATGTTTCGATACAGACTTTGCATTGATGACTTTAGAACTTTCTCGCTTTATTCCTGCCTTAATTGAAGCCTTCGGCGGGCTCAGCAATGAAAAAATAACTCAACCCAATGGATAACCTCATGAAAAAACACTTTTTGTTAAAATCAATTTCACTAACCGGACTACTTTTGATCACAACGGCTTTGAGCGCTTGTAGTGAAAAAACACCTCAAACAGAAGCCAACATGGAATCATCCACCCCACATCAAATTACTGTTTATAAATCCCCCACCTGCGGCTGTTGCACTGACTGGGAAGATCATCTGACCATGGAAGGCTTTGAAGTGACCTCCATAGAACGTAACAATATGAACCCGATCAAAGAAAAATTTGGAGTCAAACGTAATCTGGCCTCATGCCACACGGGAATTATTGATGGTTATGTAATTGAAGGCCACGTACCCGCCTCTGACATCAAACGGTTATTGGCAGAACGCCCTAAAATCGCAGGACTTACCGCACCTGGTATGCCGAAAGAATCACCCGGTATGCAACCACATGCTGAAAAGCCTAAAAACTATGATGTACTCAGCTTTGATGAAAGTGGTAAAACCGAGGTTTTTACATCTTATAAATAAGTGAGCAACTTCCCCATTCTGACTTGGCCTTCTTCTTGGCTTAAACAATCTCAATCATCAGATAGCAGAACCAGGAGGCTGTCCGAGAATGAAAAGTCTACTGCGGAAAATCCATTTCGGCCATATTTGGTGTAAATTTTCGTTAAATAGAACAACTATTCGCCTCAAATTTACACCAAATCTGCCTCAAAATGGCTCTCCCTCGCTACGACTTCCATTCTCGGACAGCCTCCTAGCTATGTGCCTTTTGAGATTGTTTAAACAGAATCATACCTGAAGGTTCTACTCTAGTACGCCTCCCTTTGCAGCCTCACGACCATTTCGTACCGCATTAATCCAGGCACTGGAAACACCCCCACCGGCCCAATTCATATCTTCAGTGTATAACCAGACAACATCATCTGCATTATTCAATGAATATTCCACAACATTTTCCATAATTGAAGGGTTCATTGGATGCCCGGTTCCATCCACCCATTGAGTCCAATTGTAGTTGTAAAGCCCAAATGAAATACTGACATTATCTGGATAAGCAGAGCGTTCATTACGTGGAATAACGGGGCTATTATTTGACGATGAAGCCATCGTATATTTGCGCCATTGGTAGGAGTTTTTAAACTCATCTGGAGTCCGGTACTGGTAAACTTCACCACCATCAATAACCTTTGATGTAGCATTTTTTGCTTCAACCATACCCATGAAGAATGAACCCATTAAGTTACTCTCATCTGGTTCAAGTTGATATAAGGAGACGGCATTAGGTGTATTTGGATCTGACGCATAAGGGCCATGGTAGTGAATGACTGAAATATCCGGAAACTCTTCCTGCATCGCTTGCATGATCTGTCTACCGCGAAGGCGCGCTTGATCACGATATGCCTGCAAGCTTCTATTTCTATAATTAACTGCTCCTGGGTAGCCCCAAACCGGCCCTGCATATTCTTCATTATCAAATGCAATTCCAGCAAAAGTACCCATAGCTTTTGCTGCTTTGGCATAATCTCTCCAATAAGCAATTACATTACTCCAGTCATCAAAAAAGTCAGGAGGATTACCAATCATCAGCAACAAATAATTTTTATCCCATTTGCGAAAATTCATATCTTTTATTTCATTCCACAAAGCCCCATACCCAGGGTGTGAATTACCATTGGCAATAATCCATGAAGTCACAGGTGTAATAATTCCACCATCGAAAGGTAATGTTTCAATATAAGAAATGTTCGCATTTACATTAGTCGGCGTAAAGTCACCAGCAAGAACTAAATAGGGCTTATCTGTACCAGATGAATTGACTCTGACTACGACAACTCTTGTTTTTGTTGCTTCGTTTCCAGCTTTATCTCTTGCGCTGTAAGTAATGGTGTACCGCCCCTCTCTGGAGCTGTTTACACTACCTGTTTTTGTAACATTTACATTACCGTCCCTATTATCCCACGCTGTTGCACCCGGATCGACAAAGCTGCTACCTTGAGCCAACGTCATACTGCTTGAACCATTTAGAGTAATAACTGGTGGTGTTTTATCCTGAGCGGGTGGCTCTGGAGGTGGTGGAGGTGTTGATCCTGCTGAAAAAACAGCCATCGCATTTCCAAATTTTGGAAGGCCTGAAACAATATTCCAGCTACCA